>JBATKU010000237.1:0-15949 GCA_049669725.1 Desulfobacterales bacterium
ACCGACAGGGGGCTGGCCCGAGGCAGAAGCACGCTTGATATCGTCCAAGCCGCCGTTTACGGGGGTGTCACCTGTGTTCAATTAAGGGAAAAAGACTGCTCGACGCTGGAATTTATCGAGCAGGCCCTGGCAATCAAAAATTTTCTGAATGCCCGGGAAGTTCCTTTGATCATCAACGACCGCTTGGATGTCGTCCTGGCCGTAGGGGCCGACGGTGTTCATCTGGGGCAGAGTGATATGCCGCTGGAAACGGCTCGAAAGATAGCAGGCCGTTCGATGCTTATCGGCATCTCCGCGGAGTCTGTTCAAGATGCCGTCGAAGCCGAAAAAGGCGGCGCGGATTATCTGGGGGTCAGCCCTATCTACGCCACACCCACCAAATCCGATACGGCACCTCCCCTGGGATTGGCAGGCCTGCGGGAAATAAGAAATCGGGTAAAAATCCCCCTGGTGGCAATCGGCGGTTTACATAAATTTAATGCAGCAGAGGTCATCCGCCATGGTGCCGATGGTGTCGCGGTCGTATCGGCCATCGTTGCCGCCGATGACCCCGGGACATCGGCGATGAATCTTAAACAGATAATTGATGAGGCCAGAAACCCATGACCCTAATTGAGATCGGAGAGTTCGGTTTTATCCAAAAAATCAGCCGGGGTTGCCTGATTCGACCGGAGAATGTCATCAAGTCCATTGGGGACGATGCCGCCGCTTTTACGGTGGCGCCGGACCGGGTTTCTCTGATCACCACCGATTTACTGGTGGAACGCATACACTTTATCCGCAATTCGATTTCAGGTTTCGACCTGGGCTATAAATCCCTGGCCGTTAATCTGAGCGACATCGCAGCCATGGGCGGCCAAGCCCGTGAAGCATTTATCAGCATCGCTATTCCGCAGGATTGTCCCCTGGAATATTTGGAAGCTTTTTATGACGGCATGAAAAATCTGGCCGCCAGGTATGATGTCAACATACTGGGAGGTGACACAACCAACTCCAAAGAAGATTTAATTATTAATATAGTCGTTCAGGGAACGGTTGATCAAACGCAGATGATGTGTCGGGACGCCGCCTGCCCGGGCGATATTATCGTATCATCGGGTTATCTGGGTGACAGCAAAGCCGGTTTGCATTTGATTTTAAACAACATCCCCACCGACACCGAAGACTTGCAGGCCCTTTACCGGGCGCATGTTTTACCTGAACCCCACCTGCACGAAGGGCTTTTCCTGGCATCCCAGCCCGGCACCCATGCCGGCATTGATACCAGCGACGGTCTCAGCTCTGATCTCGGACATATTGCCGAGGAAAGTCGGGTGGGCGCCACCCTTTATTTTGACCAAATACCGGTTTCCGAATCCCTGCTGAAATTTTGCAGCCGCTTTGATTTTAATCCGGTTGAATACGCCCTTTCCGGCGGCGAAGATTACACCCTGCTGTGCACCCTTGCGCCTGAAAGTGCTGAAGAAATAGCGCTAAAATTTCAAGCAAAATTTAAACGGCCACTTTATCGCCTCGGTGAAATAAATAAAAAGAGCGGATTGACGCTAACTTACCCCGACGGCACAACCAAGCCCCTATCTCTAACAGGCTGGGACCATTTTAAGGCTGGGTGAGTAAAATGACTATTTTCGATATTGTTATTTCTTTGCATTTTATGAAAAACTTTTTGGATCTCCGCCTTGGCGGATCCGGGCTATGAAATATAATGAATAGCACAAATCAAACTCGAGAATACTTTAAGGTATTGACCATCGCCGGTTCCGATTCCGGCGGGGGCGCCGGTATACAGGCAGATTTAAAAACTTTTGCGGCCATCGGGTGTTACGGCATGTCGGTAATCACAGCCCTAACCGCCCAAAACACCCGGGGTGTCACCGCCATCCATGCCGTCCCCCCGCCATTTGCGGTCGAGCAGATGACAGCCGTGTTTACCGATATCGGCGCCGATGCCGTCAAAATCGGCATGCTGTATTCAGCGGAACTGATCAAAGCGGTCACCGAAACGCTGACTAAATATAGCGCTCGCAATATTGTGCTGGATCCGGTAATGGTTGCCCAGAGCGGGGATAAACTTTTGCAGGATGATGCCATCCAGGCCATCAAGGACCATCTAATGCCGGTGGCGGATGTTGTCACACCGAATCTGCCTGAAGCCGAAGTATTGCTGGGACAGAAGATAAAAAGCTTCGAAGATATGCAACGGGCCGCCAGATCACTGGCCCAATTTGGCGGCCGCAGCATCCTGATCAAAGGCGGACATCTGGAAGAGAGCAAAAGCACGGATCTGCTTTATTTAACTGAAGAGGATCGTTTTGTCACACTGGAAGCTGAAAGAATTGACAGCTGCAATAATCATGGCACCGGCTGCACACTTTCTTCCGCCATCGCCGCCCATATGTCCAGGGGCAGTTGCATCGAGGATGCGGTAAGCAAAGCCAAGACGTTTATCCAAAATGCCATCCGTGCGGGTGCGGCATACAAGATCGGGCACGGTCACGGGCCGGTACACCATTTTTTTGAATTCTGGAAATAAGCACCCGAAATGTCTAAAATGCACTAAAATGCCTAAAGTGCCTAAAATAATGGCATTCTATCGTTTTTAGCTTTATTAGGCGCTAAATTCGCACATGCCATCATAGAATATTGAGGTCAATCTGACTGTAGAGATAAGATTAGGCACGCCGAAGGCGTACCATAATTTTAGGCACTTTAAACTTTAGGCATTTTAGGCACTTCATTTCCTAGACCGTCAAACTGTAATAAAGCGCCGTCCCTACGGCCCAGATAAGCACCGCCAGGGTGACCACCCCGCAAACACCGGCAAGCATTTTGTGGATTATATTTTCCTTTTTTTTCTCCTGGTATCCCAACAGATAGCCAAAAATAATTCCTGCCAGAATCCCGCCGCCATGACCCCAGTTGTTAATTCCCGGGACAATCAGCCCGAAAACAAAAAGAAATACTACCCAGATGGAAATCTGTCGATATAAATTCCGGCCGTATATTCCACCGCGGCTTTTACCATAATAAAGTACGGCCCCGACCAGCCCGCAGACAGATGCGGATGCGCCAATGGTAAGGGCGACCCCGGCCAGATAGGATATAAAAAATCCGATTATACCGCTCACGGTATAGATAATAAACATCCGATAAACCCCGAATTCATGATTTACCACTGAGCCCAGCTGCCGCAAGGCAGCCATGTTGAAAAAAATATGTAGTATGCCTCCGTGAAGAAAGCTGGCTGAGATGAGTGTCCACAGACGGTGATACTCGTCGATGGGCACGGTACCGGTGGCACCCAAAAGGAATAAACTGCTTTCCGAAGGAGACAAAAAGGTTAGCGGATTTAAAGACAGCCCCGTGCCTCTGGGATTGAATAATATTGATATAATATACATGCCCACATTGATCGCAATCAGCGTCTTTACAAACTGATTTGAGTCCCGCAAGCCCCGGGTCCAGGAATTATTTTTCCACCAGGATCCCGGCCGGGCCGTATCGCAGAAGGGACATTTAGACTCGGATGCGCTGATGAGCTTTTTGCAATTGGGACAGAGAATTGCTTGTCGGTTAGGATTCGCCATGGGATCAGGGACAAATTTGGAGCTTAATTGTTATTTCTATGTATTTAATTATCGGCCTGAGATGGATTTTATCACGAAAACACGAAAAGTTTCTTGGCTTTTTTCGTGTTTTAGTCATTTCGTGCTTTCGTGATTGATTATTCTTGGTCGTGGCCTGTCCGAGTTAGGGGCATCGTTGAGATAACAATAAGATCTGTACATAATTGGTCAAGGGCAAGCACTAAGTATCACTTTTACATCGCACCCTGATTTTATTTCATTCCAGCAAATCTATCGGAATCTCATGCAATGACGCCAGGTCGCTCATCCCTGCCTTTGCAATTGACACAAAATTTTCTTTGCTTTATGATATCACATTGTATCATGAGGATTAAGTGATTCGGGAAAATAAAAAATACAGCAGGCAGCAAACATCTTCCAGTCTGGCCGTTTTATTCATCCTTCTTGTAATCGGAACCGGGATATTCCTGGCTCAGTTTAACTACAACCCTTCGATATTACAAGAAGATTTATTTTCACCACCGACCGCCACAGACAAGGATTCCTCTCTAACCACGTTGACGGAATCAATTATACCGCTGCCGCCGGGCATGGTCCCGCTCACATTAGCGGAATCATTTGACGCTCAGAATTTATCGGACAAGATCAACGGAAAGGCCGAGCTGTATTTATCGGCCGGTTTTATCAGCCTTAACAGCCAGCGCTATAAGGATAAAAAAGGTTCCAACCTATGGGTTGAAGCCTACATATATGACATGGACAACGGTCAAAATGCCTTTTCAGTCTTCAGCGCCCAGCGCCGGGAAGGCGCCGCGGCGCTGGATCTGACCCGGTATGCCTATCGAACTTCAAATGCACTCTTCCTGGTGCATGGCCGCTTTTACATTGAGATTATCGCATCCGAAGCAACGGATCGTGCGTTTAATTCCGTGAAATTGTTGGCTGAAAATTTCATCGGCAACACCGCCACCCAAACCGTCACCATACCGGAAAAAGACCTGTTCCCGGTGCCGGGTCTGGTAGCCGACAGCATATCACTGATTTCTACCGACGCCTTTGGTTTTGACCGCCTGAATCAGATCTACACAGCGGAATATGAACTCGGGCAAGAGCGCTTGATGGCTTTTCTATCCCGGCGTCAGGAGACCCGGGCGGCGCAGGACCTGGCATCGGCCTACCAAAAATTTCTGGAAACTTTCGGCGGGCAAAATATAGATGTGAACTTGGCGATCAAGGATGCTAAACTGATGGAAATTTTGGAAACCTATGAAGTTATATTTTCCTGCGGTCCATTTATGGCCGGTGTTCGTGAAGCCGCCAGCAAAGAACAGGCGATAGCTCTGGCTGTGCAATTATATCAAAAGCTTAAAGAGGTGGTTGATGAATCCGGATCCGGCTAAAAAGGATTTGACCAGACGCCAGTTTATGAATCGCGCAGCCAAGGCCGGGCTCTCCATAGCAGCCGCCGGCGCCGCCGGTTTCTGGTTCCATGATTCCAAAGGTCCGGGTCGATCCAAAGAAATTGAAACGAATATTCGCCTGCCGGATTTTTCGGTTCCCGATCTGGGGCCAAAGATGAGCATCATCCGTGGCCGCAGCAGAGTGGACACGCTTCGACTTGCGGTTAAAAGCATCGGCGGCATTGAAACTTTTATTGAGAAGGGCGATCGGGTATTGCTTAAAGTTAATGCCGCATTTGCGTCCCCGCAAATGCTTTCGGCCACAACACATCCCCAAATCGTATCCGAGATAACGCGGCTTTGTTTTGATGCCAGCGCATCATCGGTCATCGTAACAGACAATCCCATAAATGATCCGAACAGTTGTTTTACGCTCAGCGGCATTGCTGATGCCGCCCGCAGTGCCGGAGCCCAATTATTTTTACCGCGAGATGATGCCTTCAAACCGTTAAGCATCCCTGATGGGAAGCTGATTCGAAACTGGCCGGTTCTTTATGATCCGCTAAAGAACATCGACAAAGTTATCGGTACTGCCCCCGTCAAGGATCACCATCGCAGCGGTGCATCGATGATAATGAAAAACTGGTACGGACTTCTGGGGGGTCGCCGCAACATTTTCCATCAGGATATCCAGACGATTATAACCGAATTGGCGATGATGATCAGACCAACCCTGGTAATTCTGGACGGCACAACAACCATGATGACCAACGGGCCCACCGGCGGCTCACTTGCAGACCTTAAAGAAACCAACATGATGATCGCCGGCACCGACCAGGTAGCTGTTGATGCCTTCGGCGCAACCTTACTCGGAAGGTCATTAAATGACCTGCCGTTCATCGGCATGGCAGATGCGGCTGGCCTCGGCACCGCGGACTATCAATCGCTGAATCCGGTGATGGGGGAAGCATGAACATCGTTACCACCCGACGCATTAGCCAGATTTTCTTTTTCATTGTTTTCATCTGGTTCTGCCTGGTTACTTCCCCCGGTGATCAGTGGTGGCAGTTGCGCGGCTGGCCGGTCAACTGGATCATTGAGCTTGATCCACTGGTGGGCCTGGCCACATTGCTTAGCACCCGCACGCTTTACGCCGGTCTGCTGTGGGGACTTGCTACCCTGGTGCTGACCATTGTACTTGGCAGGTTCTTCTGCGGCTGGTTATGCCCTTTTGGGGCCATCCACCAGTTTGTGGGATTCATCGCCAACCGCAAAAAAAAGACCGCTGCCAAAATAAAACTTAACGCCTATCACCCGGGACAGGTGACCAAATACTGGGTCCTGGTGTTTCTTTTGACTGTTTCCGCGATGGAACTGGTGGCTGGTCTCATCCGGTTGCCCGGTAACAATCAATGGCTGTTTGCGCTGCTGGTTCTGGCGACACTGGCTTTAACCGTCAGACATACCATGGGCCAAACCCGGGAAAATGTTAAAAAGACGGTTTTGTATTTTTTATGTTTTGTCGCCATCTGGCTTCTGTTAAGCGTGCTTTTGAAGGCCAACAGAGCCCCCTCAGCGTCTCTCCAGATCGGATTGCTGGATCCGATACCCCTGGTTTACCGCTCAATCAATCTGGTTGTTCTGCCGCTTATGGATCAAACAGCTTTAAGATTGGCCCCTGCCCCACGATTTTATGACGGCACCTGGTTGATTGCGGCGGTGTTTTTAACGGCGGTTTTATTAAATCTGTTAAAACCGCGTTTTTACTGCCGCTTTATCTGCCCGGCCGGAGCGCTCTTTGGCGTACTGGGTCGCTTCGCCCTGTGGCGCATCGGCAAAATCAGCGACGACTGCTCTGACTGCCATACCTGTGAAAAACACTGCGAGGGCGGCTGCGCACCCACCACCCAGATCAGGTATCATGAATGCGTTTTATGCCTGAACTGCATGGGCGACTGCCGACACGGTTTGATGACGTACCAGAACGCACCCTCAGCGACCGGTGAGATCCTGGACCTTGACCTGTCCCGCAGGCAATTTCTGGTCTCGGCGGTATCCGGGGCGGCTGTGATACCGGTGGTGCGGTTAAGCGGAAATCTGGCCACCAATTGGAATCCTGCCCTGGTCCGTCCGCCGGGTGCTTTAGCGGAGAAAGAATTTCTTTCCCGCTGCATCAAATGCGGACAGTGTATGCGCGTCTGCCCGACCAATGTCATTCATCCCGCCGGCCTGGAAGGCGGATTTGAAGGGCTGTGGACGCCGGTACTCAATTTCCGGATCGGCACCAGTGGATGCCAGTTTAACTGCATTGCCTGCGGCCAACTGTGTCCGACGGCAGCCATCCGGCCGCTCGGTCTCGATGAACGCAAAGGTCTGGGCAAATTTGCAGGTCCGGGGCCGATTTCCATCGGGACAGCCTTCATTGATCGGGGCCGCTGTCTGCCCTGGGCCATGGACAGGCCCTGTATCGTCTGCCAGGAGAACTGCCCGGTAAGCCCCAAAGCCATTTCGACCCGCACCGTCTTCAACACCGTCAACACCGGCTCAAAGCTGATGGTAGAAAGGGCCGATGCCTTCTATGTCGAAATTCAAGCAATCGGCCTTCAGGTGGATCAATATGCCACCGGAGATTATTACTGCAGAGTGGCGTCGACCGCCGACGCGCGCCCGCGAAGAATCATCAGTAACTGGGAGCGGGGGCTGAAAGTGGCCGACGAGCTTGCCTTTGAACCACCGCCGGCACTTGGAAGTCAGATTGAGATCCTGGTTAAACTGCAGCAACCTTATGTCGATCCCAATCGCTGTATCGGCTGCGGTGTTTGCGAACACGAATGCCCGGTTCCCGGTAAAAGGGCCATCCGGGTTACGGCTGACAATGAAACCAGGGCCCGTGAACACGCGCTTCTTTTAAGGCGGCCATAGAAAGTTAATCGTTATTTGTTATTGGTTAATAGTCTGGACAGGGGGAGAATGTATTGAAGTTGTATTATTCAGATAAGAATAAAATTAGATTAAAATCAACTTCTAATAACAATTAACTAAAAGCGAGCGCTATTGCCCAACTGGAGCATAGAGCTTTTGAAGGAGAATCTCAAAATCGCAGGTACATATCAACACTGGTCCCGCCGGGAGTTTTTAAAAGCCGCTGGCATCTCCGGTGCAGGATCGGTAATGGCGTTTCTTTGTCAGCCGGCGAATGCGTCCGAAGAATCCGGCAAAATGCCGGCAAGGCCTTTTGGAAACAACAGCATCACCGTCCCCATCCTTTCTTTTGGGGGCAGTTTGGATACCTCCCTGAGTATCCTGGTTCTGAGACAGGCCTTCAAGTGGGGCGTGACCTATTGGGATACGGCCAATACCTACATGGGCGGCAGAAGCGAAAAAGGAATCGGGAAATATCTTGAAAAATATCCCCGGGACCGTCAACAAATTTTTCTGGTAACCAAATCCCACGCCTGGACGACAAAAGGGTTGAGCGAGGATCTTGACCTGTCACTTGAACGTATGAGAACCGATTATATCGACCTTTATTTTATGCACTCCGTAAGAAGTACCGGGCAATTGGATGATGGAATCAAATCCTGGGCTGAAAAAAAGAAAGCCCAAGGCAAGATCCGCCTGTTCGGTTTCAGCACCCACTCAAATATGGCAGAATGCATGCTGGGAGCTTCCAAGCTTGGCTGGGTCGATGGCATTATGATGCGCTACAACTATCGACTGATGCACAGCGATGACATGCGAAGGGCCGTAGATGCCTGCACCAAAGCCGGTATCGGCTTGACCGCCATGAAAACCCAGGGCGGCGGCCAGGTCAGAACCAACAGTGAAACCGAGCTCAAACTGGCCGGCAGGTTTATGGAGAAAGGCTTTACCGACGCCCAGGCCAAACTCAAGGCTGTCTGGGAAAATCCAAACATTGCCAGCATCTGTTCGGAGATGCCCAATATGACGATTTTGATGGCCAATATTGCCGCAGCAATGGACCAAACCAAACTTTCTTCCCGGGAAAACGTGTTATTGCGGCAATATGCTCTGGAAACGAGGTCGGCCTATTGTGCAGGATGTGCCGACATCTGCGAATCAGCGGTTGCCGGCGATATTCCCATCGGCGATGTCATGCGCTATCTCATGTACGCACGCAGTTACGATAACCCTTACCGGGCATGTACGCACTTTCGGAAAATTATGCCAGACATTCGGTCACAGATGGCAAATGCGGATTATTCCGCGGCCGAACACCAGTGTCCCCAAAAAATGGCCATCGGCCAACTTATGCAGGATGCGCTGAAGGAATTAGCATAAACCACCATTAGGAAATTATACATTATTTATTTATATCATTAATCCTGGCGGATTAAATTCGAAGGAGGTACCCACGATGATTGGAGAAAAAAATCAATGGTCCCGCCGACACTTTTTAAAGGCCACCGGAACGGCCGGTTTAGGCGCCCTCATGGCACCGGTCAACCGCCTTGCTAGTGCCGCCGAAACACCAACCAGGGTGCCTACCCGCCCCTTCGGCAAAACCGGTGTCGACGTACCCATTCTCTCCCTGGGCGGGATGTTCAACATCGCTTCCAACCAGTTGATGATGCGGCAGGCCATTCGCTGGGGCGTTACCTACTGGGATACGGCGGACTGCTATCAAAGGGGCAGCGAGAAGGGTATCGGAAAATTTTTTAATAAATATCCCCAGGACCGCCGGAAGGTCTTTCTGGTATCCAAATCCGACGCCCGTGATCCTGATGGAATGACCAGGCTCCTGAATCGCTCCCTTAAAAGATTGAACACGGACTACATTGATCTTTATTTCGTGCATGGAATATATGATATCGACGAACTGGATGACAGCTCCAGGGTCTGGGCCGAAAAGGCCAAGGCCGCCGGCAAAATCCGCCTTTTCGGTTTCAGCACCCACAGCAACATGGAAGCCTGCCTGCTGGCGGGGGCTAAACTTGGCTGGATCGATGGCATTATGATGACCTATAATTACCGCCTGATGCACACCACAGGGATGAAGCGCGCGGTGGATGCCTGCGTCAAAGCGGGAATCGGATTAACCGCCATGAAAACCCAGGGCGGGGGGTCGGTGAGGACGGATACCGACACCGAAATCGAGATGGCCGGCCGTTTCCTGGAAAAAGGATTTACCGACGCCCAGGCCAAATTAAGGGCCGTCTGGCAAAATCCGAACATCGCCAGCATCTGCTCCCAGATGCCGAACATGAGCATTCTGATGTCTAACATAGCTGCCGCTGTAAACAAGACGGAATTATCCTTCCGCGACACGGATTTACTCCAACGCTATGCCCGGGAAACCCATTCCGATTATTGCACCGGATGTACGAACATTTGTGAATCAGCCGTTGGCAAGGATATCCCCATCGGTGATGTCATGCGCTATCTCATGTATTGCCGCAGCTACGGTGATCGGCATTTTGCCATGGCCGAGTTTAACAAAATACCTGAAAAAATCCGTACTCGACTGGCAAAAACTGACTATTCAAATGCAGAGCAAAGATGCCCTCAAAAGATGGCCATCGGTCAGCTTATGCAAGAAGCCATTGAGGAATTGTCATAATCATATGGGTGAATCAAGTGCCGTCAATAATAACATCGAAGCAATAAATAACGGACACCGAGGCGCATGGAGGGGGTGGTTTGTCATAACCGCAGCCCTTGCGGGCCTCGGTGTATGCCTTTATCTGTATTCCTTTCATATTGCCCTGCTCATGGGGGAAATCAAAAGTGGCCTATTATGTGGCACCGACAGTGGGCTCGGTTGCAATTTGGTTTCAGCAAGCCCTTACAGCAGCCTACTGGGGCTTCCACTTGCATTATGGGGCGCCATTTTCTATGGCACATTAGCACTATTGGGCGTTGGCAGCCTTATTTTCAGGCGGGACTGCGGTCAGGCGTTTCTTCGGTGGGCATTCTTTCTGGCTGTTTTAGGCCTAGCCTTTGACCTGTATCTTGCCCATATAATGATTTTCAGAATACGAGCGGTCTGCTGGCTTTGCATAGCCACCTATATAATCAATTTTGCGATTATCATTGGTTTAGTAAAGCAGGTATGGCGGGCGTCCGAACCGCGGATTCCTTTACTATCCATATTCCCCGGGACAGGAGATGGCCGGGCAATTGATTTTTATTACCGAAATGTCATTAAAGGACTGCTTATCGGCGCTATAGTGCTCACCGCCGTCATTGCCATCGCCGGTTCTCAATTCCTTGCCAGATCACTTACCGGAAATGATCGTGAACGGCTGGTTAAGGTCACAGAAAATTTGTTGCAACAAACACCCCTGTCCATAAAAGTGGAAAATCGGCCCTTTATGGGTTCAGAAGATGCGAATTTGACGGTTGTGGAATTCAGTGATTTCCGGTGCCCTTACTGTGCCAAGGCATCCCAATATATTAAGCTTGCAGGATCCGGCAACCACGATAGAGCTCGTATTGTTTTCCGGCACTACCCGTTGGATAAATCCTGCAACCGAAGGCTCTCCTCCGATCTTCACCCCGGCGCTTGCATGCTGGCTGAAGGCGCCGCATGTGCCAATGAGCAAAACAAGTTTTGGGCCTACCACGATATCGCCTTTGAAACCAAGGGACAGGTTTCCCGTTCGGTAGTGCAAAATATTGCAGCTAAGATCAAGCTGGATTTAAACAACTTTAATAGTTGCCTGGATTCCGGCCGCGGTCTTCAGGTTGTCAGCCAAGACATTGAAGCCGCAATCGATGCCGGTGTGAAAGGAACACCAACATTATTTATTAATGGAAGGAGACTTGGAGGTGTTCCCAAACCATGGGTACTAAATGAAATTTTGCAATTCAGTGAGCGAAATTTTTCCCCGGCTGAATAACCTGGCGCTTTTCGCCCTTAGGCGAATGCTTTCTCATCCAGCACCGCTGTCCCCGTAATTGGCCAGCATCGCCTCAACTTCCCGCCGGGTCTCCTCCCGCAGGGAATCCGGTGCCAGGACCCGGGCCTTGGCACCCCATTTCAAAACCCAATATTTGATCTCCTCTGTGCCGGCAACTTCAGCTTCGAAGATGATGGAACCATCATTTTGAAGCTCAATACGCTGGCTGTTATGCCAGATCTTCTCCCCGATATATTCGGCAATATCAGACGCAAACCAGATCCTGACCTGGATAGGTTCGCCGTGGAATACGCCGAAGCTGGACTTCATAAATTCATCGATGTTGAAATCTTCCGGTGTTTCGAAGGACTCGTCGGTGATATCAAGCTTTTTAATCCGGTCCAGGGCAAAAATACGGATATCCTCCCGCAACCCGCAATTGGCAATTAAATAAAAGGTGCCGTCAAAAAACCAGATTTTATAGGGTGCTATTTTGCGCCGGTTCTGGCTTTTGCGGCTCATCGTATAGTAGGCTATTTCGATCAACTTCTTATTAATCGCCGCTTCACTGACTTTTTCAATAACTTCCCGTATTTTGCCGTACTGTTTATAGGGTTTGGCCCTTACCTCCAGGCTGTCTTCGATCTGCCCCAGATAGTCAATATACTCCGGCGGCAGAGTAGATTTAATCTTATCAAACAAAGATTCCAGCGAATCATAAAATACGGTGTCTTTCAGCACTTTCATCATCCCCCGGCTGAAATAAAGCGCCATCAGTTCCGGCAGACTGAACGGTATGGGGATGCTGTGTCTGGCCGTATCGAGCAAGGACCAGAGATTTCTGCCGCCGACCCTGTCGGTATAGACCGGAAATCCGGCCACCTGCAGCGCCTCGAGATCACGATATATCGTACGGGTGTGGCAATTCAGAGCCCCTGCCAGATCGGAAACGGATTTACCTTGCTGGGATGAGATGAGCGACTGAATAATCTTCCACTGCCTTGCCAACTGATCGCCGCGCGCCATAAGGCTGCTCCTTCCCAGTTATTAGAGGGTTCAAGGGTTCAGCGTTCAGGGTTGCCGTTTATTAATGCTTGACGTCGAAAACTTTTCAACCTCTGAACTCTGTACCTTGAAACCCCTTTAGGATGCCTCGACCAAGAATCTTTTACAAGATTTTTCACTTTTTTAGGAAAATATTTAAAAAAATATCATTTTTTTTAAATAGTGTGACCGGATCTGTCACACCCGTATGTTAATTTTGGGTTCAAAATGGGAAAAGGGCTTTTCCGGTTTGACAGATCACCAACGAAAGGAGGCTAAAAAAATGACAACCAGCATCTCTTATCCGGATTATTACGATTGTTATGAATACCACGGAAGCACAACCATTGAGCAGACCCGCAGACAGGACGGCATGATTATCTGGCGCGACTGGATCATTTTCGATTCGGTTGAGGAGGCCACCGAATATTTTAACGACACCTGTGTAATGTATTCGTGACCATACCACCATTTAAACAACCGTATTCCAATTTTGATGGACTCCGGCGTTCGCCGGTGTGACGGGGATAAGGATTTTCTACGATTTTGTAAACCTTGAACCTCTGAACCTTTTTATAAGGATTATATAATGAAAAATCATATGTTTACCGGAATAGGATGTTTCGCCAAACCCGACAGACTCGGCCGTATTTTTTGTAAACTGGTTCAAAACTATACCCTGGGGCCGTTTAAAGGCAATCAACTGTTCGATGGACCTATATCAAAAGAAAGTGAAGGTGCCGATCTGCTGCAGGCGCTTATGGCTGGTCTGACTGCCGGCAGTAACTCAGGGGGCAATGAAACCCTCACCTTTAAGGGACCCAAAATAATAACCGGTTTTTATTTGTCCCTTAATAATCAAAAATTGATTTTATCAATCTTTGCCAGAGGAAACAGCACCAGAAAGGAAGTTTATACGACAAGTTTGGATGAATTAACAAAAATTCGGAAAAAACGATTAAATTGAATGGGCACCTAAAAAAAGAGCAGGATCACAAAGACCCTGCTCTTTTGCCTGGATTGATCTAATTTTTCTATTTCAACGCCATAAACATCGCCCTATTCTTCTTCCGTTATATGGCACTGTTTGCAACCGGTGGGGCCGGTATTGGGCAAGTTTTCCTTGAGCACGCGTCCGGACATTTCCAGTGCTTTATTCTGGATCTGCATTTCCTTGTGACAGCCGATACACAAATTATGATAGGCCGTTTTGTAATATCTGGCAGCCAGGTCTTTATCAATCGCGCCTTTTTCGGATTTTTTTGGTGCTTCGGCCACGTCATGACAGCCGGCGGTAGTGCATCCGGCAATAGGCTCTTGGATAACCCATTTGTGATGGCAGGTCTGGCATCTGAAATCAAAATGGGTGGGATGATTAAAATCAACGGGAGGCCTTTTGGCCTCAACGCCTTCCAACGGTTCCAGCAAAATCGTTCCCATCGGGATACACATTTCATCTGCATCGCTCGATCCGGTTACAACCATCGCATTTCCAAAAATTATCGCCAGAACCAAACAAAAAACGCCAAGGCTTATCTTATACATCCTCATCTCCCTGTACAGATTTCGTTAAATGGTTGAATAGTTGATTAGTCAAATAGCTAAAAACCAAAAATTGAATGGTTAATTTAAGGAAGAATTAATGCGTTAAATTGAAAAAAAAATCAACCCAAAAATGAAGTTTTTTAAAAAGTTTTATGTTTATCAGGTATCGGTGTTCGCGCTTAATTTGATGGTCTTGTAATAAGTCCCGAATTCCGCCGCTCCGACGAAAGCCGGAGTCCGAAAACTATTGATATAACTGGATTAGCGGAATCACGATATAATATCACCCTCAACCTGCGATCTCATCTCCCATCCACTTATCAACTATTCAACTTATCAACCAATCAACTTTTTTTGTACACCGGCAAAGAGATGGTGATGGTACAGCCCGGGCCGCTATTGTTGGCCGCTCTCACCGTTCCGCCCTGGAGTTGAACGAATTTTTTCACCAGAGCCAGGCCGATGCCGGTTCCGCGGGTGGTGCGGGTAAGGGAGTTTTCGACGCGGTAAAAATCATTAAATATTTTCTTCAGGGCTTGACGAGGAATACCCGGTCCCGTATCGGACACCATGATTTTGACGTGGCTGCCTTCCAATCGGGTCCGGATATGGATATCACGTTCAGATGCACTTTTGCCGAATTTCATGCTGTTTTCAATCAGGTTGATTAAAACCTGAATCATTACCTCACGATCGTATTTAAATGGCGGGATATCACCCGGCTGAACAGTTAACGAAAATCCATCCTGCTTTAGTTTTTCAGCCATCACCGTTTCCACTTCGGCAACAACCTCTGCAAACGAGCCGGTCTGCAAATTAAGATGGCGCTGCTTTCTTTCCAATTTGGACATTTCAAGAACATTGTTGATCAAACGCGAGAGGCGGGCGCCTTCCGAGTCAAGTATCCGGAAATACTCCTGTTCGCGGTCCGGGCTCTTGGCAATGCCCTGTTCAAGCATTTCGATATACATCCGGATATTGGTCAGGGGTGTTTTTAATTCATGGGTAACCGAAGAAACAAATTGTGAGCGTCGCTCGGAAAGATCTTCGATTGCCCGGGCACTCTGATAGATGGCAAACAATCCGATTAAAACAATGACTGCCAGCACAATCAACATAATGTTCAACGTCCGGCGGCCGGCAGATCTGGGGATTTGCGAGCAGGTCAGGGTGGCTTTTAAAAAACTGAAAGGAGAAGGAAATCCGCGATTAAGAATGAAATCGGATTTTTTAGAATAAGGGCCGGCTTCTACTGCATCTGCCTCGTGTTCCTGATCCATGACACTGAGTCGGAGTCCCGCAAACCGTGCCATGGGTTGGGTACGAAAATAGGCTTGGGTCAGGTGCTCCAGGAAGGCGTTTATTTTCAGGACAAAGCCTTGGCGGTAAATTTGCTGGTTGATCATAATGCGGCGGAAAATGAAAATCTGGGCGTCATTTAAAAATACCGCCTGTAACGGAGCCACCTCCACCTGAAAACTTTCAGTTTCATCTGCATCGACAACCGCAA
>JBATKU010000238.1:0-1734 GCA_049669725.1 Desulfobacterales bacterium
CTCCTGTCCCGTTTCTTCAAATCGGATTACCCATCAAATACGGCAGTGATGGTGTTGTGTCATACGATATAATATAAATGTTTGTCTAGTATCGCCCCTTCATCTTACCGCCACTTTTTTTCAAAAAACCTTCATAATGCCGGCTAAGCATGTGAGATTCCATCTGAGCAACGGTATCAATCGCCACGCCAACCACAATGAGAAGGGCGGTACCGCCAAAATAAAACGGAACGTTGAACCTCGTGATAAGAATTGATGGCAGTACACAGACTGCCGAAACATAGATAGCACCGCCAAGCGTTATACGGGTTAACACTTTATCAATATAATCTGCGGTACGTTTACCGGGACGAATCCCGGGGATATACCCGCCGGCTTTTTTCATATTGTCGGCGACGTCGACAGGATTAAAGGTAACAGCGGTATAAAAATAGCAAAAGAAAAAGATAAATGCGACGAATAGTAGCTCATATACGACATTGCCCGGCCGCATGGCGGCGGTGACATTTTGGATCCATTCAACTTTAACAAAGCTGCCGATGGTCGCCGGAAACATAATAATTGAAGAAGCGAAAATCGGCGGAATAACACCGGATGTATTTATCTTTAAGGGAAGATGGGTACTTTGGCCGCCATACATTCTGCGGCCGACTACCCGTTTAGCATATTGCACCGGGATACGACGCTGCCCCTGTTCGACAAATATGATCAACCCGACAACTGCAACCATCAAGACGAGTATAATTAAAATACCAAATATTGCCATCTCCCCTGTGGAAAGAAGACGAACGGTGTTGACGATTGCTCCCGGCAATCCGGTGACAATACCGGCAAAAATTATCAGTGAAATACCGTTGCCAACGCCTCGCTCGGTGATCTGCTCGCCGAGCCACATAATGAAGGCCGTGCCTGCCGTCAGGGTAATGACGGTCATCAATCGAAAACCCCAGCCCGCCATCAATACTACCGGCGCACCGCCGGGAGAGGTCATACTTTCCAATCCCACACTGATACCGAAACCCTGGATAATACTTAAAACCACCGTGCCGTACCGGGTGTACTGGGTAATTTTTTTCCGTCCCTGTTCGCCTTCCTTTTTTAACTGTTCAAGATGGGGAATAACAACCGTTAGAAGCTGCAGGATAATGGAAGCGCTGATATAGGGCATAATGCCGAGCGCAAATACGGACAGCCTCTGGAAAGCACCGCCGGAGAACATATTGAATATTCCGAATATCGTTCCTTCGGCCTGTGCAAAAAAAGAGGATAGCGCGATGCTGTCGATTCCCGGTACCGGAACGTGCACACCGATGCGATAAACTATCAGAAGACCCAGAGTGAAAAGAATTCTCTTTTTTAGTTCGGGTATTTTAAATATGTTCTGAAACCCGCCGCCGATCATTATGTAACCTCTACTTTGCCACCAGCCGCTTCAACCTTTTCTCTGGCATTTTTACTGATTTTGCTTATTTTAATATCCAGAGCATAGTCGATTTCACCGTGTCCCAGAAGTTTGATCCCATCTCTTTTACCGCTAACCAGTCCCGCCTGGACCAGTGCAGCGTCATCCACTACACTCCCTTTGTCAAATCGCTTCAGATCTCGAATGTTAATCACGGCAATGTTTTTTCTGAAAATATTGGCAAACCCGCGTTTGGGCAAGCGGCGGTGCAGCGGCATTTGACCGCCTTCATATCCGGGTCGGACTCCGCCGCCGGAACGAGAGTTGAACCC
>JBATKU010000239.1:0-1992 GCA_049669725.1 Desulfobacterales bacterium
GTTGTATATAGCTCGACTCCGATATTAATCTGCTGGTCGGCCAGGTATGCAATTTTACTGTTGTTCGGTGCCCACGCAAATTCGTCAACTTTTCGATTAATGCCCATATCACCTGATAGCTTTAGAATGGTGGCGCCGTCAGGAGTAGACGAAAAGAGTTCGAAGATATTTTCTGTAACCTGATTGGCAATGTAGGCCAGACGGGAACTATCTGGAGCCCAGCCGAAAAGATATACTCCAGAGGGTACCGGGGGTTTCTCTCTCACACCGCTGCCGGCGACAAAAATCCCGGAAACCTTACGATTGCCAATATTCGAATCGGAGGGCGAGACATACAGCTCCAATTTATCGTTACTATCCTGATCTGCGACGTAGGCAATCAAGGTACTGTTTGGCTCCCATTCGAAATCTTTGACATTCCGGCCGGGATTGGTTACTGGATCAGGCAAATCCGAAACAAGGTCATTTTCTAAACCGTCAGGTGTGGCAGTGAAAAGCTCGAAACCATTGGCTGTATTTTGATCGGCAATATAGGCAACCCGGGAACTGTCGGGTGCCCACCCGAACCGATATTCCCCTGAAGGCAGGCGCAAAATACCGCTGCCCACCATAGGTCCTGAAACCTTCACAGCCGTATCGCCAATAGTTTTATCCACAACGACCGAATAAAGTTCAAACACACCATCGGTATCCTGGTCTGCTACATAGGCTGCGAAAAAACCATCGGGCGATACCAGAAAAGCAACCACATCACCCCCGGCAACCAGCGTGTTTGAGAGCTGGACAATTTCGGTGCCATCGGCGAAGGCGGCATACAGTTCGTCGATCCCGTCCAAATCCTTATCGGCAATAAATACGGCGGGTGGAAATATCGGTGAATTCTGAGTCTTTGCAGGGTCATCACTGCTACCGCCACAGGATAGAAAAATCACAGACATGAGCACTGTCTCGACGAAGAGCAGCAGCCTATTCTGGGAAAGCGTTCGGTTCATAGAATTCTCCTCTATTGGGGCTTCTTTTTTATAATCCAATCAATAAGATCATCTGGTTTAGGTGATTCCGTTGCCGGTTCGATTGTGTCGCTTTCGGCAGAAAATCTTCTTTCTTATCAGCAATCACAGAGGCCGAATCGGGCGGCACCTTCTGTGCTTGGAGATCCAGCAGCTGATTGCGCAGCCTTGTTGTTTCCATTTTGCTTTTTTTTAGTTCACTTTTTAATTTCGCATTGCTGGAAAGGGAATCTTTCTGCCTTCTTTGGAGTTCTTCAATCAAAGTGCCTTTTGATACGAGTTCGGCTTGAATCGATTCTTTGCTCTTTTTTTCCTGCTCAAAATTCTTAGCCAACTCTGAAAGCATCTGTTCAGACTGAATAAGTTTTTGCTCACGCTGCGCCGTCTCTGCTTTAAGCTTTTTAACGCGTTGCTGGGTGCTTTGCAATTGTTCGATTTCAGCAATCAGTTCATTATTTTGGGTTCTCAATTGATTTATCTGAGCGGCCTCCGAAAACTTGGGCCTCTTGAGATCAAATCGCACTGCTTCTGGGTTGGGAACAGCACTCTGGCGGCCTGAGTTTTCATTCGGTTGTTGAATTGTGGAAAATTAATTCCGAAAATTTAGGAAAAATAATTCACAAATAAGCCTTAATAGGTGTTTATAGAATTTGATTCCTAATTCGCAGTGATGCTTATATTAATCCATTAGGGGAATAACGACTGCTCTCTTAACCGCAGCAGCGCCATACTCCTTCAGGTCTATGACGTCTTGTGGGTTGGGGCTGCTATCTTCGGTGGTTCTTACTTCGCCAACGTCGGGGCAATAATACTCGACTTCATCAGGGGGGGAGTCATGAATACAAATCGTTTTAATGCAGTTGGTATAGCTGCCATAATTGGTAGTTATCGGGATACCTACTGCTGCGACTTCACAGTAATTGTTTCCATCTTCCGGTATTGTTATACTTGCCGAATCACCATTTGTAGGTACAGCAGGCAT
>JBATKU010000240.1:0-33520 GCA_049669725.1 Desulfobacterales bacterium
GGTCTTCAGGAATACCTGGCTGCGGTAAAAAATATTGTTGAACGTGTGAAAACAAACATCCAGTAAAGCACTGTTTACCGGAACCTGTGCCACTGCTGAGCGTCGTGACCCTTCTTGAAAAACCCCATTTCGCCAGATTCGGATCAACCGAAAATTGGCAGACTCGCTTCTCCCCTCATCCATAACCACAATTCACTGTAAGATAGCATTTTTGCTTAAGTTTTTGATCATCTGGGGCGATAGTATCATTATGTTCGTTGTCCCGACAGATAAATTAAAACCCGGAATAATTTTAGCCGAAGAAGTACGCGATATTAACGGCCGCCTTTTGCTGGCAAAGGGCAATGAAATCGGCGACAATCACATCCGAATCTTTAAGATCTGGGGAGTTTCTGAGGTCACCGTTGAAGGGCGGGCCGAGAACAGTGACAAATTTGATCCGGAACTTAATCCGGAGATATTCGAAAAGGTATACGATAACGTTAAAACCCTCTTCCGACATACCGATTTGGAACATCCGGTTGTAAAAAAATTATTTAACCTGGCGGTGCAGTTCCGGTGCAAACAAAATGAGATTGAAGTGGGCAGCGAGGTTGATATTGAGGCGCATGAAATAAACCCCGAGGATCAATGTAGCAATTTCATAAACAGACTAGATAAAAGAAAGATAGTCCTGCCTGAAATACCATCTGTTGTTTTCGAGTTAAATGAAGTGATTGCCAACCCCATTTCATCCGCCGAACACATTGCCCAGGTAGTTAACAAAAGCCCTAGTTTAACAGCCTTGCTGTTAAAGATTGTGAACTCGTCCTTTTACGGATTTCCTTCAAAAATAGGCAAGGTGTCCCACGCCGTGACCCTGATCGGTACCCGGGAGATTTCCGGGCTGGCCCTGGGGATCAGTATCCTTTCAATTTTTAAGAATATCCCCAAAGAAATGATTGATATGTATTCTTTCCTGAAACACAGCCTGGCATGCGGAATTTTATCGAGGATACTGGCTGCTCAAAAAAATTTCGCTCAAACAGAGCAGCTATTTGTATCCGGGCTGCTGCATGACCTGGGCCGTTTGATACTATACTTATATTTTACCAAAGAATCGCGCAATATATTGAGTTGCTCACGGAATAGCGAAAAATTGCTGTACGAAGCTGAACAGGACTATCTGGGATGCGACCATGCCCAGCTGGGCCAGCATCTCATGGAACAATGGAAGCTGCCGCTGATTCTGGAAAACAGCGTGTTGTACCATCATAACCCGTCAGAGGCACAGCAACCCATTCCGGCCGCCATCGTCCATCTGGCCGATATTATCGCAAACAGCCTCGGCATCGGGAGCAGCGGAGAGAAATACGTGCCACCCCTTGACACTGCCGCCTGGGGAAATCTCGAATTACCACTCAGCAGCTTTGATACGATCATCGGTCAGGCAACGCATCAGTTTGACTCACTGGAATCAATTTTGCAGGTTTAAAGGCACAATGAATAAAAGCATAAATATGGATCCTGAAACCCTTCTGGCGCGTATTGAGTATCTGGAGGAAAACCGACGTCTCATCCAAAATGCGCTTGAGATGGCCCTCTCGCTGGGTGATTTTCAGGAAAATATCAACAAAGGCTACGGGCCGGAGAACATCCTGCGAGAGTCCGAAAAAAGAATACAATATTTGATCCCCTTTGAGGCCAATGCCTTTTATGCTGTCGATCAGGACCAATCAGACTTTGCCTTATCGACCTGTGAACCCTCTGATAAACAGCAATTTATTGAAGGTCAGGTCAGCTACATGATCGACAAAGGCTTTTTTGCCTGGGCGATTCGTGAGAGAAGGGGCGTGACGATCTCATCTCATGATCATTCAAAACAGCTGATGCTGCATGTCATCGCCACCTATTCGCGAATCCGGGGAATGTTTGTCGGTGTGCTGCCGGATAAAAAGAATATACTTCCCGACACATCCATGATGTTGTTGTCGATTATTCTGCTGAATACCGCCAACGCTCTGGAAAGTTTGGAGTTTTATCAACTGCTGCGAAACCAGAACAGTAGGCTCGAAAAAATGGTTAAAGAGAGAACCAAGGCCCTGGCCAATTCTGAAAAACAACTGCAGCAGGTAATGAAATTACAGGCCATCGGTACCCTGGCCGGTGGTATTGCTCACGATTTTAACAACATTCTCTTTCCGATAGTCGGGTATACAGAGCTGACCATTGATGATGTCCCGGAAGACAGTCAGGCTAGACAAAACCTGGAAGAGGTTCTCAAGGCGGCCAACCGGGCCAAGGAATTGGTCCAACAAATCCTCACCTTCAGCCGTCAAGGCTCTCAAGAGCGCAAATCCCTGAAAGTGCAATACCTCATCAAAGAGGCAGTCAAGCTGCTGCGGGCGACGATTCCGTCATCCATCGAAATCGACTGCGATATAGATGAATCCTGCGGACCCATCAAGGGTGATCCCACTCAAATCCATCAAATCATCATGAATCTTTGCACCAATGCCTATCACGCCATGCAGGAAACCGGCGGAAAACTTGAGGTGCGCCTGAAAGAGATAAATATCAGTTACGAACAATCCCTTGAAAGGGTGGGTATCAAAGTCGGCCAACATTTAGCGCTGACGGTCAAAGATAGCGGACACGGCATGGAGCCGCAGGTCATGGAACGTATCTTTGAACCCTATTTCACCACCAAGGAACAGGGTAAAGGCGCCGGACTGGGTTTATCCGTCATCCACGGCATTGTCAAAAATTACGGCGGTGATATTACGGTGTCCAGCCGGCCCGGCAAAGGAGCGACTTTCAAGGTAATCCTGCCCATCATTGATGAAATCCAAAAGGAAATCGCGATGGAGGCGCCTTCGATTGCAATTAAAGGTAAGGAACGCATTCTGTTGATTGATGATGAGGATCAAATAATTAATATTGAGCAGCAAATTTTAGAGCGTCTCGGATACCAGGTAACGCCTAAGACGGACAGCGAGGAAGCCCTGGAGGAATTCGCCGCGCAACCCGATCGATTTGAC
This sequence comes from Desulfobacterales bacterium, assembly GCA_049669725.1. Taxonomy (GTDB): domain Bacteria; phylum Desulfobacterota; class Desulfobacteria; order Desulfobacterales; family JAFDCJ01; genus JAFDCJ01. The sequence continues at coordinate 3,021 of JBATKU010000240.1, forward strand.
CTGGTCATTACGGATATGACCATGCCTAAAATGACCGGTGATCAACTGGCACGGCGGATGATGCGAATCAAACCCCAGATCCCGGTAATCTTGTGCACCGGATATAATGAGGCCATTTCAGAGGAAAAAGCATTGGCCATGGGAATTGATATGTTTGTCATGAAACCGATTGTCAAGGATGTACTGGCAAGTACCATCCGAAAAGTACTGGACAACCGCCCCTCCCTGCCTAATTAAAAACCTTCCTGAAAATAAATCAAGTTCGAGGCTTTGCCCCATTTAGCGCTAAGTTGTTTTTGTTCGGCAGCAACCGAAAAAATGAACATCAAATGAGAAAAAGGATTTCATGGGTGATTCTCCTTTATTTTTTTCATTCGGTAATATACTTTCGGCACAGTGGGCGGACAAGTTTAATAGGGTGCTATCCCAAATTATGGAAACCTAAGTCAGAAAGATAATAAAAAATGCAGATACATACACACAATTTTGTTGAGTCTTACAAAGGGCTGGTGGGATACGGAGCAGATCGGGAAACGGATGAAAACACCCTCGCATATTATCTTCAAAAATTTTCCGACGACAGATTTATAGCGATGATGACCAAAAGAATGACAGATGCGGAACTCCTAGAATTATTTGAATTTATCAATCGACTCCTGAAAAATCATCTGACCGAGTCTGAATATCATCACCTGTTTCTTAAGGAAGATCACGACACCTGAGATTAGCTCGAAGCTCATAGCTGACAGCTCCCGGTGATAATGGCAGATCATAGATGCTGGTTTCCGGTCGCTGATGGCCGGAATGATCAGTATTCTGCCACCTGCCATCTGTATTCTGTCATCTGCAATTCGACGTCTATACAACTACGAAATGGGAGAAATTCTCATGCTTAACGACAGACAAATGGAGCGTTACGCCGATGTCCTGTGGTGGGGGCTCTGCACCGCCCGAACGTCACCCTTTAAAAAAGACGATATCGTTCTCATTCGCTACCATCGACCGGCGATCAGGCTGGCTGAAATTCTATATGCCAGGCTGCTTGCCGGAGGATATCATCCCGTCCAGCGCATGAGTCCGACCACCATAATGGAAAGGCAGTTTTATTTGCTTTCCACCAACAGGCAGCTTGTCTTTTTACCACCCGGGGAAGAGCAACTGATGTCGCGGCTCAATGGAAGTATTTTTCTATTCGCACCGGAATCGATCACCCATCTAAGCGATATCGATCCTGCCAAAATCGGAAAAGCCGCAGTGGCCCAAAAGGATTTGCGCGATATTCTCAACCGGCGAGAAGCTCGCGGCGCCTTCAGCTGGACGTTATGTGTGTATCCCACCGCTGAACTGGCCGGGCAGTCCGGCCTGTCGCTGGAAAACTACACCCGGCAAATCATCAAAGCCTGCTTTTTAAACAAGACCACCCCGGTTTCCGAATGGCAGCGTGTTTATAGGAATGCACAATCCATTAAAAAATGGTTAAACTCTTTGAACGTAGAATACTTCCATGTCGAGTCCAAAAACATTGATCTCGAAGTGACTCCTGGTGCAAAACGACAGTGGATCGGTATATCCGGGCGCAATATACCCAGTTTTGAAATTTTTCTATCGCCCGACTGGCGGGGTATCAGAGGAAAATATTACGCCGATCAGCCTTCCTATCGAAGCGGCAACCGTGTGGAAGGAATAAGGCTGGAATTTAAAAATGGCCGGGCAACTATGGTCGGGGCAGATGTGGGGGAGGGTTTTGTCAAAAAACAGCTAAAAATTGATAAAGGTGCCGATAAACTGGGTGAATTTTCATTGACGGACAAAAGATTTTCACGGATCGATCATTTTATGGCCAATACCCTGTATGATGAAAACTATGGCGGTAAAAACGGCAACTGCCATATTGCACTGGGGTCCTCTTATTCCAACACCTATGCCGGGGACAGTAAAAAATTAACTCCGGGCCGCAAGCGTGATCTTGGCTTTAATGAATCGGCCCTTCACTGGGATTTGGTCAATACAGAGAAAAAGCGGGTTACCGCCCATTTAAAGTCCGGCGAGACCATCAGCATTTATGAGAATGGGCGCTTTGTAAAGTAATGAATCCTTTGACATGCGGGAAGTGAATAGATCAGGCTTCCACCGCCGCCCGGGGAGACGCTGGTACGAGTGATCCGATGGATTCAACCAGTTTTTTCAAGGGAAACGGTTTCGCTAAAACCATGTCAAACGCGCTGCTTTCCATCAGCCACGGGGTTCCGGATATCGCAATTACAGGAATGGATTGTTTCTCAGATTTGCGGATATGGTTCACGACACCATTGCCGTCAATACCGGGCATACGAATATCAGTAATCACAATATCAAAACTGCCATCATCAAACTTGCGGATTCCTTCCTGACCATCAGCTGCTGTTTCAACATTGTGACCGAATTTGGTTAAGGTCTGACGGATGATCTGCAAAATTCCTTTTTCATCGTCAATAACCAGGACTGTGGGCATAGCTTTTCTCCAAAAAATATGGGGGGGTTCAAGGGTAGAATATTGATCTATCCTATCCAACTTTTCAGGCGATGTCAACTACATATTGTGTATTGCTGGTTAACAAACAACTATATACAGTGGTTTAAGCAGTTTTGGTCAAGAGGGTGACACTCAATGCCAGCTATCCGGACAAAGGTTATCCGATAGACGGTATGACGATCTGGGAAGTTTTGAACATTTACAAAAAGTAAGAATACTCAAGGCGTTTTATAGAAATCCATGCTCTGGTGTCAAACCGGATTATCGATGTTTTTCGGATCTATCGATAAAAGTTATCAACAAAATATATCCTATTGAATTTATTGCAAATAACATGTAATTTGATCTCATACTACTAAAACCAACAGTTTCACCGCCAAAGAATTATTCTTTAAGATTTTAAATAGATCAGGAGTTATTAACAAGTTATGAACAATCAGGCTGTATTTAATTATCTTTGGAAATCTTCCCTTTTTAAGGATTTTACTAATTCGTGCCGAAAAACTTGAAATGCTGAACAGACGTACAAAAAAAGCGCCTGGGATTTACAAGGCGCTTGATATTTCAGTTGGTGTCCATCCCTAAATACTATCTTTCGGTCCAGGCCGGCGTTCTCGTCTTTTTGCAATCCTCGACGTAGGCCTACTACGCCTCCGGTTGCAAAAAAGCCTGCGGCCTTGGCCTGAACCAAAATCTACCATTTAGGGATAGACACTGATTATATTGCCGACAAAAACTCTAACTCGAAGCTATCTCCTTAGTTTGGCGTCCGATGCATATTTGGGTTAGTTGGGTGGCTAAACTTTGTATTTTCCGAAATCATCTCGCGACAGTTTTTCAAGGTAATCCGCCCATTTTTTGCCTTCTTCGCTGGTGTCAAACACTTCGGCTTCGCCATCAGTTAGTTTAGATTTTTGCATAACCGAATCTTCGACATAGATCGGGGCTTTAAAACGTAATGCCAGTGCTATGGCATCGCTCGGACGGGCATCAATATCGAAGCTCTGATCCTTGGAAACGAAATAGATCCGGGCGTAAAAAGTGTTATCTTTTAGATCACAGACCTCAACCTTTACGATAGAAATTTGCATGGTATCAGCGAAATTTTTTAAGAGGTCATGGGTCATGGGACGATCATATTTTATATTTTGAAGGGCTGAGGCGATGGAGGTCGCTTCGAGCAATCCTATCCAGATGGGAACCGCTTGCTCATCCTCTTCTGATTTTAAAATGATGATAGGGGTATTCGATGCTGGATCCATTGTCAGACCCGCTATGCTAACTTTATGCAGCATAACTTCTCTCTCCTTTCAACCCTTCGGCTGCAGCCAGGCATTCAACCGGTTTGCCCCACAGGGAATGAGCATAGGCCTTCTCAATTTTTACATCAACCAATTGCCCTGGAGACACGTCATCACAGCTTTCAGAATTACCATCTTGATAAAAATTTACGATTTTGTTTGTCGTTGTGCGCCCAGTCCACTGGGCAGCCTGATGCGGCTGATTCAAGTTGCCCGCAGAATGTCTTTTGCTGAAACCCTCGGCCAGGATCGGCAAACAGGTGCCGACCAGGGCCTGATTTTTCTTTTTCGTAAAAGTTTCTTGTAGATCCAAAAGAATTTGCAGTCGTTTCTTTATTTGCTGGTCCGACACCTTTTCTTCAAATTTCGCAGCCGGTGCGTTGGGGCGATCAGAGTATTTAAAGGCGAAAAGTCCGTCAAATTCGATCGTCCGGATTAAATCCAGGGTTTCATCAAAATCAGCCTCCGACTCGCCCGGAAACCCGACAATAATATCGGAGGTAACCGCGATAGCAGGACAAGTATCTCTGAGTTTAGCAACTTTGTCAAGATACTGCTCTTTGGTATATTTACGATTCATGCGCTTTAGCACTCGATTGGACCCTGATTGGATCGGCAAGTGTATATGATCACAGAGTTTTTGATTCGTTCGAAATGCATTTATCAAGTCCTCATCGAAATCCTTGGGATGGGAGGTTGTGAACCGTATCCTCAAAAGCTGCTCAATTTGACTGACCCGAGAGAGCAATTCCGTAAAGGAACACAATCCCTCTTTTTTCCCATAACTGTTAACATTCTGCCCGAGCAAGATGACTTCTTTGAGGCCGGATCGGGCAAGTTCTTGGATTTCATTAATAATAACATCCGGATGCCGGCTGGTTTCTCTGCCCCGCACATAGGGTACCACACAATATGAGCAAAAATTGTCGCAGCCCCGCATAATGGTAACAAACCGGGACATCTGGCTATCGGGGGCGCTATTGGCATTGGCTTCCGGGAACCGGTGTAGAGCCGTCTGCTCGATATCGACGATCCGACAGCGTTTTTTCTCTATTTTTTGAATTAAGTACGGCAACCGATCAATAGCCTGGGTTCCAAATACGAGATCAAGGTAAGGAACCCGCTTAAAAATTTTCTCGCCTTCCTGCTGGGCCACACAGCCGCCGACAGCAGAAATAAGACCCGGTTTCTTCTTCTTCAGTTTGGCCAGACGCCCCAGAAAGCTGAAGGCTTTTTGCTCGGCTTTGGCACGGATGGTACAAGTGTTCACAATCACCAGATCCGCTATAGCCAGAGACGATGTCTGCTGATACCCCAGCGCAGCCAGTCGCATGGCAATTTGCTCGGAATCATAAACATTCATCTGACAGCCGATGGTGTTTAAATACAGGTATTTATTTACCATACACGTTCTTTCTGCAAAGCGCTGCTAATTTTACCGCGCGCCAGCTCCTTTTGGATATGGGCCGGTTCGATCACGATTTCCTTTTTTAAATCCTGCAGGATCGCCTCTACATCACGCTCACAGCCGGTTGCAATGTGAAAAACGACGATACCGGCCACCGGATCAAGTGTCTCCAATACTGCCATACCGTCATAGGCCTCGAAGATGAACTTTATAAAAGCGATTTCCCGGCGGTCAACACGGCAATACCGTTTGATGGTTTCGATAGACACAGGATTGGCTGACATGGCAATGATTAGGATTACCTCATGGGCTCAAAGTTTTTATAGAAAGGATTAAATTCTGCGCTGATTAAATAGTATAATCATATCATGGCCTTTTTCAATAAAAAAGCAGAAGCGGGCTTAAATCATTTTGGTTGTTTGCCGTTGCAATCTAGGATATAGGGCGCATTCATGAAAAAACATTGGCAAATGCATCAGCCGGATCCGGGTGTCGTTGAAAAATTGAGCCGGGAGTTGAACTATCATCCCATCGCCGCCGCAGTTCTGGTCAACCGCGATATTCTTACGCTGACCGATGCCCAGAGTTTTTTTAATACCTCCTTGAATAATTTGCGCCCGCCCTTTTCCCTGAAGGACATGGATGCAGCAGTCGACCGTATCCACAAAGCAATTATCGGCCATGAAAAAATTCTGATCTTTGGCGACTATGATGCCGACGGCGTCACGGCAGTTGTTATCCTGCTGAACTTTTTAAGTTATGTCGGCGCTGATGTTTCCTACTATATCCCCCATCGGATTACGGAGGGTTACAGCATCCAGCCCAGGCATATATCTCATTACGTCCGTCCCAATCAATTCGATTTGATCATCACCGCCGACTGCGGTTCCGGAAGCCATCAGGCAGCGGAGGCAGCCAACAGATTCGGCATTGACACGATTATCACGGATCACCACAACATTTCTGAAGACATCCCGCCCGCGCTGGCCGTAATAAACCCCAAACGCCATGACTGCAATGCGGGCCTGCAAAACCTGGCCGGTGTCGGTGTGGCCTTCTTTCTTTTAATCTGCCTGCGAACCCGTCTGCGGGAAATAGGGTACTGGGATGTGCGCCCGGAACCCAATTTAAAAGAATATTGTGACCTGGTGGCTCTCGGTACAGTGGCCGATATGGTGCCGCTCATCGAAGAAAATCGTATCCTGAGTAAAACCGGCCTTGAACTGATCAAGGCCGGTCATCGCCCCGGTCTCACAGCGTTGCTGGAGGCCAGCGCCATCCAAAACCAGTCCCTGAGTGCCGAGGATATCGCATTCAGGCTGGCCCCCCGGCTAAATGCCGCCGGCCGCATGGACCACGCGGCACGGGCGGTTGATCTATTGATCGCCAAAGACACCGATGCGGCAGATAAGACAGCGCACATGCTAAATTTGCTGAATCGCAAAAGACAGGACATTGAAAAGGGAATCATAGCAGACCTTCAGCGGTTTATAGACAACAACCCGTCATTGCTGCGCCGGCGATCTCTGGTTTTATATCGGCAAGGATGGCATCCCGGGGTACTGGGAATTGTGGCCTCCCGGATAATGCACGACTATCATCGACCGGTGGTTCTGATTGCACTGCAGAATGGGATGGGTAAGGGCTCTGCCAGAAGTGTGGAGGGACTCAATCTGTATGATGCCCTGACCGCCTGCCGGCCGTTTCTTGAAAACTTCGGGGGTCATGCCATGGCAGCCGGGCTGCTAATCCGGGAAGAAAAAATTGCCGCCTTTCAAGACGCCTTCGAAAAAGAAATCCAGCGCACAACGTCGCCGGAGGCCTTAATACCTTCTTTGCAAATTGACAGTGAACTGGATTTTACTGCAATTTCAGATGATCTCATCGATGAATTGGAATTGTTGATGCCTTTTGGCGCCGGCAACCCCGAACCGCTCTTTCTGGCAAGAAATGTGAAAGTGGTAAACTCTAAAATCGTCGGCAAGAGCCATCGACGTATGATTTTAAGCCAGGCATCAGGATACACGACCGCGACAATCCCCGCCATCCATTTCAATGCAAATGACGAAGATGCAAAAAAATTCCACTTAGATCAGATAGTCTTCAGGCTTCGTTGGAATCGATGGAACGGCAAAAAATCGGCCCAGATCGTAGTGGAAGACCTGCAGTAAACCTGTTCAGAGGTTCAGGGCTCTGAGTTCTGGGTTCAGCGCCGCCGCTGACCTGAAAAGCGGCCAGTCTAATCAAAAAAGAAACATTGGTAATGTAGTTTCAAACGAGGTTCGGGGGTTCCAGAATAACCCTGAACCTCTGAGCCTTGAACCCCTGAACGGTTACCTACATTTTTACTTGCAATCCTGTTTGCTAACCATTATTATGCCCGCATCAATAGACGGTGCTGACCTTGCCCTTAACCGGCCCGCGTTGGACAGCATCGGGTTAAACCTGAAAAAAAGTAAATCAGAAAAAGGTAGTTCGCCATGGCCAAGGTATTTAGACCCAGTTCTCGCGAATCAAGCATCTTATCCAAAATAGAATCAACTAAAGAGCACATGCGCCGTCTGGCAATCAGCAGGGTTCGCGATTGCTCGGAACCCCTTGCCAATGCCATTTCCTCAAAGCTGATTGAGAAAAAACTGGTTGAGACAACCAGTCAAAATTCCTTTGAAGAGCAGATAAGAGGGTGTCTGGACAAAATGACGCGCATGGACGATTTTGATATAGATTATCAGATCGCACCGATTCGCAATCTGGTTCCACAGCCGCAAATTGTAAGTCTCTATGTGACCGCATATGTTATCGAGAAACTGATCAACCACAAGGATGTGGTGGACATATACGGTTCTGATGAAGACATATATTTGACCATCAACCAGCAAGTCAAAAAATTCCTGCCGCTATAATGCGCCCCCGCTTTCATCCCAGGCTAATCAACGGCCCTTTTGACGACCCCGGGCTATATATTCCATTTCTTTTTCAACACCGCGCCATAATTTTTGATCTTGGTGACATCACCTGTCTATCGGCCAGAGATCTGCACAAAATCAGTCATGCCTTTGTTACCCACACCCATATGGATCATTTCATCGGCTTTGATCGCCTCCTGCGGACCTTACTGGGACGTGAAAAAACCCTTGCGCTTTGCGGTCCCGAAGGTTTTATAAAAAATGTCGAAGGAAAACTGGCCGGGTATGCCTGGAATCTGGTTGGCAATTTCAATTACCCCCTCAATTTAGAAATCACCGAAGTCAATTCACAATCCGCCGTCTACCGGCGATACCGCTGCCGTGACAAATTTATCCCCGCGACTAAATCCGTCGAGCAACCGTTTAACGGGATTCTTTATGAGGAGCCGGGGTTTACGGTCACAGCCGCCATTCTCGATCACGGCATCCCCTGCCTGGGATTGGCCATCAAAGAACACTTTCACGTCAACATCCTCAAAGATGGACTAAAAAAGCTGGGGCTTGAACCGGGTCCCTGGCTGGCCGATTTTAAACAGGCGTTATACAGCCGGTCTGATCCCGAAACGAAATTGGAATTGCGGTTTAGGCCCGGGGAAAAAGCCAGGTATTTCGGTTTGGGACAACTTGCCGCTAAAATTGCCCTTATCACACCGGGTCAGAAAATAGCCTACATCACCGACGTGGCGTACAATGAATCCAACGCCGAGAGGATTGTTGCGTTGGTAGAAGGATCAGATCACCTTTTTATCGAAGCGGCCTTTATGAACACCCATAAGGATATCGCCGCTGAAAAAAATCATCTCACCGCCGGGCAGGCTGGTATGCTGGCCGCTATGGCCGGGGCAAGACAGTTCTCGGTATTTCACTTTTCCCCCAGGTACACCGGAGAAGAACAGCGTTTACGTGAAGAAGCGTATCTGGCCTATGAAAGGCAGAGGAAGGATGGCAAAACAATTCGTTTTAAAATCAATAAGGGCAAGATCGGCTGAATATTAGCAAATCAACCACCGGATTTCCCGCCTGAAATACCCTCACCTTTCCCATTGACTTCGACCAGGTTAGGTGCCAAAAGCCCCTATGGCCGATTCTAGTAGTATAAAAACTTATTGGAAAATTCTCATCGCTCTCAGCCTAGTGCACTTCAGCGGTGATTTCTACAGCTCTTTCATCAACCCCCTGTTTCCCGTGTTTATGGACAGGATGGGGCTGAGCCTGGCCCAGGTGGGTTTTCTTGCGGGGATCTCCCGCTTTTTGATGTTCATCATACAGCCCATGTCAGGCTATTGGGCCGATCGCCATCCCTCGCGCAGTTTTATTTTAATCGGATTGCTCATGCCCATTCTTTTCATTCCTTTGGTGGGAATGACCACCGGTTTTTACGGGTTGCTGTTCTGCATTGTTATCGGCTCTTCGGGGTCTTCCCTATTTCATCCGCCGGTCACGGGTATGGTACCCCTATATGCCGGCCGCAGTCTCGGACTGGCCATGTCCCTCTATAACACCTCCGGCACCCTGGCCTTCGGGGTGGGGCCCATCTTCATCACCTGGTACGTGGCCCGCTTCGGCCTCAGGGCAATGCCGGTGACCATGGCCATCGGTCTTTCGATCTGGATCTATTTCTATCGGGTCATTCCCAAACCCAAAGGGGACGGCATGTCCCAATACGGGTTTTTAGAAACACTTCGGCAAACCCTGGGCAGTGTCTGGCAGCCGATTCTGTTGATCTGGATTGCAATGGTTATGCGAGCGCTGGTGGGTCAATCGTTGATGACCTTTATGCCGGTGCTGTGGGTGCAAAAAGGACATACCATCGTCTCCGCCGGCGTCCTCTTTTCCATCTTTACCATTTCAGGGACGGTGGCCGGCATTCTCTGCGGCCATCTTTCGGACCGGATGGGGTACAAACGCCTATTATGGATCACCCACGGTCTCATGACCCCTTTCCTGCTCTTGTTTTTGTCGGTTCCCGGCAAATGGATCTATCCGGCTACAATTCTGGCCGGCGGCTTTAACATGGCTTCCCTGCCCCTCGGAGTGGTGATGGCCCAGAAAATCGCTCCCAAGGGCCGCTCCATGGTGGCCAGTTTGATGATGGGACTGGCCTTTGGAACCGGCGGAATCCTTTCACCCCTAGTTGGTAAACTGGGCGATATCTTCACCATTCAGAGCGTGCTCATGATACTGGTCTGCATCCCATTTTTCTCCCTGATTCCGATTTACTTTATACCGGAAGTAGGCGATCACAATGGGGTGCATTCTTGATAAGGGCCGGTGGAATTCGGATGCCGGACCTATCCATCTGGGTTCATAACTGGAAATATCAAAGGCGATCGGACTGGATGCTTATAGAACACTATATCATGTCGTTGTTTGGAGGATCAGATAAAAAATATTAGTGGGGTTACTAGCCAAGCGGGCATCCGGTACAGTCTGAAATAAGGTTTTTAAGTTTTTTGCGCAGAACCGAGTATGAAAAGTATTTTTGGGCTGTCTCGTAGTTGTGTTTTACCATTTTGTTGCGATATTCCTGATCCGTTAACACTTTTCTGGCCCGGCGGACCGCAGTGTCCGAAACATAACCGTCAATTTCGATTACCGAAAATCCTTTGGGTTTAATATCCATCGTGTAAATCGAATATGTATTTATAACTATCGGCCGGCAAAAATAGATCGCTTCAAGAAAGGCATTGCCGAATCCTTCAATGGTCGAAGGATAAGTAACCAGATCGGCATGGGGGTAAACGTCTTCCAAGGTGTAAATCTTCCTGCCATTTTTCGTAAGGCCTCTTTGTTCATTAATGATGCTGGATACAAAATAGGTATCGACTTTCATCAACTTGGAGTATTCTCTTACTCTGCGCTCGTAATCATACCCTTCATCTCCGGAAGCATGGGAGATAATCAGTTTGGCTTTGACCCCCAGACTGTTGAGACGGTGAACCAATTCTATCGCATGTTCGATACCTTTACGTTTAACCACCCGGGTCGGCTGTAAAATAAGCATTTCATCATCTGCAACGCCCAGCGCTTGGCGAACATCAGAAGCATAATCGTCAGCCGCGGGCGTGTTGTTTTCAAGGTCTAAACCGCAGGATTGAAAACCTCCGGCCATCGGGGGCGGATTTTCAAAATCCATCACATTGGGAATGATGGTTGAAGATATGCCGGTACGCAGACTCAATTGATTATCCGCCGATGAATTGATCACGACGTGCTCAATCGTCGGCAGGTGCGGCGGAAACGCCATGTTAAGATATTCCCAGGCCGCATTGGTCATAAAATGCTGGCGTTCCCAAAAGAAATCGTGATGATGGGCAATGGCAGGCATGCCGGTTTCAGATATTATCTCGGTAAGAGCGATACCCAACGGGATATTCAGCGGAATGGTCAGTGCATTTTCCGGAACCAGCAAATTGATTTCAAATTTCTCAATGAACTCGTAAAGGCGATCTTTTAACCTTCGTTTAAGATCATAGATTTTCTGGGTTATAAATCGTCCCCTCACCCGCGTGCCGAAACAATTGCTATATACTTCTTTGATTTCCGGATGCTGAAAATGCGCTTCTTCGACGAAAAAAGAAAATTCGGGCGATCGATCAAGCTCCCCGGCAAAGTAATAGCATGCAAAGCCAACCCCTTCAAAAACATCCGCCCATTTGGCGGTCTCCAACGAAACACCATCTGTTCCTGCAAAACGTGTGGATACGAACCCCACATTATGCTGTCGGCCGCAAAAGGCGCAATATGTCATTTAGTCAAACCTCTTCATAACGATAACAGTCAACTGTATGATCATTTACCAATCCTGTAGCCTGCATAAAGGCATAACAAATCTTCGGGCCTACAAATTTAAACCCCCGTTTCTTAAGATCTGAACTCATGCCAACCGATGTCGCGGTTTGGGCCGGTATTTCCGCTACCGTATTCCAGCTGTTTTTCAGCGTCTCTCCCCCGACAAATTGCCATATATATTTATCGAAACTGCCAAATTTTTGCTGAACGCCAAGAAAGGCTCTGGCATTCTCAATGGCCGCCTCGATTTTAAGTCTATTTCGAATAATGCCCGCATTGGAAATCAGATCCTTTACTTTGCGGGCATTGTAGCCGGCAACTTTATGAGGGTCAAAATTATCAAAGGCCTTGTTATAGCTTGGCCGTTTCTTCAAGATAGTCAGCCAACTCAACCCGGCCTGGGCACCTTCGAGGACAAGAAATTCAAACAAACTGCGGTCATCGTGCAGAGGCACCCCCCACTCCGTGTCATGATACTTAATATAGATGGGATCTGTACCGGACCAGCTGCACCTTGTCTTCATACAACCACCTTTGAACCTTACCAGCCTTACCCGCCTGAACCCTTGAACCCGGACTTAGCTGAACAGGTAAAATCCGAGGGCTTTGTCAACCGCCTCTGTGGGAGCAAATTCAGTCCCGATATTTTGCCCGAAGATATTGCGGGCGATCACCTTTTTTTTGATTAACGTTCGATGGCTATCGTCGAGGTTAAATTCAACCAGGATAACATCTCCGGCTATAAAATTGTGCTGAGCATTAATCTGGACCTTTAAGCCGGTTGTGGATATATCCTTTACCGTCATCAAACCACTCCCGACCTGCCGGCCGTCAACAAGGTGAACAAAAGAGCCGGGTAGATTTGTTTCTTTACGGTATTTCTTCCGTTTTTCCAATATGGAAGTATACCCATACCCGCAAGGGCAGGTGACCTTGACTTTGATTATTTTATCAAGGCTGGCATACTGGGATACATTTACTGTCTTTGATTTCTGGCATTTCGGGCAGATAAAGGTGGCCATTTGTTTGCTGGTAATGTAAACTTTCTCTGTCACTATAATTTCCCCAATTATACACCGGCGATAAATGTTTTTCCTTATTTTTATCACGAAATCCTTATTTTTAAAACAAGATTTTCGAATTCGTCTCCGCGCAAGCTATAGTACAAATTCAAGCAATACCCCCTGCAAAAATGATAGATTTAGAGACTTTCCAGTAATTTCTTCTTGCAAAACTATGAAAAACAGGCTTTTACCTATTGACTTTGAGGCCTTATTGCGTTAAATTGATTTCAACGAAGCATATCAAAGCTTCAAAATCAAACTCTTTAGAAGGAGGCAGAAATGACAAAAGCTGAGTTAATTGAAAAAATGGCAAACGATGCCAAAGTGTCCAAAGTAGCAGCCGGTGCTGTTCTTGATTCGTTCATGGACAATGTGACCAAGGCCTTGAAAAAGAAAGACGGAAAAGTAACCCTGGTAGGATTTGGCACGTTTCAGAAAACACGTCAAAAAGCCCGCAAGGGCCGCAATCCCCAGACAGGTGCACCGCTCAAAATTAAGGCCAGAAATGTTGTGAAATTTAAGGCAGGCAAAAAGCTCAAAGAATCTGTCTAATTAATTTCAATTCAGAAAAAAGGGCAGTTTTGCAGCCTACCCGGGCTGGAAGCTGCCCTTTTTTTTATTTCTTAATCAGGCAGCTCTCAGGTCATCCGGTGCTGTGCACAGAATGGTGATTGACTTCCGACTCTTGACCATTACCTTTTACGAAGACCCGTGGCGACTCTGCCCAAGGGGATTGTTAGCATTAATAAAGCTTGATATATCTAGACCCCAGCGTTACAGGAGGCTCACCGATGAGCAAAGATCTACCTGACTGGCAGCAAGATTCGATGGTTGAAATAGATGAAGAGATCACCGAACCCCCCATGTATAAGATTCTGCTGCACAATGATGACTTTACCACAAAGGCCTTCGTGATAGAGATTCTGATGGGAATTTTCAACAAATCACAGGAAGAAGCCACCCGTTTGATGTGGCATATCCACCAAAACAGGGTTGGGGTATGCGGTATATATCCCCTGGAAGTGGCTGAAACCAAAATTATCCAGGTGACGGCGCTGGCGAGGGAAAACGGATTCCCGTTAAAATCAACAATGGAAGCAGAATGAAGGAAACCGGCAGCATGAATAACTTAATGAAAAACGATATTCTGACAAAGGTGGCCAGATACAATCTAATTCGCAACCAGAGAATGATTTACATTGATGTCCATGAAAGTATAGCGGGCCATCTGGCAGGAAAATTTGTTGCGGTTCCCAACCTGGTTAATATTATTGCCAGGCAGGAATTTCAGGGGGTCGGTGAAACCGAGGTCGAAGCCCTTGATAACTGCCTGCTGAAAATAAAGGGTTACAACATCGAAGACCTATTCCCCACCGATAGTCATACAGCACCAGAGGAAACCTAGTTGATGCGCTCCAATGTGGATGACCGTTGATCCAACCGGCCTGCGCGGGTAAGAATTTTGACAATTTTAGGATGATATTCCTTTTTCTGGGCCATTTTATTCGCCCTGATCTTGATTATCAGTACCGCCGCGAAAAAAAATGAAAAGCCCGTAAGCGCAGATAATCCGGAAGGATTAAAATCAATGTGGGGAGCCATCTCCTGACCGATCGCAGCACCGATAATCAGCAACAAAATCGGAAACACATATAGCAGAAAAGTTGCTTTCAGCAAAGATGAGGTTTCAAAAAGAAGGACGATCCGGTCTCCCACTTTTGCACCGGCTTCATTGATGGCTTTTACTTCCATTTGATCGCTATTGCCCAGGGAGTGGCATGAACCCCTGGCCGAACATCCTTCGCAGGAGCCGGTTTTGATGGTTTTCACCCATGCCGCGCTGGAATCGGTTTTAATGACGATGCCCTGTTCAGTAGCCAACTTGCGATCCTTTTGGAACCTGAATTTTTAAGACTACGCTCCGGCATTTGCTTCTTCTTGTCTGGCCGGTGCCTCAGAATGTTCATAGCAGATTAGTCCGCATTGCAGACATCGGGAAGCTTCAGCCTGGGCTGATTCTTTTGTAAATCCCCTTTCAATCTCGCCGCAGACAGCAAGCTCCCTTCCGCTGCAAAGCGGCATGATCTCGCGCTGACAGGCCGTAACGTTTTCGACATGATCGACATCTTGAATCAAGGATTGCGGCGTGATCACGTGCTCTGAAACAGACGGATCAATACCGTATAAAATCTGTTGAATTGAAACCGCAGCCCTTCTGCCGGCCCCAATGGCTTTAATTGCAGCACTGTAGTCGGCCAGCACATCACCTTCAGCAAACAGTCCTACCTCGTCCTTAAAAGCCGGCTGTTTATAAGGTGCAAACGCTTCCCAGCGTAAGGGTTGATCGGATACTTCGTCGGCTTCGGGTCCTGCCGGCTGATTCTCAACAAAAATCAACTCCGGAAAACGTCCGGCGGCAATAATCAAGGATTGAGCCGCAATGGTGGTAATCGCCCTCGTTTGGGTATCAATCCTATCCAACTCCGTCAGTTGATCTGCTTCACCGCGCAAACGATGTAACCCAGCGTTATAGATAATATCCAATTCCCCGATGTCGGCTGCGGCTAGATCGGCATCATTGATCGTGCTGTTTTGAATGCTCTCGCGAAATAATATGGTGATTTTATCCGCGCCTGAATTTTTGCACATCAAAGCGGTCTCCAGGGCAAGTTTGCCGCCCCCGAATATAACCACATCCGATGAAAAAGAGATCGTCTCGGAACCTTTTACCGCCGGGTTCAATAGATCAACCATCATATAGGTGCCGGGTATGGGCGATTCAATTTCAGCTGTCTTGCCCCGGGCCATCCGGCTGTCCCAGCCACCGGCTGCCAGAAAAACGGCATCAACATCCCGTCGCAGCAGAGTGGCCACGGTAAGCTCTTTTCCTATAACCTTGCCGGTCTCCGCTTTAACCCCCATTTCTATGATCCCGTCGATATCCCACTCAAGAATTTCCGCAGGCAGTCGTTCGGCGGCGATTGCACTTTGCAGCAATCCGCCGAGTGTGGGACCAGCTTCATAGACGGTAACGTCATGCCCCAGGCGGGCGGTGAAATAGGCTGTTGAGAGTCCCTCCACGCCGCCGCCGACGACAGCGATACTGCGGCCCGTTGCCGGTGCCTTGTAGGGCAGTATTCTTGCGCCGCTTTGCCTTTCAAAATCAGCGGCATACCGTTTTAAATAGTTGATGGCCACGGGTTCATCGATATAATTTCGACGGCAGTCCAATTCGCAGGGACGGGGACAAATCCTTCCGATAATGGCCGGAAAGGGATTACGCTCTTTGATGACCTGAACCGCACGCTGATTATTGCCCAAAGAGATCTGCCGGATGTATTCACGAATATTAATGCCGGCCGGACAGCTCCGCTGGCAGGGCGTGGAACATTCTTCGGTGGTGTATTCCCTCATAATGCGGCGGGTTGTGGAGGACAGGTTGATGATGTGTTTCGGACAGACGCGTTCACAGGTCCCGCAGCCGGTGCATTTTTTTTCATCCACCACCGGCAATCCTTGTGGTCCCATGGATATGGCATCAAAGGGGCATACTTTGGCACAGGTGCCCAGACCCAGGCAGCCGATGGTGCACACTTTCATACCCCCGCCCAGCAGCGCCACCGCACGACAATCATCCAGCCCATTATAAATGTACTTCAAATCGGCATCCTGCACACCGAAATAACATCCCGGCAGGGCGATATCCGGCTCTTTGGCCTCAATCTTGATTCCCATAATTTCGGCGATGGCTTCAGCCACCTCGGCACCGGCAGCCACACAGGAATTGGGCGCGGCTATGCCAGCCACAATCGCTTCCGCATTGGCGCTGCAACCCGGCAGCCCGCAGCCGCCTCAGTTGGCGCCCGGCAATGCGTCTTCGACAGCCTCGATCTTGGGATCCACGTAAACATAAAAAATTTTAGACGCCAGAGCCAGTACGGTACTGATTACCAAACCCATGGCCCCCATCAAAATTAGCGCTGCAGTCATGTTACCACCCCGTGAAGGATTAAACGTAGATTAAAATCGTATAGATCATCCCTGGTCATATCTTTCTATACTAAACTACATTGGAGTGTTGGAGTGTTGGAGTGATGAAAAAATCATCCAATACACCAGTATTCCAGTACTCCGCTTTTTGAAAAAGTAAATAGTTTATGGGTTGACAAAATCTATTTATTACGATGATTCGGTTACCGGTTAAAATATCGCGTCAAACCTGCATTTTTCAAAACAGGTCATGCACTTGATGCATTTTTCTTTGTCGATCCGGGCAGCTTCTTTTTTTTGCCATGTGATGGCATCCACCGGACAGCTCCGGAAGCAAAGGCCGCATTTTGTGCACATATCCGGCTCAACTTCAAATCGCAGGAGTTCAACACAGCGTTTGGCCGGACATCGTTTCTCATAAATGTGGGCTTCATATTCATCTCTAAAATATCGCAGGGTGGAAAGGACCGGATTGGGACCGGTTTGTCCCAGCCCGCATAGAGCAGTTTCCTTGATCGTACCGGAAAGCGCTTCCATAATCTCGATATCTCCGGGTTCCCCCCTGCCCTCGCACAGCTTTTCAAGCAGCTGCAAAAGTCGCCGGGTACCCTCACGGCAGGGGGTGCACTTTCCGCAGGATTCATCCTGAACAAAGTCCATGAAAAAGCGTGCCATATCCACCATGCAGGTGTTTTCATCCATGACAATCGCCCCGCCGGATCCCATGATAGCCCCGACCTTGGCGATGGCTTCGTAGTCGACCGGTGTGTCCAGATATTGTTCCGGAACGCAACCACCGGAAGGACCCCCGAGTTGAACGGCCTTAAATTTTTTCTTTTTGGGGATACCGCCGCCGATGTCTTCAATGATGGTTCTAAGGCTTGTCCCCATCGGCACTTCCACCAGGCCGATGTTATTCACATCGCCGGACAGGGCAAAAACCTTGGTTCCCTTGCTGCTCTCCGTGCCGATACTGGCATACCAGCTGCCACCGTTTAATATGATCTGGCCGATATTGGCCAGCGTTTCGACATTATTTAAAACAGTCGGTTTTTCCCACAGGCCTTTATGGGCGGGGAAAGGCGGGCGGGGCCGCGGCATGCCACGTTTGCCTTCAATCGATCGCATCAGGGCGGTTTCTTCACCGCAAACAAATGCCCCGGCACCCTGATAGATTTCAATATCAAAGTCAAAACCGGTCCCCAGAATGTCTTCTCCCAGTAATCCGTATTCGCGGGCCTGCTGGATGGCAATCCCCAATCTGCGGATGGCCAGTGGATATTCCGTGCGGGCATAGATGACTCCCTGACGGGCATCAATGGCCCTGGCAGCAATAATCATCCCTTCAAGCACGGCGTGGGGATCGGCTTCAAGAATACTTCGATCCATGAAAGCACCGGGATCGCCTTCATCCGCATTGCACAAAACATATTTGACGTCTCCCGGTGTTTTGCTGGCAAACTCCCACTTTAAACCGGTTGGAAAACCGGCTCCGCCCCGGCCTCTGAGTCCGGATGCTTTCACCTCTCCAATTATCTGCTCGGGGGTCATCTCCTGCAATGCTTTAGCGGCTCCAAAATATCCATCCCGGGCAATATATTCCTCAATTACCTCCGGATCGATGGCACCCTTATTGCGCATTACCCAAAACATCTGGTGGGCAAAGAAGGGGATTTGATCCATATTCGGAATGGTTTCCTTGGAGGCGGGCTCCATATAAAATAATTTTTTTACCGGACGACCTTTTAGGAAATGCTCTTCAACAAGATGGGGCACATCTTCGGATTTCAATCTCTGATAATAAATTCCCTCGGGCTGAACCAGCATGACCGGACCGACCGCACAAAAACCATTGCAGCCGGTTTCGATAATTTTGATCTCCTCGGCCAGCCCCTGACGCTCAAGTTCTTTTTGAAGGGTTTCCTGAAATTTCTTAGTTCCAGTGGCATGACATCCTGTGCCGCCACAGAGCATTAACTGAGTTCTTACTTTGTTCATTCCTTACTCCTTCACCAGGAACCGTCAAACCCTTTAAAACCATTTATTTCCGATATTTTCATCCGCTGTCTGAGGCACGGCTATTTATATTTTTCGAGGGTTTCAACGACCGTATCAGCCTTTACAGCACCATAGGTATCCTGGTCAACCACCACCACCGGTGCCAGCCCGCAGGCCCCTAAGCACCTGACGGCTTCCAGGGAAAACCGCCGGTCCTCTGTGACGCCGCCTTCTTTGACGTTGTACTGGTTTTCGATACGACTGATAGACTCTTTGATCCCCTTCACATAGCAGGCGGTGCCCATGCACACCTTAATCAGATGGCGGCCTTTGGGCTCAAACGAGAACAACGAATAGAATGAAGCAACGCCGTAAACCTCGCTGCGGGAAAGATTCATACCGTAGCTGATATAGTCAATCATCTCAACAGGAAGGTATCCGACAACATCCTGACACTCGCGCAAAACACCAATAACCGAACCGGGAACATCCCGGTTGGCGACAATAATTTCATCGATTTTCGTCCACATATCATTGGTAATATCAGGATGTTGAGGATGGCTGGCGTCGGTCATATCATCTCCTCCGGCAATTCTATAGTGATCAGGTCGGATTATAAAAATTGAAGGTAGCAATATCACACAAGCGGATAAAAATGTCAAATGACGAATCACCCGCCGAGGCGGATGATTCGTCATTCGCCTTCAAATTCGATGATTGAAAAACAGTTTCGGTTTTCCATCTTTTCTCGACCTTTTAAGTCAGGAAGCTCGATGACAAAAGCGCATTCCAGAATATCCCCGCCGAGTTTTTCCACCAGGGCAGCAGAGGCTGCAATCGTGCCGCCGGTAGCCATCAAATCATCGATAATGACGACGCGATCACCCCGGGTGATGGCGTCCTCATGAATTTCAATGGTCTCCTGCCCGTATTCCAGAGTGTAAGATTCGCTGATGGTTTTATAGGGCAATTTGCCCTTCTTGCGGATAGGCACAAATCCGATTTCCAATTCGTACGCCAGGACCGACCCGAACAAAAATCCCCTGGCGTCAATGCCGACAATTTTATCGACTTTCTCATTGACATACCTGCTGTAAAAAATCGAACAAATAGCCTTAAATGCTTTAGGGTCTTGCAGCAGCGTGGTAATATCCCTGAAGATTACCCCTTTGATGGGCCAGTTTGGAATCGATCTCACTTTACTTTTGATATAATCGTAATTCTCTTTAAAATCAAAATTATCAACAGGCGGGGAAGTAGTAGATTTCATTTAGCACCTTCTAAATTGGATAATTGTTTTATCGTTTCTAATAAGATTTTTTTAACGTTATCTACATTTTTCGTAAAAATATCTAAAATGTCCTGCCACACCGGCATCTCTTCGTCTTCTTTCCAGCAATCATAATCAGTCGACATAGCAATGACAGCATAAGGAATCCCGGCCTCTTTGGCCAGTGCAGCCTCGGTCGCCACTGTCATGTTGATGATATCCGCCCCCCAAGCAATATACATTTTGGATTCGGCCCGGGTTGAAAACCGGGGGCCTTCGATGGTGACCAGCGTTTTATCTTTATGTATCCTGAACCCCTGATTTTTGGCCACCGAATACAGCAAATTGCTCAACGATTTATCAAAGGGATCGGCCATCAACTCATGATGCATGCCAGCGCTGAAATCATCATGAAATGTATTGACCCTGCGTTTGGTGAAATCTATAAATTGGGAGGGTATGATAAAGTCGCCACGACCGATTTCTTCCCTTAAACTACCACAGGCATTGGTCGCGATGATATGGGTGACACCCAAATCCTTGAGTGCCTGGATATTGGCGCGATAGTTCACATGAGTTGGACTAATATGATGGTTACTGCCATGCCTGGCGACAAAGGCGATATCTACATCGTCCAGCCTGCCGGAGGTTGCTGTGGCTTCACCATAGGGCGTTTCGCAGCTTTTCGTTTGCAAATCTGTTATCATATAAGGATCATCTAATCCGGAACCACCAATAATGCCGATTTTCATACAACTCTCCTTTCGTCTGTTTTGAAACCGCTTCTGGCATCTCTTCAGGGTATTCGGGCCAAAGTCAGCATAAGTGAGACGAATAACAAAAAAAGCCGGGATGGTAAAGGACTTTAAAATGGGAAATGCCCGGGTGAGCGGAACCATAAATCCGGGCAACTATATCTGAAGCCCACATCTGTGTCTTGACACACAGTCGTCTTACTGCCATAATTTGCCTGCAATTTAGGACGCTCTCGACACCCGACCGGATGAAACAGCATACTGGACATTGAAATATCAATAATTCGTTTCAAGACTTGGCAGCCATATCAGGCAATATATTCAAAAAGACGCCCGACTGGGGTGGTCGAGATGATCGGAAACTATGACTGGTTTCAGAAAAACATTTCGAATCAAAGCCAAAGATTTCATTCATGCCGGAGAGGCTTCGATCAACGTTCAAAATCTTCTCAAATCCCTGGATTTTAATCCTCAGCTAATACGGCGGATTGCCATTTGCGGCTATGAAGGCGAAATGAATGTGGTTATGCACGGTGGCGACGGACAGCTGAGTATCGAAATTGATCCCGATACACTGGTAATGGAAATATCCGATAACGGACCGGGAATTGAAGATATCGAAAAAGCCATGCAGACAGGATTTTCCACTGCCTCAGACGAACACCGGGAGATGGGCTTCGGTGCGGGCATGGGGTTGCCAAATATGAAAAAAAATTCAGACGAAATTACGGTTGAATCGGCCAAAGGACAGGGAACCCGGGTCAGAATGGTGTTTCATCTGTCTTGACACTCAAACCACATTACGATATTTTTTGAATTATCAGGATATACCTAACCGAAGTCTTTTTGTAAAACGGCATAGACGTGGTTTCAAAACCACGCCTGGGGCGGGCGAACTTGGGCGTCTCTAGCGCATCAAATGGGTTTTAGAAACCCTTTCTAAGCATATCCGGTAGAAGGTGAACAGGAGGTAGGCATGATCGGGAATGATTTTCTGCAATCAGTTGGAATCTTTAAAGGCCTGGATGAAAATCAACTATCCGCTGTACAGGGCTGTTGCCGGGAAGAACAGCATAAGGCAGGTACCAAACTGTTCGGGGAGGGTCAACAGGCATCACATCTCTATATAGTCAAAACGGGAAAGGTTGATCTGCGCTTTGATTTGCCGGGGAGACCCACCTCCGAAAAAAATACCATCTCATCAATATCGGAATTCAAGGCTTTTGGCTGGTCCAGCCTCGTGGCTCCCTATAAATACAGTCTTTCGGCGTATTGTGCCAGCCAGACCTGTGAGGTGGTTAAAATAGATCGACAAAGCCTCACCGGGCTATTTGAAGAAGATAACAGGCTCGGATATCTCGTCCTGTCCAATATGGCCAGGGTTATCGGCAAGCGTTTTCAGAAAATAGAAAAATTGGCGACCGCCTCACCGGTTTCCATGGTAAAGGTCATCGTACACCTGGCAACGTGCGGCATCGTCGCCGGTGCTCGCGATGTTATGAACGCCCTTATGGAAGAAATGAACCGTTCCGGTCGCGCTGATATAAATGTGGCGTCCTCCGGCTGCATCGGTCAATGCCCCACCGAACCGAACGTAACGGTTGAAATCGAAGGTGAAAATCCGGTCGTCTATCAGAAAATGGATGCTGAAAAAATGCGTCAGGTCTTCCACCAGCATGTCCTGGGGGGTCAAGTCCAAACTGATTTTGTTTTAAACGAGCAATAAAGTGTCTGCGGGAGGTGTGCATGATCGATATTGAAATAATGAAAACCGTTGAGGCCCTCAAGGGATTAAGTAACGATCAGTTAACCGCAATCCAGAAATGCAGTGAAAAATTGGAATTTAGCCAGGGTGATCGACTGTTTTCGGAAGGCGAGCCTTCGGCTCACCTGTGGATCGTGCTGGAGGGAGAGGTTGAACTGAGATATGATCGCCCGGAGGGTCAACCAAATCCAATTGAAGACCCCATTTCTTTCATCTCCAAAGCCGAGTTATTTGGATGGTCAAGTTTTATGCCGCCCTTCGAATACAAACTCTCGGCTTATGGTGCCAGCCAGAAGTGTGTCGTGGCTAAAATAGAAAAAGAAAGCCTTGAAAATTTATTCGAAAATGACGCTAACATGGGATTTGAACTTATGTCACACATCCTGCGGGTTATCGGAACCCACTTCGACCAGTTTCGGAATGGCATTGCCAAGCGCTGGGGACATGATATCATGAGTGGCTGGTAACATGTAATGGAGGTTTAGAGGGTTCAAGGTTCAGAGGTTCAGGGTTCAGCACCGCTGCTGGCCGCCGAAGCGGCCGGTTTGATCGAAACGATTTTGACGCTTTTACCTCAAACATGGAATGATGGCATAGATGAAACTTTCAGAAATCATTCAAGCATTGGATGGGAAGCTGCTCACAGGAGACGGATTTTTAGAAAAGAACATTACCACCTGCGGCGCCAGCGATTTGATGAGCGACATTCTGGCCGGGTTGTCAGAGGGTTGTATTCTGTTGACAGGGCTGACCACCGTTCAGGTGGTTCGGACCGCCATGGTGGCCGACGTGGGTGCCGTGGTTTTTGTGAGGGGCAAAACACCGCCGGCCGAGGTCGTCGAGCTGGCTGAAGAAAATCAGCTGCCGCTGATTTCCAGCCCTTACTCTATGTTCGTTTCATGCGGCAAATTACACGCCTGCGACCTAACGGGACTGGACGGAAAAAGATAGGGCGCTAATTGACTATTGACTACCGAATGATGACCAGTCAATTCATAAATTGATGCCATGACCGCCTTGAAAAAAACCAATACTGCCTTGCGCTATATTCGCTATGACAAAGCCACGTGCATTGGCGGTTCCAGTTGTCTGAAAGTATGCCCGACACTGGCCATCAGGATTAAAGGCAGCAAAGCCTTTCGCAACGAAGATCTCTGCATTGGTTGCGGTGAATGCATCCGGGTATGCCAGGAAGCAGCCGTCACGGCAGCTACTGCCAACCTGAGCCGGCTTAACAAAGACGAGATCTCTGTTGCTTTGGTGACACCGGTGCTTTACGCTCAATTTCCGGGGGTGATGCCCGAAGACATCCTCATGGGACTCAGGGCATTGGGTTTCCAGCACACGGTGGACATGTCATATTTCCTCGAAATGTTTCAATACGCCACCGAGGAATTCATTGTCAGAAACAGAACCAGCAAGCAGTCTCCGTGGCCGTTGATATCTCCTGTCTGCCCGGTGGTCATTCGACTGATCGCTTTCAAGTTTCCAAGCCTTATGCCCCACGTACTTCCCTTATTGAGACCGGTTGATCTGATGGCACGGGATGTCCGGCAACGCATCGTGCAGGAATACGGCGTCGGTGAAGACCAAGTAATGCTCTATTACATAAATCCCTGCCCGACCAAACGCGGCCCGTTCCCTCCCACCGCCGCCGGAAGAAAAAAAGGCTCCAGTATCGCTATTGGCATAAACGATATCTATGCCGATCTGTTACACCAGATTGAACCCCTGCAAGACACCGATCAGCCCCCTTATGCCAATCGATTTGATTTTGAATATTGCCATACAGGCAACGGGCCGATGTGGGGCATGTCGGGCGGCGAGATTGCCGATATGAATATTGAAAACTCCCTGGCGGTTTCCGGAATGGATGAAACCGTAACATACCTGGAAAAGATTGAAATGGGGCTTTTCAGCAATCTTGAATATATAGAACTTAGAACCTGCAGAGAGGGGTGCCTGGGCGGCTCTCTGAATGCCATCGATAAGTATCTGGCCAAGAGTGCGGTAAATAAAATGATCAAGATGCTGGGCCTGGGAAGGCGTTTGTCGCGGAGAAAAATTTTGCGTCAATATGAAACTGGTAAATTCCTGACCGATAAAAACCCTGAGAAACTAATTCAAATGTTTGGTTCCCGTACAAAACCCATGTCCATTGAAACCGTACAAAAAGTTGATGAAATATTGGAACGTATCAAGGGTCACGACTGCTCGGTATGTGGCGCGCCCACCTGTAGAACCTTGGCCGAAGACGTGGTTAAAGGGAAAGCCTCTTTGAATGAATGCCTCCTGTTGGGTGGAGACAAAGCGTGCTAAAAAAATTCAGGGCCGACCTTCATATTCACAGCTGTCTTTCTCCGTGCAGTGATTGGGCCATGAGCCCCCGCAAGATTATTCAAAAAAGCATTGAAGTCGGCCTGGATTTAATCGCCCTTTGCGACCATAATTCGGCTGAGAATGCCGGCGCTACAATGCGCGAAGGCAATAATCAGGGCCTCAAGGTGCTGCCGGGGTTGGAAATCTGCTCCCGGGAAGAAGTTCACATCCTGGCTTTATTTGATAAGTTGGATCCGGCGCTCGAAATGCAAGCCTATGTCTATGCCAATCTGCCCGGCGAAAACAATTCTAAAGTATTCGGATTCCAGGTTGTCGCCAACGAAGAAGATGAGGTTATAGGAGAAAATCCGCGCCTGTTGATCGGGGCTACCCGTCTGGGCTTGCATGACATTGTAGATAAAACCCATATGCTTGGTGGCATCAACATCTCCTGCCATATCGACCGCCCGGCCTATGGAATTATCAATCAACTGGGATTTATTCCTGAAGACCTGAAACTTGACGGTCTTGAGGTATCCTATCGCGTAAAGCTTGCAGAGGCAGCCCAAACCATATCCGGTATCGGAAACTTTTCCTGTGTTACTGCGTCGGATGCCCATTTCCTCAATGACATCGGAAAAGCCTGTACCGTTTTTCAATTGGCCGAACCGACGTTGGCTGAGATCCGTTTGGCACTTGCGAAAAAAGATGGAAGAAGGACACTGGTCTGATTGCGGGAATTATCGCTCCACATATTGGATGTTGTTGAAAACGGAATTACCGCCGGGGCCGATTGCATTCACATTGATGTGATCGTGTCCCGCGCCGAAGACTTTTTGACCATTATAATCAGGGACAACGGCCGCGGCATTCCCGCTGAAAAACTGAACAAACTGACAGATCCGTTCGTCACCACCCGCACCACCCGCAGGGTCGGTCTGGGCCTGTCCCTTTTAGCAGCAGCAACAGAACGCTGTGATGGAAAACTTGCAGTCGCGGTAGGAACCGCCGGCGGCACCAGTGTTACGGCAACATTTCAGTACAGCCATATCGACCGTGCCCCGATAGGTGATATGGCCGCTACCATGGCCACATTATTGATGGGCAACCCTCAAATCGACTTTGTATATACGCATGCTATTGACGGCGAAGAATTTATGCTGGACACACGGGAACTAAAAAAAGAATTGGGCGATCACTCCCTGGAAGATGCGATGGTAATTCACCGCCTGGGGGAGAGTATCCGTACGTCACTGAACCAGCTCAGATCGAATGCTGACAAACCCGAAGCAAGGGAGAAAAATCATGGCAAAACTGACGATTGATGACCTGAAAAAAATAAAAGAAGAAACCGCCAAGAGCACTTCGATACGGGATGGTAAGGCCAACATAATAATTACGGTCCACATGGGCACCTGCGGCATCGCCGCCGGTGCACGCGCCGTAATGAACGCCCTGATGGAAGAGATGGCCGAGGCGGACCGCCAGGACATTCGCATCGTCGCCTCCGGCTGCATGGGCATGTGCAGCAGCGAGCCCAATGTCACCGTTGAAAGCAAAGAAGCCGAACCGATCGTTTATCAAAAAATGGATTCGAACAAAATGCGACAGGTATTCAAGCGCCATGTCCTTTTAGGCGAAATTCAATCTGATTTTGCCCTGGCGAAAATGTGATACAAGGGTTCAAAGGTTCAGGGTTCACCGTTCAAAGTTACCGTGCGGCAATATCCTCAATTTTCCGCTTCTCAATAATAAAACGATTGAGAAATGCAAATACGCTGCAGTTCAGATTTGCTTTGACCTTTGAACCCCTGAACTCTGAACCCAGAACCTGGGACTGCCCATTTTGCCCGCCAATTTTTAAAAACCCGATTTCCAAAATACTGAGGATGAACGATGAAGGTTGATGGAAAGGACATTCGCACTATCTGGCTGGATGAAAATGAAAAGGTCGTAAAAATAATCGATCAACGCAAACTCCCCCATGAATTTGTTATTGTTGACCTTAAAACCGTAGATGATGCCATAACGGCCATCAAAGAGATGTATGTCAGGGGTGCGCCCCTGATCGGCGTAACCGGTGCCTATGCCGTTTATTTAGCGACTTTAAACGCGCCGGACACTCAAATCGAAAACGAGTATTTGATTGAGGAAGCCGGTCGTATCAAAGCGGCCCGCCCCACCGCCGTCAATCTAAGCTGGGGGGTTGATGAAGTTTTATCCGCCATATTAAAGCTTGCAACCCCAGAAGAAAAAATTAAGACGGCCCGGGACACCGCCGGGGTCATCACCGAACAGGAGGTGGAAAATTGCAGAAAAATAGGTGTGCACGGTCGGTCTCTGATCGAGCAGATCAGTCAACAAAAAGGCGCTAAGACCGTTAATGTACTGACGCACTGCAATGCCGGATGGCTGGCCTGCATCGAACACGGCACTGCCACAGCTCCGATCTATGCAGCTTTTGACCATGGCCTTGATATCCATGTCTGGGTGGATGAAACCCGCCCGCTCAACCAGGGAACCCGATTGACAGCCTGGGAACTCGGCAAGCACGGGGTTAAGCACACCATCATCACCGACAACGCCGGTGGTCATTTAATGCAGCATGGGATGGTGGACCTGGTCATCGTGGGCACGGATCGAACAACGGTCAGCGGTGACGTGGCCAACAAAATCGGTACCTACCTGAAAGCACTGGCCGCCAGAGACAATAACGTGCCCTTCTATGTTGCCCTGCCCTCCAGCACCTTTGACTGGAATCTTAAAGACGGTGTCAATGATATTCCCATCGAACAACGTGATCCTGCTGAAGTCAGCTATGTCCAGGGACTCGACCAAGACGGCCCTACCAGCGTTTTGATTTGCCCGCCGACCAGCCCGTGCGCCAATTTTGCCTTTGACGTTACGCCGGCCAGGTTTGTGACCGGCTTTATTACCGAACGCGGAATCTGCAAGGCGACGGAAGCAGATATCAGGAGGCTGTTCCCGGAAAAAGACTGACGATGTTGGACGAAAATCATAGGGGAGTGAAACAGAAAAATGACCAAATATAAATCCAAAATCGAATAGTGATGCAGCTTTAAATTTTGGAGAATAATGTACTGTGAATTGGTAGGCTTAATCGAAACCTCAAAGCCTACACAATGAATTGTATCTTCATAGCCGCTATCTAATATTCAGCCAAAGTGCATATTACGCCCAATAATATACAGTCGTGGGGGAAACGGGATTAGCGGTTTATTATGCTTGTGATATAAAATCAATATCCAAATAAATTTCGAGTGTGCTTAAATCAGTCGGGGGAATTTCAGGTCGGCTGAACAAGGTCAATAATAGCATTTTTGATGCGTTCAACATTAGGCAGTATCTGATCTTCCATGCTTCGAGCATATGGTATAGTCTTCTGGGTGCATACGCGATCAAATTTGACCGCAATGCCAGCCTCCAACGCAACTGCCGCCAGTTCACCTGAGAGACCAAATCCTTCATAGTCTTCATCTACCACAAGAAGGCGGCCTGTCTGAGATACCAATTCACAGATTGCTATTTTGTCGAGTGGGGCTATAGTTCTAAGATCCAGCACTGCCGCAGAAATATTCTCTTCTTCCAGAATCTCTGCGGCTTCCATGGCGCGGTGCACTCCCACACCAACACTGACTACGGTAACGTCTGTGCCTTCGCGTCTGAGAACCGCTTTACCTATTGGGAGGGGTTCCCATTTACCGGGTACAGGCCCTCGTTTGCCATCGGCGGGTACATCATACTCGATATTCTGGCGGCCCCCTGACCCCAAAAATTCTAGCCATGATTCAGACAATAATTTATGCTCGAGAAAAATAACTGGTCCGCCATGTTGTAAAGCGGCCAGCATCAACCCGCCAGCATCTGCAGGGGTGGATGGAACGATAACCGTTAACCCTGGAATGTGCCCCAGCCATCCCCACAAGGATTGTTCGTGTTGCCCTCCATCACCGTAGCCACCGCCACAGGGCGCGCGTACGACAACCGGCGCGGTCCATTTGCCACCGGAGAACGTTTCCAATTTGGCAGCATGGTTGAGTAAGGCATCCATACACACGCCGAGAAAATCAACCATGTATATTTCAACAACCGGGCGTAACCCAGCCATAGCAGCAGCCACTCCTGCCCCTAAAAAGGCGCTCTCGCTGATTGGTGTTCCCATTACACGTTTGGGTCCAAAACGCACAAGAAGGTTGCGCCGCAACAACGGAACATCTTCACCGAAAATAACAATTCGAGAATCATCGACCATGGCCTGCGAAAGCGCGTTATCTACAGCCTGCGTGAAGAACATAGTTTTCATGACATTTTGTCCTCCATGGCCGATGCGATGATATTTTCCACTTCACGCTCCGCTTCATCTTCGAGCGCTTGCAGTCGTATATTGTCAGACTGCAAAGCATCTCGAGTTCTCTTTACAGGATCGTTATCCGGGTCTTTGCGCGGATCGCGCAGTGTTGATAGGACGGCAGAGAGAACCGATTTCAGCCCGACTGCTCGTTCACCCCATGATGCGCCCGAGGTGTGCAGGAAAGATTGTGTGAGCGGTACAGCAATTTTCGGCATTTCACGCAGAGGATGACGTATTGCTCTTATCAATTGGTAGCCTAAAAAGTGACCCTCGAAGTGAACACACCGGGCGCGCAAAAAAAATGGTCCTTCACCAGCCCTGGCGCTCGCAATCGCCTGTCCGGCTGCCTCCCAAACTTCGGTTACATCCCATCCATCCACGCAAATTCCCGGGACTCCCAACAACTCCGAACGATCATTCAAATCCCCTCCAGTAACGGTGTCCGATTGAGTTGTTATGGACCAGCTGTCGTCCTTGCATACGAAAACTACCGGTAAACGCCAAGCAGCAGCCAAGTTTAGGGACTCCATCAGCATTCCCTGATTCATGGCGCCTTCGCCAAAAAAGGCAACTGCAATCCCATCAGGATTCAAATATTGGGCTGCCAGCGCAAAACCAGCGGCTGTAGGACCTTCCGCTCCGACGATACCGGAAGAGGCTGCCAGATGCGGTTTTGAGAACAAATGCATGTGCCCGCCCATGCCGCCGCATAATCCGTCTGGCTTGCCAAGCATCTCTCGAAGAATTAGGATCGGATCTACACCGCGCATAAACATAGCTGCGGTTCCTCGATGATCAAGCGCCATGGCGTCCTGTTCTTCTAAATGGGTTACAACACCGGCAATGATTGCTTCTTCACCGGTTCCAAGGTGCATTTCACCTGAGATTAAACCGTCTTTCCAGAGTTGAGTGACGGATTCTTCAAATAGACGACTTTTCAGCATGAGCGCATATAATGACCACAAATCAATCGGCATTTTAATTTCCC
>JBATKU010000241.1:0-15381 GCA_049669725.1 Desulfobacterales bacterium
TTCTCCGATAAGAATTGTATTGAATTTTCCTGCTACTACCCTGGACATTCCCAAACGAGTTTATATTCCACCTGGCAGTGAAATCATTAGTTCCATAGAGGCTAATGAAATCATCGAAGATAAGACAACTACTTCCCGCAGTTCCTGATAATGCTAGCCAAATACCAAAAAAGGATTGAAAAACAAGAGGAACTATCGGGGTTTAAAGCTGAGGAGAAAGACTAATGACCAAAATCGATTGCAAAGAAATAGCATATAACGGGAGTCCAATTGATTCCTTAACAAGAGATGAAATGATAAGTGCCTTTGAGGAGTTGGCTGGAGCCATTCATGACTGTGCCGAAAAGGGCAAAAAATGCGAGGCACTACTTCAGATCAAAAAAAGTATCGAGTGTAAGGATAAATAATATTGATGGGTTTGGGCCGCTGCTCACCGGTGGCGTTACATTATACCTGCTATTGATCATTGCTTTTGAAATCTTCAAGAACGTATGATATTCAAATTGTATCTATAATTTGGCCTAAGTGCAGATCATGGCAAGAAATCAAAGGTTTAATAGGAGCATTTATGATAGATAAAATAGACAATATGGTAAATTGGCTACAGAGATCTTTAATGTCAAAAGTTCTTTTCTCTGCAGGCGTGGCAATAATTATATTGCATCATCTTGGAGTATTTTATCTGCCGGTCTTGATATATCAAACAGTTTTTCTTCTGGTGATAATTCCACTGGTGCTATTCTTGATCGGAGTTACCATTTTATGGATTAATGCATTTATTAAGGACAAATAAAAATCTTTGATTATTCTAACCGAAAATACTGTGATATACGAATGCTATCCACAAAAGTAGTAAAGTTGTGATTTTGGCCAGTGATCTCAGCGTCTGCGAAGCTATATTTTCATTTGATCACGATTAGATGGACTGTGGATAAAACAATTATGATCTCCATTTTGGAGTTGATATTATTGAGATCAAGAGGTAATGATAGAAATATGAAAATTTATAAACGAATTTCTCATTCGGCAGTGGATTATGTATTTTGATTTTTGAGATAAATCAAGTTTGACATAGAAGGAGGAAGTTATGACCGGGAAACGAGTTTCTGTTAAGATTCAACCGGAAAAAGGATCGGAAGACGCATATTTTGCAGAACGAGATGGACGTAAACTCAGAGACCTCAGGGCAAAGGCAGCCAAAGAAGCAACCAAAAAATATAGCGAAGAACATAAGTACCATTGTTTTCGGTGTGGCACACAGAGCTTAGCTGAAATCGACGAGGGCAATGTTAAAATTGACATATGTGTAAATGAAAACTGCGGTGCGATTCATTTGGATCCAGGGGAGCTAAAAGGAATTATTAAAGATCAAAGTGCACTTTCCTCAGCAAAAAATGCTTTCATATCTGTATTTAAGAAATAGTAATTTGTAAACAATCTGTGGTTTCCAACACGTACAGCTTCTGGGTGAACCTGTGATTTCATAGAGATGAAGGCGATAGGGATACGACGCTGATTGGTCTATATGTCACCTTCCGCGGCCATCCGGAAAACACCTTCCGGCTCTTGGCCAACGCCATCTACGAAGGTCTGGACTAAGTGTTGTTTTTAGTAGCTAAACCATAGAAATATCCTGAACCGATTGCCCTCCTTGTTTGGCAGCAGGGAGGGCATTTTAGGTGGTTGTTTTGATTTCTGCTATATATCTTCAGTCATAACAGCATCTTAAGCATTGAGATACTCAAATGATATCTTACAACGGGTGTTCTTTTTTTGCAGACCCATATTTTCTGTTTCAATCCCATCTTAAAAGCCAACTAAATATGCCAAGGAAATTTTTAGCCTTCAATTTATCAAGATTTTTATGCTGGAGATAGAAAGAAGACGATGGAACAAACCTCCACTTAAATGGGCCTCATTTTTATGCACGATTCAGACTTCAATCTTGTAAACATTTCTGATAACATGCCGGCCTAAAAATTATCCTTTTCACACCTTTCATGTCGGAAACTAAGCAATGGACACAAATCACCAAAAATAATTGAAGCTATCCACGGAATCATTGGATAATTTACCTTCCACAAGCCGGATACCGGCCAATATGTCCCATTTTGCGAGGACCTCCTAAGGCATTGGCACGGACAATAAAAACTGGCGGTACAACTTGACGACGAACCTATCTAAAGGATCTTTTGCAGTAGATATTAGTGTAACAAATATATAATAGAATTAGAGTATTGGAATGATTTGACTTGGCACGTAAGACACAATTCTTGTGAGGCGAATATTTTGTATATTTGTAATTGTGTAATCTGCACAATCTAAAAGTCTCGTGATATTCCTATATAACCTCACCCAACAACGAAACTGTATTAAACAAAACAGATCGACTCTGAGAATATTTGATAAATTTAATAATTAAGATAATAGACCGCTCACCGAAGCTATATATTTGGAAAATGGAAACCGTTGCGGAGGAGGGAGTGGGCTGTCTATTCTCTTTTTCTTTTTTAATTAATCCCCAACCATGCCCACACTTATTTATTCCTTGAAACTCTTAGAATATCTGATAGGAAATAATTAGGGTAACCTCCTTTACCCAACTGACCCCCGGTAAGTGCGGTCTACCTTGCAGGGATAGGCCGCACTTTTAATTTGATCCCAGCAAAATCTGTTGAATGTATGGAAGAGAATTGAACTTATAAATACCCGAATTTGAAAACAAGATTTATTTTATTATCTGTAAAAGTAGTAAAGTTGTGATTTTCAAGATAGCTATAAATCATAGTTCTTGATTAGTATCGAAAGGATTAAAAGGTAAAGGTAATGACGGCAAATATTGAATCTTATATTGATGATATTAATAATCTCACATCATATATTGTCCAAGGTACCCTTATGACCGACCAAATTATTGCCACTATCGACGAATTCTTTAGTGAAAAGCCTACAAAATACGTACTATGGAATTTTTCTCAAGCTCAAATCGCTCAAATTTCTAATAACGATATTAAAGAAATAGTGAAAATAGTGACAAAATATGCTGATAGAAATATTGTATTAAAAACGGCCCTCGTATTTTCCGAAGACGGTGCATTCGGTCTTGGCAGAATGTTTGAAATGCTAGCTGAAATGGAGGAAACTCCCCAACAGTTTATGAGTTTTCGTAATGCAGACGATGCTTACAAATGGCTTAGTGCAACATGAAATGAAAAAAACTCAAGTAATTACAGCCCATGAATAAAAAAGTTTTAAGAATAGTAGGAGTTTTCTTCTTGTTGCTTGTGGGATGTTCGGAGATTAAGGTGGATACATTTCAAAAGTGGTGTGAATTAATTTCCGGAGAAGATCTTAAGGCTAAATATGCCGAGTTTTGGGTGATAAAATTATCCGTATCCATTGATAAGGAAAGCGTACGGGATGACTTTATTGTTTTCCTGAATAGATCGATGCTTAAGAAAGTACAATACAAGGTACACCAAATGGCATGGATAAAGGATAATGAACTTCATATTGTTAATTTGTCAAGCCTGCTAAAAATTGAACCGAAAATAATGATCCATCAATGGCAAAATGGTATAAAATTAGCCATGCAAAAAAAACACACTGATTTTGTTGATATTTGTATTTATGAAACTGTAACTCGGCTTTTTGATATTTTGTATATTCACACTATGAAATTCGATAATAAGGGAGAAGTAATAGAAGACGTTGTTACTCCAATTCGGCCTAATTGAGCAGAAACCGTACCGCTTATTCTAATTTTCCGATTCGTTCGCTGATACCCGTATATTGTTTTCGCAGCTTCGGTTTTTCTATTTTGCCTGTCGGGCTTCTGGGAACTTCACCGAGGATGATTTTGCGGGGTCGTTTGTACCGTGGGAGTTCTTCGCAATAGTCGGCTATTTCTTTTTCGGTCATGCTATGACCGGGTTTTTCTTTAATAATGGCGGTGACGATTTCACCCAGGCGTTCATCCGGCAGACCAATCACCCCAACATCCTGCACCTTGGGGTGCCCCATGATGTAGCTTTCAATTTCAACCGGAAAGATATTTTCGCCGCCTGTGATGATGATATCCTTGGCGCGATCTACCAGCCAGATGAAGCCGTCTTCATCCACCCGGGCAATATCTCCGGTCAGCAACCATCCATCTTTTAAGGTCGCAGCAGTGGCCTCCGGATTTTTGTAGTATTCCTTCATT
Organism: Desulfobacterales bacterium; assembly: GCA_049669725.1. Lineage (GTDB taxonomy): Bacteria > Desulfobacterota > Desulfobacteria > Desulfobacterales > JAFDCJ01 > JAFDCJ01. Next base: position 4,205 of record JBATKU010000241.1, read on the forward strand.
ACGCCGGGGCCCCGGACCAGCAGTTCTCCGGGTTCACCCCTGGGCACCTGATTCAAATCAAAATCGACGACCTTGAATTCCCAATCAAATCCGGGCACACCGATGGCCCCGACCTTGTGGGTATTTTCCAGCCCTAAATGAACGCACCCCGGTCCGGTGCATTCGGTCAGACCGTAGTTGGTGTCATAATCATGGTGCGGGAATATCTTTTTCCAATTGTTGATCAGGCTCGGCGGAATGGGTTGAGCGCCCATATGGACCAAACGCCATTGGTCCAGCTTGTAGTCGTTCAGGTTGATATCCTTATTTTCTAAGGCAATCAGGATATCGTGCGCCCAGGGCACCAGCAGCCAGACAATGGTGATATTTTCCTCGGAAACCGCTTCGAGGATCATTTGCGGTGCAATCCCTTTTAGTATAACCCCCCTGGCTCCGACAATGAAATTGCCGAACCAGTGCATTTTAGCGCCGGTGTGGTAAAGCGGGGGTATACACAAAAAATTATCTTCATGGGTCTGATTGTGATGGCGGTTTTCAACATAACAGGCGTGCTCCAAGTTGCGGTGAGTCAGCAGGACGGCTTTGGGGGTGCCGGTGGTGCCAGAGGTGAAATAGAGGGCCGCACTGTCGTTCAGGTCGGATTCAGCATGGGTCGGTTCGGCCGATGCAGAGGCCAGAACATCCGTGTATGGTTCTGTATAATCTGGCCTTGACTCTTCAGGGCCGACAAATATGTAATTCGCAACAGTTTGGTCCAGGGCCTTTTTAATGGGATTTATCCGGTCAATAAACTCTTCTCCGAAAATGAAGGCTTTGGCCTCGGCTATTTCAGAACAGTATTTAATATCATCGGCTGAAAATCTGAAATTCAGCGGAACCACCCAGGCGCCCGTGCGCAGGACCCCGAAATAGGCCGGCAGCCATTCGATGCAGTTCATCATCAGATGGACTACTTTGTCGCCTTTTTTGATTCCCTTTGCCAGAAGGGCATTGGCAAACCGGTTGGCCTCGGCATCAAATTGCTCCCATGTGATTTCTTTGCGACTGTTTTTGGCGGGATCCCTTTCAACCAGTGCTATCTCATCGCCGTACATGCGCGCATTGCGGGCCAGAATTTCAGTAATAAGCAAAACAACCTCCTTTTTTATCAAAAGTGCGTATTTGAGCCGATAAGATTATCGGGCATCTATGCGGCAATCTGGTCGTATTCTGTTTTGCTGTTATTTATTATTATTTAAACTTCTCATTAATTTTCATGCAAGATTCAGGTAATAACAAATCCGCCGCGGCGGATTAACTAATAACTTTGTTAGTCAAGTTTTTGGAAGGCTTCCCTCCGGCCGGTGTATTTTTCCCTCATCTGGGGTTTCATGAGTTTACCGGTCGGATTTCTCATAACCTTATCAAACTTTACTTTGCGGGGTACCTTGTAGGTGGCCATCTTGGACTTGGCGTACTCAATCAATTCTTCTTCGGTCATGGATTCCCCTTCTTTTAATTGAACGATGGCCATCACAATTTCCACCAGACGCTCGTCCGGGTGCCCGATGCAGGCCACATCATCGATCTTGGGGTGATCCATCAAGGCATCTTCAATTTCAACCGGAAAAATATTTTCCCCGCCGCTCGTGACCATATCCTTGGCCCGGTCGACGATATATATATAGCCTTCTTCGTCGGCTTTCACCAGATCACCGGTATACAGCCATCCGTCCTTAAGGGATTTTTCCGTCATTTCCGGATTTTGATAGTAACCCTTCATCATGCGGCTGGTTTTCAGCAGCAGTTCACCGACTTCTCCGGCCGGCAGTTCCTTGCCCTCAAAATCAACGATTTTGGCATCCATACCAAAGGTCGGTTTGCCGATGGAGCCCGGTTTTTCCAGAACTTCCTCCGGGTAAAGATTGAAAAGACCGCCACCACCGCCTTCGGTAATACCATATATGTTTGAGCACCCGCAGGGCAGGGTGTCCACCAGCCGTTTCATAACGTCGAAGGGCACCGGTTGGGCACCGATTTCCATGTAGCGCCAGCTGGAAAGATCATAATCGGCCAGGTTGATAGCACCGTTGTCGATGGCGTTTAAAATCGCAATGGCGATGGGGACTACAAAGAGAACATCCGTGCCCTTTTCTTCGGCTATTGCCTCAATGATCCATTTGGGATCGGTCAACTCCCTGACAATTGTGCCGACGGCACCGGTGGCATAGAAGGGGGCCCACAAAAACATGGTGCCGCTGTGATAGAGGGGCAGAAAAAAGACGTAGTTGTCATTTTTTTCGACGAAATAGCTCATGCCGTTGCCGATAGCCGTATTATTGAGAGAATAGTGGGTATGCAATACGGGTTTCGGGTCGCCGGTGGTGCCGGAGGTGAACATCATGGCCAGATCGTGCTGATCATCGACATCGACAATGGCTTCGGAGATATCGCTGCCGGCGGCGATGGTTTGATAATCGACCATATCATCCGGTACTTCCGCTCCCACGCAGATATAGGATTTAACCGTTTTTAAATCCTTCTGGATCGGTTGGACCACCGGGAGAAATTCCGATCCCAGGATAAAGGCCTTGGGATTGCAAATCCTGGCCGCATACAGGATATCCTGGCCCACAAAGCGAAAATTAAGGGGCACCACCACCGCACCGATCTTGATAATGGCATAATAGGTGATGATCCATTCAAGGGAATTATTCTGCAAATGCATGATAAAGTCGCCGTCTTTAATTCCCAGCTCTTTTGTCAGGTAATTGGCGGTCTTGTTGATTTCATCATTTAACTGACGCCAGGTGAGTGTTCTTCTCTCATTCTTGGAGGGGGTCCTTTCGATCAAGCATACTTTATCGGGTAAATGGCGGGAATGTATGACGGCATAGCGGGCATAATTCATTTTTTTTCTCCTTATTTGCGAAACTTTTCCCTGAGTTTGCGGTGCAGTATTTTGCCGGTGGGTGTGCGCGGCATTTCATCTTCATTGATAAAAAGGATTTCTTTGGGACTTTTGTATCCTGCCATCTGATCTTTACAGCATTTTTTGATGGTTTCCTCATCAATATCTGAACCATCAGTGCCCGGATTTCTAATGACTACCGCGGCTACTTTTTCGCCCCATTTGTTATCCGGCAACCCGATTACGGCGCAGTCAAAAATACATTCATGACTGCCGATGACTTCTTCTACTTCGCTGGGGTAGACGTGCTCACCGCCGGTGATGATCATGTTGTCCTTGCGGTCAACGATCTGATAGAATCCGTCTTCATCGCGGGTGGCCATATCACCCGCCGAAAACCATCCGTCCCGAAAAGACGCTGCCGTTTTTTCCGGCATATTGTAGTACTCGTCAAAGAGCATGGGTCCGCGCGAGTATAATTCGCCGACTTCACCGACGCCGACTTCTTCACCGTCTTCATCCAGAAGTTTAACAAACTCGGTACCCAGGGATTCAAAACCGATGGAGCCCAGTTTTTTTAGCTGATATTCGGGTTTGAGCACGGTGACAATGCCGGCTTCGGTGGATCCGTAACCCTCATAGAGTTCAACCCCGGGAAAGAATTCCATTATCGCCAGCTTCATGCTCTTGCGCACGGGTGCTGATGAACAAAGCAGTTTTTGGATGGAGCTAACATCTCGAGTTTTAGCTTCATCGGAGACATTTAGAATCAGATTGTAGTGGGTGGGGATCAATGAGATAAACGTAATTTTTTCCCTTTCCACAATTTCCAGAATTTCTTCCGGCCGGAAGGATTGAGCCGGATGGATGTAAACCGATGCCCCGATGTACAGAAAGGTAAAGGTGAAAAAAGTGGAGTTAATGTGGCAAAGGGGCATGACATTCATGCAATTGTCATGGTCGTTGAAACCGAAATCAACCGCATTGACCAGAAAAAAGGCGATGTGGGATTGATGGGAGCGCACCACCCCTTTGGGCTTTCCGGTGGTGCCGGAGGTGTAGATTAAGATCCAGGTGTCTTCGGGCGCGACTTCAATTTCAGGTTCGCTGTCGGCGGCATTTTCGATAAGCGCGTCGTAGGAACGGTAACCTTCCACCGCTTGCCCGACAGTGATGTAATTTTCCGGAATGATATTTGTTAGTTTGGCTTTGATCGGGTCGACCGTTGATGTGAATTCATCATGTACGATCATTGCTTTGGCATCTGAATTATTGACGATAAATTCGACTTCAGCGCTGACCAGGCGAAAATTAATCGGTACGATTATTATTCCGGTTTTGGCTGTTGCTAGAAAAACTTCCACGATTTCGATGCTGTTTTCCAGCAGCACGGCAACCTTGTCCCCTTTGGATAAACCCAAGGAAAGCAGGCTGTGAGCCAGCTGATTCACGCGCCTGTTCGCCTGCGGGTAAGTGAAGCTGCGCTGTCTGTCCTTGAGCATCACGGTGTTGGGAAATTTTTTGGCATTAACCTTAAGGTTCTGCCCGAGATTCATCCATCCAGCCATCGGATTCCTCCTGTCAGGAATGACTATTGTCGAATGAAGAATGATGAATGAAGGAATATCATCGATCGAAAATCAAATTCTAAATGGCAGAGCGAAGCGACTACCATCATTCGTCAATTGTCAATAGTCATTATGCATTGTTATATGCTAATGCGTGCGTCTACCACAAAAACCTTATCTTCAAAAGCCATCAGTGGATTTAAATCCATTTCCCGGATGGCCGGCAGATCGGCGAGCAGCTGTGACAGGCGCTGGATGATCTCGACCAATTTTGCCTGATCAACGCCTTTTTGGCCCCGCACACCTTCCAGCAATGCCGAACCTTTTATAGCTGAGAGCATTTCTTTGGCTTCCCCTGAGCTTACCGGCGTCAGATTAAATACCACGTCTTTCATAATCTCAACATAAATACCACCAAGGCCGAACATAACTGCGTGGCCGAGGCCCTCTTCGGCTTTGGCTCCCATGATCAGCTCCAGCCCGCCGGGCAGAAATTTTTGGATGAAAAAGCGTAGATCGTCGGCGGAAAAATTCTGTTGCATTTTTTCAACCGCTGCTCGCACGGCAGTGCCGTCGGCCAGATTGACTGCCACCCCGCCCATGTCGCTTTTGTGCACAATGGATTCGGCGTCGGCTTTGATGACTACCGGATAACCGATTTGAGCAGCCGCTTTTTCAGCTTCATCGGTGTTGGTTGCCATGCGCCAGCCTGCTACAGGAATATTGTAAGCCTCCAGGATACTGTAAACTTCCTCGGCCGACAGGCTTGATTTTCCGGCTGCTTTAGCAGATTCCAATATTTTGGTGCCTTCAGCCTTGTTGACATCGCTGAAAATTTGTACTTCACCGATTTCACGGTTGCGGGTCTCGTTGTAACGGACAAGGGCCGTCATCGCCCTTGCGGCTTCTCCTGGCAGGGCATAGCACGGTACGCCGCCGTCTTGAAGGATCTTGACTACTTCCGTCCACTGGCGTCTGTCGGTCATTAAATTGCAGACGATCGGTTTTTGCTGCTGGTTGCTGACTTCGACAATTTCCCGGGCAATACTTTCGTTGTCAACGAAAAACGGCGTGACAAAGTTAACGTAGACGCAGTCAAAATTATCGTCTGCCATCATGGCATCCAGGCAAGCCCGATAATGGGGCGCAGGTCCTGTGGCCAGGACATCAATCGGGTTGTTAACCGATGCCTCCGGAAACAGGGTTTCGGTGAGGACGGTTTTGGTCTTATCCGAAAGCGGCGGCAGGGTCAGTCCGGCGCCTACCATTACATCCGTGGCAATCACGGCGGGGCCGCCGGTGTTGGTGATAATTCCCACCCGGTTGCCCTTCGGTGTCGGCTGGGAGGCAAAGGCAACGGCTGCCTGAATCAGCTCCCCTTCGTCTCTGAAAGACAGTATGCCGGCCCTTTTGAAGATTAAGTCGGTGGCAATGTCTTCTTTGGCGAGGCCACCGGTGTGTGATGCGGCCGCTTTGGCGCCTTCCATGGTGCGACCGGCCTTCATGGCAAGAATCGGCTTTTTGGCGGCCACTTCTCTGGCCACTTCCATGAAAGTGGTGGCATCTCTAAGCCCTTCGACATAGGTGACGATAACCCTTGTGCCGTCGTCATCTCCCAGATAGCGCAAGATATCCGGAATAGTTACATCACAGGCGTTGCCGTTGGAAGCGTAAATACGGGTGCCTACCCCCATCTGGGAAAATGCCTGATGGATGACTTCGGCCACCCCTCCGCTGAGGGCAACAATGGAGATAAAACCCGGATCCGGCATGGTGAATGTGAAATTGGTGTAGGAGCGGACGTCGGGGTCGGTGTTGATCACTCCCTGGCAGTTAGGTCCCATGACACGGATGCCGTATTGTTTGGCTGTTGCCAGAAAATCCTTTTCAAGGGCTTCGCCCTCGGGGCCGATTTCAGAAAAGCCGCCGGAGTTGATAATAACATTTTTAACGCCCTTCTTTCCGCAATCTTCCATGGCTTGGGGCACGAATTTGGCCGGAATCACCATGTGGACGACATCGATGCCATCCGGGCAATCCATAATCGACTTGTAGGCTTTGATCCCCCGGATTTCATCGGCCTTGGGGTTGATGGGGTAGATCTCTCCCTTGAACCCGAAATCGATCAGGTTTTTGATCACCCGGTTGCCGATGGACAATTCTTTGGAGGACGCACCGATAACGGCTGCTGACTTTGGTCGAAATAAAGATTCTAACATTTTGATCTCCTTAACTTATTGGCACAATAACATTTAATTACTAAGTAACTGCCCTAGTTATCATATCAAATGCCTAAAATGCCTAAATTGCCAAAAATGCCTAAAATAAAGGATGCCAATCATTTTATATGATGGAGCAGTTCCTCTTAAGGGGAGCTATGAACTCTCATCGTTCAGCACATGCACCTCCTGACACCCGAAACCTGACACCTGAAACCAATCAACTTTCATCCAGCTGTTCGATAAAGGCTTCGACATTTGTTTTGGTCTGCTCATCGGACAGCATTCTAAGATCGTTCAAATCGCCATGGATGGTCAGGCTGGGAATGCCGGTTACTTCGGCCAGTCGTTGCGACATGCCATAGCGGCAGTTGGTGTTATTGGGACAGGTTTTGGCATCGTGGTAAATAACCCCGTCTACTTTGAAAAACTCCAGCATTTCCTTTATGTATTTTTCCTTGGCGGCGTCGTCGCGAACAATGAAAAGTTCGGTATAGGCTTTGGCCATGCTGTGGAAAGGATCTTCGGGATCAAGGGCGGAGAAAATCCAGGAGTTGCAGTAAGTTGAAGCCAGCACGTTGGTGTTCAGGGCCGAAAACATCTTTGAGTGCGCACTGAGCCTGCCCCAGACCGGCATGCCGTCCCAGTAAATTCGGTGCTTTTCTTCTTCTACCGCACCATCGCCATCTTTAATTCGCTCTTCCAATTCCGCCAGCAATATTTCAAAAACATCCAGTGCTTCCTGGGTTCCTCTGCCCACCACGGCAGGTCCCATCAGGGTGGTGCCGTCAAAAAAGGTTAGGGGAGAGGGGGTGGCCGAAGCGGTATCCAGGATTTTTTTCCAGATATCCGAGCAATCGCGGGACAAACGGACCGCTTCTTTTAATTTATCCATTTCGAACTTTTTACCGGATACCTTTTCCAGGGGCTCAATCAGAGCTTCCATCTGTTTGGCGATGGATTCGATATGAGCTTCGGTAACATCACCGATATTTCGATGGGTATGAATGCCGACAACCGGGGCGTCGAATTTTTTGCCATACCATTCAAACCAGTCCTGCACGTCCCGGCACTGGTTGGTATTGTAAACCAGGACATCAGGTTTGGGGATACTGTCGATGTTAAAGACTTTTTTAAGGGGTGTAACTCCTTGGACAAAAGCCCCGATATCGGCGGTGAGATATGAACAAATCTCCGGTGAATAACCCAGGGCATTGGCTACCGGAATCAGATCGGTGGCCATGCGGGTGGCCCCCAGCATTGCCGAGTGGGTTTCCGGAAAGTAAATCAAAAATCCCATGGCTCTAAGTATCTCGGCCGGGCCGACGCTGGTGCACCAGGCGATCTTGGGGTCGCCCTTTTTCGAGGCGGCATCCAGTTCAAGATAATAATCCGCCATGAATTTGCCGACATCTGCGGCCGCGGCAATTTTTTTTCTGATAACTTGCTTTTCTTCTACCATAATGTTTCCTCCATTTTTTTACTTCCTAAGTTGAAGCCGAAAAGGCTTTGAATACGTTTTCAATTCCAGGCAAGCAACCAATTATCTGGAATGTTGGAATAATGGAATGCTGGAATGTTGGGTTTTAATTCGGAAAAGTCGTTTTCATAATTATAAGATGGGGGGGACTCCGATCAAAACTAAGCAACTATCCATTATTCCACTATTCCATCATTCCAATGTAATGAAAAGTTAAGATGCACGTATAAAAAAAATAAAGCCGATACCTAAATATAGCGTAGAACGCCAATTACTCGGTATTCATTGCATATAAAGCTGCCCCGATAGCGCCGGTTAACTGCGGATGCTCGGGCACCAGTACTTTGCGGCTGATCATCTCTTCGGCCATTTTAATCAAATAGGGATTGTGGGCCACAACGCCTCCGGTCATGACGACATTTTCGGTCATGGAATCCATTTCCAGAACTCTTTTGATGACCGAAAAAAATACGCCTTTTACGATGTCTTCAATCTTTTTGCCGTTCCGGATATTTTCCAGCACTTCGGTGGCTGAAAAAACGGTACAGAAGCTTCCCAGTTTCACCATATTTTCGGATTGGGCGGCCAGTCCGTCCATCTCTTCAAGGGGCACATCCAGCCGGGCCGACATCTCTTCGAGAAATGCGCCAGTCCCGGCGGCACACTTGCGGTTCATTTTGAAGTTTGTACGATGGCCTTTTTCGTCGAGCTTTATAATTTTGTTGTCCTGTCCTCCGATGTCAATGATGGTAATGGTTTTCGGAAAATACAGGTAACAGCCGCTGCCATGGCAACCGATTTCGGTTTTGGTATCGTTGGCAAAGGTTACATTTTTACGGCCGTATCCGGTTGATATGGCGTTGACTACGTCTGTCGGCTTGACCCCTGCCATTTTCAAAGCAATTTCCAGGCATTCCTGAACCGTGGCTGTAAAATCAATGCCTGATTTTTTTATAGCATAACCCAACAGTTGTTTGCCGGAATCCATCACGGCAACTTTGGTTCTGGATGACCCGACGTCGGCGCCGACATATATAGGATTTTGGCTCATATTATTTACGGTTTACCTTCTCAATGCTCTAAACTTTTCATTAGGCGCCGATGGTTATTCGTTAATAGTTATTCGTTAATAGGTTTTGGTAGTGCCATCTTAGTTAGGTTGGTCATTTCCCATCTTCTTTAGCAGATGGAATTTTTGATGTACCTATACGACCAATGTATTCATCTCCTTGTTTCGAATAACCAATAACAAATAACTAATAGAAGGCCAGCGGCCTTCTATTTCGACTCGAGTCCTTTGACGAGTGCCCAAAGGGTGCGGTTATACGGGGTATCAATGCCTGCCTGCTGCCCGTATTCCACAAATTTGCCGTTCATGAAGTCAATCTCGGTTCTGCGATTGGCTTCGATATCCATGAGCATGGAAGGTTTATGATCTCCCGCACTGCGCATATATTCCATGGCGTAAGGATAATAGTCCCATCCCAGATTAATCTCATTGGCCCTGGACACCTTCAAACATTCTTTAACCAGGGCATCAACGATTTGATAAACAATGGGGTCATTCATTGCCCGTGACATGGTCAGCCCGGTGGCCGCGCATACCGGGTTCATCGAGGCGTTCATGACCGTTTTGCGCCAGACCATGGAAACAATCTGATCGGTGTGATCGGTTTGCAGGCCGCATTTGCTGAGCGTTTCTGCAACTGCAATCGCCTGACTGCAAGATTCAGGATCCAGTTCCTGGATATAATGGGGCGGATGGTGAAACGGCATATTGACATGACCCGGGCCGACAAGCCCGCAGCCATAGTTAACAACTGCCCGCATCACGGGTGTCTTGCCTAAGACCTTTGCGAGTTCCAATTCGGTATCGATGCCGTTTTGCCAGCTGACAATATACATTCCTTCACGATAAAACCCTTCGATGGCGGATGCAATCAGCGGCAACGCGTTAGCCTTAACGGTAATAAATATGACATCCGGATCATGTTCGGCAAGCTCATCAATATTCGTGCAGGTTTTGGTGACTTTCTGCTGGAGATTCTCTGCGCCTTCGATAATGATGCCGGGATCCAGGGCCGGTTGCAACAAATCGGAGACCACATCACAAAGGATGACTTCATGGCCACCCTGGGTCAGAAAGGCCGCCACGATGCATCCAACCGGTCCGGCACCGACGACGGCAAACGACTGGGGACGAAATTCTGAGTTGGTATTCATGTTGACCTCCCCTTGAAGGAGTGACTATTTTCTAATGACGATTGAGTATTGAAGGAATCCTATCTTTCGAAAGCCTCAGGGTCAAACGATCGATTTCAAAACTAATTAAAAAACCTGAAAGCAACTCTATTATCCGGCCAGCGGATAGAGTGTCTGCAAGCAATTAGGCGTTCGTTCCTCATTCCAGCTAAGTGGATTCAGCGGCCGAAAAACCCAGATCAAAGGCCTTGAGATTAGAATCCAGGAACGCTTTCTTGGTTTTGGTATTCATGGCCTCTTTTACCTGGTCAACCGTCAGCGGCAGGATGCCTGTCTGGATCAGAGCTCCCAGCAGAACCATATTCACTGATAGAACATTGCCGGCCTCTTTTGCCAGCGCCGCCGCATTAAAGGCGATCAGTTTGGCCGTTTTTTTGCGAATCAGCTCCTGCAATTCCTTTAAATCCGGATATACACCTTGGCCGATGTTGACCGTAAAAGGCATCAGCGGCGCCAGATTGGTAATTACAACCGTATTGGCGTTACATTTACCCAGGGCTCTCAAAGTTTCAGCCGGTTCAAATCCTACCAGTAAATCCGCTTCCCCGTCGGAGATAATTGTGCTGCGGGCATCACCAAACACCAGGGATGATTCGACAACGCCTCCCCGTTGGGCCATACCATGAATTTCGCTCATGTGCAGCGGTATGTCGCACAGCAGCGCGGCTTCTCCCAGCACACTGGATGCCAGCAAATTCCCCTGTCCTCCCACGGCCACAATCACTAATCGTTTTGTCTCCATAATAGTTTTCCTATAA
>JBATKU010000242.1:0-1728 GCA_049669725.1 Desulfobacterales bacterium
ACCTGGAAGTCATTTCGCTGAAGGACTTGAAAAAGGGTGAGCATTATCAACTGATGGTCGGCACCGTGCTCAGCGTAAAAAAATACCCTCTATTTAATTTTTATCGTGAGTTTAAAACCGATCGTTACACCGTCAATTTCATTTTTTAGAAGCTTTCTCACATTACGAAATTATAATCTTTCCGTAATCTTGCCGTAAGAAATCTTTGATATTCAGGAAATCAATACTAACCCGGACGTTACAATCCGAAAAGGGCTCACAAACCACAACTAAAGGAGGTAACTATGTTTACAGCAAAAGTCAGCGGAAAATCGAAAAGCGCATCTTTAAAAACTGCCGTTGCATTATTGGCGTTGTTGTTCCTTGTCATTCCTGGTTCCGGCCTGCTTAGTATCGACCTCAGCCAGGCATCCGGTGATCGTTGGCATAATGACCGGGACGATGATCACGACAATGACTGGAAAAGGCCCCGGTTTTGTTCTCAAACCGCCCAGGCAGCCTTCAGAGCCTGTGGGAACGAAGTTAAAGATGACCACTGGATCGCTGTCGGAAACTGCATCAATGTGTCAGACGACGAGGAACGCGAAGATTGTTTCAATGATGCCAAGAATGGCGAGGATGGATACAGGGCGGCCAAAGAGGAGTGCAAAGATCAATTCGAAGCCCGTCGGGAGGTTTGCGAGGATCTGGGCGAAGACCGGTATGACCCCCAGGTTACCCCGGCCGACTTTGACGATCCGCAACCAAATCCTTACTATCCCCTGGTTCCTGGTACAACCTGGACTTATGTAAATGATGAAGCCGGGGAAACCATCAACGTTGAGGTTTTAAGCGAGATCAAAGTAATAGAATACCCCGCTGATTCCGGCCAGGAATTCAACTGCATTGTCGTAAGCGATGTGGTGACGGAAACGGAGAGCGGTGATGACATCGAAGTCACCCTTGACTGGTACGCCCAGGACAATGCCGGCAATGTCTGGTATTTCGGCGAAATTGCGCAAAATTTCGAAGACGGTGAACTGGTTGACATCGAGGGCTCCTGGAAGGCCGGTGTAGACGGTGCCAAGCCGGGAATTCTGATGTGGGCCTATACAGGGTTTGGTTCTGAGCCGCCGCAGGAGGTCTACCGCCAGGAATTCTTTTTGGGGGACGCTGAAGACATCGGCGAATTTGTCGGATGGGAGTCTTCCATAACGGTTGGAGGTATAACATACTCTAATGTTTTGAAAACCAAAGATTCTACCCCCATCGAGCCGGGCGTCTTTGAATTTAAATTCTACGCTCCGGGTGTCGGGTTGATTCTCGAAGAAGCTTACGAAGATGAGGTGGCTAACGGCGAGACGGTAGAGCTTTTTAGTTCTTCGCTGCCATTGCCATAATCCCTTAATCCAGGCCTATGGGCGGGCTGAGCGGCAGCGGCCGCCAGCCTGCCCGGCGGGCTGCTATAAACCCGCAGACCAGTCGAACCTTCTATAACTATTGATAAACCAGGTGCCAATATTGCCGGCCATGCTTCTGAGAGATAACGCAATGGCAGGGCTCATGAGCGGTAATGAGAAGAAAGCATGGGAAAATGGAAATAATTCAGAAAGAGAAAAACGGTATTGTCTGTGTTGCCATCAAAGGCCGGATGAACACCGAGATAGCCCCGGAGCTTGAAAAAGTAATCAGGGAAATTATCAGGAATGACAAACGGCGAATTCTGTTTGATCTGGGAGCACTCGAATA
>JBATKU010000243.1:0-6102 GCA_049669725.1 Desulfobacterales bacterium
GGTGTACGGTTGTAGGCCACAACCTGGTGTCCGCCCCTTAGCAGGCGTTTGGCCATGTTCATTCCCATCCGCCCGAGACCAATTATTGCGAGCTTCATGATATTTCCCCCCTTCTTTTCCGATTCAACGGATTACATCTATCGATTAATTATCAGGGTCTAACCTCTAACCATCCAAATAATTTTGGATAAATTGGCTTACCTCCTTTCTTCCCTGATAAACACCAAAATGACCCTCGCATAAAATATCCGCCTGCAGCCCTATCATAAATTTCAATGAACGCTTATAATCATTGCGGTTGGATAGAAACGAAGCATCCAGAGGCCCGTGAACGTCCTGGCCGAAAAGAATCCGGTTGGTATCCAGTTTGGCCAGATACACCACCGAACCGGGAGAATGTCCCGGGCAGTGGTAAGCCGTCAGCTCGCCGCTGCCGACTTTAAAAGTCTGCTTTTTATCTTTGATATGGTCGTCAATTTTTAAGGGATTCATCCGGGCGCCGTACCAATTGGCCGCCGTAACCTGGCTGTCGCCGTTTTCCAGGTATTCAGCATCCAATTCATGGGCCACGATTTTGCATCCGTATTGGTCCCTGACGGCTGCAGCGCCGCCGGTATGATCATAATGGCAATGGGTTAAAAACAGGTATTCAATCTCGACATCCGGCGGCAATACTTCTGATATATTTTTTACCAGATCCTCGTGAGCGCCACCGCAACCGGCATCTATCAAAGCGGCCTTTTTCCCAAAGCGAAACAGATAAGTCGCCGCATCCTCAACCGATGTTAATTCAGCACCGCCAACCTGCCAGAGATTTTCCATAATTTCCATGCGAGGACTCCTTTTCTTTTCTGATATCGGTATTATAGTCTTATAGGTTCGTAGCACATGATCAGCACTTTTTGCAAACTGAGAATACTGCCTTTAGCTAATGATACAGGACTTTTCGAGAGGAGGTTCACATGGAAATTCAAGAATATTTTGAAAACACCGAAGGAAACGGAATTCTATCAACCGCTGATGGCAACGGCAAGGTGGATGCTGCCATCTATGCCCGGCCCCATTTTATGGATGACGGTACCATGGCCCTGATCATGCGCGATCGACTTACCCATCATAATCTTCAGTCAAATCCCCATGCCTGTTACATGTTTATTGAAAAAGGGCCCGGTTACAAAGGCAAACGCTTTTTTTTAACCAAGGTGCGTGAGGAGCAGGATTCAGAATTATTGCAATCTTTGCAGCGCAGACAGTATATCAATGCAAAAGACGAATCCAAATTTCTGGTATTTTTTAAGATAGACAAAGAACTGCCGCTGGTTGGTTCTGGAGATTAGAACCGGTGGCCGGTTAATCGACCTGACGCATTAGCGGTTAATAATCACAGGCGTACGGACATCCCATCAATGATATCGAATGAACAATTCCGGCAACGTTTAAAAGAACTGTTTAGCACTCAAAACCTGGCAGCTTTATCCACTCACCATGATGGTCAACCCTATGCCAGTCTGGTTGCTTTTTATAGTTCGGATGATCTCCGGCATATTTATTTTGTAACACCGAAAACAACGCGAAAGTATGCCAATTTAGCAGCCGACCACCGCGTGGCGTTGATGGTCAACAGCAGCACGAACCAGATCTCGGATTTTCATCAGGCCATTTCTGTAACCGCTGTCGGTAACGCTGAAGAAATCGGAGAAGCGGAAAAGGTCCCGATTGTAAAACATTATCTGGCGAAGCATCCCCACCTGGAAGATTTTGTTAGGGCACCGACATGTGCCCTGGTGGGGGTATCCGTAAAAACCTATTACCTGGTTAAAAACTTTCAAAATGTTATGGAGCTGCACCTGGAACCATGAACTGGATTCTGTCTGCTGAAGAAATTCAATCCGCTGATCGTCGCCGGGTGGGCGGTAAAGGATATGCTCTTTCGTTACTTGTGAAAAGCGGTTTCAGGATTCCCGCGACCGTTTGCATCACCAGCGATGTTTATCAGGAATATGTGCTGCGGACGGGCTTGCGTGAGCAAATTTTGCTCGAACTTCATCGTAAAGATTTTAAGGAAATGCGCTGGGAAGAAATCTGGGACTGCGCCACCCGCATCCGCAATATGTTCCTGGGCAAACTATTTCCGGATGATCTCGCACAGGAAATTCGCTCCGCTATCGGCGACCGGTTCCGGGATGTAACAGTGGCTGTGCGATCCTCGGCGCCGGAAGAAGATGATGCCCGATCGTCTTTTGCCGGACTTCACGACTCCTTTATCAATGTGGCTGGTGCGGAATCGATTTTAAAACATATCCGCCTGGTGTGGGCCTCCCTCTGGTCGGATGCTGCTTTATTGTACCGTCAGGAAATAGGTCTGGATGTTGAAAAGAGCTCGATGGCAGTGGTGGTGCAGGAGACCGTGGCCGGTGACAGGTCCGGGGTGACCTTTACCCAAAGCCCCAATGACGAGAATCAAGGTGTCATCGAATCCGTCTATGGTTTAAACCAGGGACTTGTGGACGGGAACATCGAGCCCGATCGCTGGATAATGGATCGGTCACGCAATACGATTGTTAGCCATACGCCTTCTGAGCGCAAATACTGGATGGTTCCAGGCCCTAGGGGTGTGCGCCTGGCAGAGTTGCCTGCAGAAAAATCAGCCCATCCGCCCCTGAGCCCCCAGGACGTAAATTTTGTATTTAAAACCGCGCGCCAGGCGGAAGAATCGTTTAAGATGCCCCAGGATGTCGAGTGGACCTATGACGGCGATTCTCTGATCCTGCTTCAATCCCGTCCCATAACCACCCTGCGTACTGATGAATCCAAAGATGAACGTGGCTGGTATCTGAGCCTGCATCGCAGCTTTGATAATCTCCAAAACCTGCGTCGCAAAATTGAAGATGAGCTGATTCCCGGTATGATTGCGGTGGCCGAAAGCTTGGGCGCCATTGATCCTGCCGGATTGCCGGATCAGGATCTGGCAGCTGAAATCAAAAAGCGCTGGGAGATCAACCACAAGTGGGTCAACATTTACTGGGCGGATTTTATTCCCTATGCCCATGGTGTGAGGATGTTCGGACAGGTTTACAACGATGCCGTGCAACCAGTTGATCCCTATGAATTTATTGATCTGCTCACCAACACCGATATGGCCAGTATCGAGAGAAACAACATGTTGATGGATCTGGCTGCTATCATCCGCAGCGATCAACAGCTGATGAAAAAACTGAAGCAGGGGGATGATACCAACCTCGATGCCAAATTTCGATCAAAGACTGTCGAATTTATTGAAAAATTCGGCGACCTGTCCTGTGCCGTGACCGGTGGTAAGAATTGCGTGCTGGGCACCGGTCCGCTATACCGATTGCTGCTGGAAATGGCCGACCATCCGGCCCCAACCGAAACTCCTCATAAAAAGGATAGAGTCAATCGCTTGCATCAGACTTATTTCAACAGCTTTGACGACGATCAGAAAGGGTGGGCGGAAGAACTGCTTGAACTGGCCAGGAGCAGTTATCGGCTGCGGGATGACGACAATATTTATCTCGGCCGTATTGAAGCGCAGTTGCTGGCGGCCGTCCAGGAAGCCAAACGACGGCTTGAAGATCCGTCAGGCCATCCGGCATCGGAAATATTGAAACAGGCGTTGGATGAAGTCGATTTCGGAACCGAATCCCCGAAATCAGGCCCTGCTGCAGCAGCGACCGGAGATAACCTCCAGGCCCGGCAGTTGCTCGGCCAGCCTGCAGGTCCCGGAATTGCAAAAGGCAAGGCCCGAGTGATCCGGAAACATTCCGATTTGACCGATTTCAAATACGGTGAGGTACTGGTTTGCGATGCGGTTGATCCCAACATCACATTTGTCGTGCCTCTGGCGACGGCCGTTGTTGAGCGCAGGGGCGGAATGTTGATTCATGGGGCCATCATTGCTCGCGAATACGGATTGCCCTGCATTACCGGCATCCCGGACGCAACCACCTTGATTGAAAGCGGGGATGAAATAACGGTGGATGGATACCTGGGGATTGTCACCCTGGGTGAAACCAATATCTGATTGCCGGCCCAAAAAGGTGGAATGATTATGGCCGCTATCAACCGGAATCCGACAGATCCTCGAAGGATGCCTGGGTCAGGCCATTGAGCAGTAAAAAAGATATTATCTTAATTTGGAAAACCTCGGCGTCGGCGTGGCTCATGAACTCACTTAAATGGGGATGTGCTGCCAATAGCATCCGGCGAACCTTTAGTTCTTTGGCGGGATCCGTAATATCTTGGAAGATACCTTCCACGGTCATGGCTTTGGCTGCCGCTCGCGGCGATGTATCGCGGGTGTCAATAAGCAGACTGACCGCCGGATTGGCCGCTAAGTTTTTAAACTTTTGCGTCTGCCTGTGGGTTACCATGTATATTTCGCTGCATGCCGCATTGGTGACATAGGCCATCAGGGAGCAATACGGTTTGCGGTCGACAATGGTTGCCAGAACGCAACTATTTTTTTCTCTGGCCAGGGCCTTCATTTCTTCCAGCATCATTTTTTCTCCTTAGAGTTCACTTATACATTTAAACGCTGCTTTTTAGCATAATAATCGGTTAACAAAAACAAATAATTTTTTTTAATAAATATTTCAGGAGAACCAGCATGGAGACAAAATTCAGGATTGGCATCAGCAGCTGTCTGCTTGGCAATGAAGTGCGCTGGAATGCAGGTCACAAGCATGATAAATACCTGACCCGCACCCTGGGAAAGTTTGTGGAATATGTCCCGGTGTGCCCCGAAGTGGAGGCCGGCTTCGGGGTTCCCAGGGAATCATTTCGATTGGTCGGCGACCCGGACAATCCGCGTCTGGTAACGTTTAAATCCAAAACCGATCACACCGACCGTATGCTCACCTGGGCAAACAAGCGTGTCAGGGAACTGGAAAAGGAAGAGCTATGCGGGTTTATTTTCAAGAGCGATTCTCCCAGCAGCGGAATGATTCGGGTCAAGGTTTACAACGAGAAGGGCATGCCCCATAAAATCGGTATCGGGATGTTTGCCCGGGCCTTTATGGAAAACTTTCCCCTGATCCCGGTGGAGGATGACGGCCGCCTCAACGATCCCTTGATCCGGGAAAATTTTATTCTTCAGATATTCACCATGAAGCGCTGGCGGGATAACCTGGCCCAAAAACCGGGCATGGGCAACCTGGTGGGTTTTCATACCCGCAACAAGCTGTTAATTATGTCCCACAGTCCGAAACACTACCGCTCGATGGGCAAACTGGTTGCTGACGGCAAAAAGATGCCTATCCTGGAGTTGCATCAGCAGTATCAATTGCAGTTGATGGAAGCCTTGAAACTGAAAACAACCATCAAAAAACACATAAATGTGTTGCAGCACGTCATGGGTTATTTCAAAAAGCAGCTGAGCAGTGACGAGAAACAGGAATTGCTCGAAGTCTTTGATCAATATCGCAGTGAATATGTGCCGCTACTGGTGCCCATAACCCTGATCAACCATTACGTGCGCAAATATGATCAGCCGTATCTAAAACAGCAGACCTATCTCAATCCTCACCCGGTGGAGCTTAAGCTGCGTACCCACGTATAAAAGTGGCTTCAAAACCTCATCTAACGCCCAAATACTGCGTTGCGAGTTCCTTAGAAATGCTCACATACTAAAGTGTATGCTGCGCTTTCTAAGAACCTCGCGCCTTGATGCATACCATAATTTGTTTAGACATAGATATGTAATCCCGCTCAGCGGGGTCTTTGGACGTGATCTGAGGCTTTGAAACCACTTTTGGATACCAAAGATAGAGTAAGGTAGCAGAGCGGTCGGGGAGTTTTCCTCTCAAAGCCAAGGCTCTGGCGGAATGGATTATTTTTTTACCGCAGGCGGGTACATGTCTGAGCGCATTAGGCATCGCTGCGAAAAAACAAGCCTTTGCACACCAACTCATCAGGCTGCCAGATGTCATGATACTACCGAGATCATCGGTATGATGGTCATTACTTGTTTTTTCGTTACGAGGCCTTATGCGTGAGTTTGTAGCCAGCGGAGGTGAAATGATACCTGGATTTTGCACGAGTCGGAGGCTTTCATATGCAAGGCACTTAAGGGCGAAGCTATAG
>JBATKU010000244.1:0-1754 GCA_049669725.1 Desulfobacterales bacterium
GTACCATGCTTCTCCGTAGATACGGTCGGCCTCGTCTGTTTCGATATCAATTTTCAGGTCTGTATTTTGAACACGTCTTTTGAATTCTTCAGCGATAAACGATTTTTCCTGTGCTCCCCGTCCCAAATAATAGGGCAGTCTGCGGGCCCGGTACCCGACATCGATTTTCCGATCGTCATAAGGCTTCAGGCATTGATTCGCAAAGTCAATCATTTGATCGCTGACATAGCCGGTCAAATTGTAAAGGACCTTCGGAACTTTTGTGTATTTACCGTAGCTTGCATCAAAATAACGCGGTTCAAAAAGCGAATAGATACAATTCAGGTCAAACTCATTGATAAATGCTACCCTCTCCGGCCAGTATTCATGTTCATCCTGAAAAAACGCAATTTTATAACTGTTTTTAACAGAGCCCAGATATGACTGGAAGTGTTTGCCCAGACTGATCGGATGGCCGAAAAGACTGTAGTGAAGCACGATAATGTTAAAATTGAAACTTTTAAGGGCGGTAGGAAAACCAAGAGCAGAATTTATCTTCCAGGTCTTGAATCGAGAAAGGTGCGAAAAGGCATTGACATGTTCTTTTATTGTCGGAGCATCCGTTTTGATCGGATGATGGTAGAGCAAAAGAATGGCGTTAATATTCTGCATTTTTTCAAAGTTTGCTACGAATTGATTTGGAGGGATAATTTTTATCGGCAGGAAATCGGCCTGACTGGCTATTAAGATTATCAAGTTGGTTTTTATGCTTGCTGATCATCTTTTCGACAAATTCAAGATTGATTTGCGTCCATTCAATTGTTTTATGAAGTCCTTCGACAAGATCCACGTCAGCTGTGAATCCCAGCGCAATTTGCGCCTTTTGCGTGGAGCCGAAACGACATCCGGATCGATCCCAGTCTCTTTTGGGTTTGATCGTCGCCGGGGTTGGATTTTCGGTAAACCGATTGATTAACCCGGCCAGGTCCTTTATTCTGGTTTCAGTACCATTGGCAAGATTATAAACCTCTCCGGGTCTGCCTTTTTCGGCGCAGAGCATCAGGCCATTGACTATATCGTCAACAAAGATGAAATCCCGGGTAGCCATACCTTCGTTTTCAAGAGGCAGGGATTCCTGCTTGAGAGCCTTGTAAATGAAAGTCGGCGTGACGTTACGCCAGACCGTTGCCGGTGTCCCTCTCCATTTTCCGGCCCCCAGGACCTCGCCCGGGCCGTAAACATTCTGAAACCGGGCCCTGACAGTGGGTAATTGATGCTGTCGATGAAAGTATAAGGCGTAGAATTCACCCACAATTTTTGATATCGAGTAGGGGCTGTCCATCTCAAACGAAACGGGGGCATCTTCCGAGGTCGGTTTCGCATCTTCGAAAGTTTTTTCAGCAACAGCACATCCAGCCCCTGAAAAAACAACCTTTTTAAGGTTTTTATAGTCTTTTACGCGGTTGAATAATTTCAGAGTGGTCACAAGATTGTTGTCATGATCGGCAATTGGATCATGGATGGAACTCTGATTGCCGTGATAGGTTGCCAAATGAAATATGTAGTCATATTCATCATCAATTTTGTTTAATACGGCATCATCTGCAACCGAATTTTCCCAAAACACAATTCGTTTGCTTTCAGGGATGTTCTCCCGTTCGGCAGACAACAGATTGTCAATAACCAGAATCTCTGCAACATCCGTCTCCAGCAGCTTTCGGCACAGGTTGCTCCCAACGAAACCGGCACCACCAACAGCGATCACACGCTTACCA
>JBATKU010000245.1:0-2458 GCA_049669725.1 Desulfobacterales bacterium
CGGTATGTCTGTGCCGTCGGTGCCAACGAAAAGGTGGCTGTTTACTCGGCCATTAAAATCGACTTGGTCAAGATGATGACCTATGCCCTGACCGGGCTGTCCGTTGCCGTCACCTCAATCATGCTCTCATCGCGGTTGAACTCTCTCAGTTCATCCAATGCCGGCGTTTTTTACGAGTTGGATGCCATCGCCGCGGTGGTTATCGGCGGGACCTCCCTGTCCGGTGGTAACGGTACGATCATGGGGACAGTGATCGGGGCCATTATTTTGGGTATGATTAACAATATGCTCAACATGGTAGGAGTTTCCCCCTATTTGCAAGGCACTGTAAAAGGGTTTGTTATTATATTAGCCGTTCTTGTCCAATACAAGCGCAAGAACAATTAATTCATCCGGCCCAGGCCGGAAAACGCGCAACTTTTTCAAAGGAGGTAGGAATATGTTGAAACGTTTAATTTCAGTGGCTATTGCAGTGATGTTTGTTTTTTCCGTATCCGCAGCTTTCGGGGCCGACAAAATTAAAATCGGTGTCTCCATCCCCAGTGCCGATCACGGCTGGACCGGCGGTATCGTATGGTGGGCTAAAAAAGCCATTGACGATTGGAAAAAGCAGGATCCGAACATTGAATTCTTCCTGGTGACCGCCGATGCGCCGGCCAAACAGGTGGGGGATGTTGAAGATCTGATGGTTAAGGGCATTAATGCCCTGGTCATTTTACCCCATGACTCGGCACCGCTGACACCAATTGTAGCCGAAGCATACAGCAAAGGGATATACACCGTGGTTGTTGACAGAGGCCTGACCAAGGATGCCCAGAATGTATACATTGCCGGCAACAACCCGGGTCTCGGCAAGGTGAGTGCCGAGTGGATGGCGAAAGAACTTGGCGGCAAAGGCAAAATTGTGGTCCTGGAAGGTATACCCTGCGTCATCAACACCGAACGGGTTGAGGCCTTCAATAAGGTCATGGCGCAGTATTCGGGAATTGAAATCCTCGACTCGCAGCCCGCCCACTGGTCAACGCAGAAGGGGCTGGAAATCATGGAAAACTACCTTCAGAAATATGGGAAAATTGATGCTGTCTGGGCCCAGGACGATGACGTTCTAAAAGGTGTCCTGCAGGCCTATAAAGAATCCGGTAGAAATGACATCAAGCTCATGTTGGGGGGTGCCGGTTCCAAGGATATCATCAAGATGATCATGGGCGGGGACAAACTGGTCCGCGCCGATGTCACCTACCCGCCCTCGATGGTGGCAACGGCCATTAGCCTTGCTGCCCAGGGACTGCGTAACCAGGAGCTCAGTGGATTCTACCAGAAAAAAATTCCTTCAAAAATCGTCCTGGCAGCAGAACTGATCACCCCGGAAAATGCTAAAGAATATTACGAACCGGATTCCATTTACTAAAATAAAGAATAAAGTGAATCCTTTTATCGGGCCGGAAGCAGCCACATAGATTGGTATGCCCGGCCCGATTTTTCCTGTCGTCAAACGAGTAAGCAAGAAGTATGAACAGTTATGAACGGTATCTGGGTGTACTCAAGGGTACACCTGTCGACTTCCTTCCCCGAACTCCGATTCTGATGCAATATGCGGCCGAGCATATTGGCGCTGACTATGCTGGATTTGCTGCGGATCACCAGATCCTGGTCAAGGCGAATCTAACATGTGCAAAGGAATTTGGCTTCGACCAGATCAGCTGTATATCGGACCCCTACAGGGAGACACAGGGCTTTGGCGCCTCAATTAAATACATAAAAAACGGCCCGCCCATCAGCACCCACCCCCTTAAGGAGAATAAGCGTCTGGCATCCTTGAAAAAACCTGACCCGCTGGCCCCCGGTCGGATGTTAGACAGAATAAAGGCGATCCAGGTCTATAAAAAACAATGTGCCCAAGCCTACTCTATTTTAGGATGGATCGAGGGTCCGGCGGCCGAAGCGGCCGACCTGCGTGACGTAACCGAATTTCTGATGGACCTGGCCATGGACGAGCCTTTTGCCTGTGATCTGATGGATGTCTGCGTGGAGACGGGAATCGATTTTGCCAGGGCTCAGGTAGAAGCAGGCGCAGATACCATCGGTATCGGGGATGCCATCGCCAGCCAAGTGTCGCCGGATATGTATGAAAGACTGATCCAACCTCGGGAGAGGCGGTTGATCCGTGCCGTCAAAGAAATGGGCGCCTTTGTGAAATTGCACATTTGCGGTAACATCACGCATTTATTGCCGGGAATCGCCGATCTTGACATTGATATCCTAGACGTGGACCACATGGTTGAGATGAGAACGGTTCGGGATACTATAGGGAACGATGTTGCACTTGCCGGTAACATCGATCCCGTCAGCGGGGTTCTCCAGGGAACGCCGGATCTTATCCGGGGAAAAGTTCTGGAAACCTATGAAATTGTGGGCAATCCCTTTATTGTCAATGCCGGTTGTGAAATCCCTTCCAGGA
>JBATKU010000246.1:0-1716 GCA_049669725.1 Desulfobacterales bacterium
AAGGAAAAACAATCGACGAAGGCTGGGAAATTACACCGCAGGATGTGATCGAATTCCTGGAAACACTGCCTTTAGAAAATTATCACTGCGCCGAGCTTGCAGTAGGCGCTTTTTATATGGCCTTAGCTAATTATCAAGAGCGTGAACGAAATTCTTGGAAGAAACCATACCAGAAGGGATAAAACAATGATTCCTGACATCAAAAAAATTCTATACGCAACCGATCTATCAGATAATTCGGCCTATGCTTTCCAATACGCCATTAACTCGGCCCTAAAGCACGATGCCGGCATTATCATTTTTCATGTCTTCGAGATGATTACGACAACCAACCGCTTTGCGCTGGATCTTTATCTTAATGAGGACTTACGGAAACAAATTTTCAATGAAAGAGTCTCTGACACGCTTGATCGAATCCGGAAGCGGTTGAAAATATCCTGTGATAAAGAATTCAACGGTGATCCAAAATATGCCGGTAAAGTTGAATCCATAGAGGTATGTGAGGGATTTCCAGCCGAAGAAATCTTGAAAAAGGCGGATGAATTCAACTGTGATGCAATTGTTATGGGAACCCATGGCAAAGGTCTTATCAGTCATGCATTTTTAGGAAGTACGACCAAAAGGGTTCTGCGCCGAACCAGAAAACCGGTTTTCATCATCCCGTTGCCGAAAGGGGAGACAGATATTACATTTCATGATCTTTAAGGCAAAAAGCGGAATCTGATAAAAATTAAAATATACCTGATTGCTTGATAAAGGCTGAAACAATGGAGGTCGCGAAGCCTGAGATTGGAAGAATTTTATGTGCCACGGATCTGTCTGATAAATCCGCCGGCACCTATCGCTACGCCATCCAAAAGTCCCGCGAGGATAATGTCAACATCCTGGTGTGCCACGTAATCAGTCAGCGATCGATCAAAGTGGCGAAAAAGGTGGCATATTTTCTTAACGAAACCCGCAAAAATATTGTCAAAGAAAAAACATCTGCTGCCCTGAAGCGTATGCAGGAGCAACTTAGTGCGCTTTTCAATAAAGAATTTAAAGACCATCCCGAATACGCAGATCACATCGAATATTTATTGGTATACCATGGCAATGTCGCTGAGAAACTTGTGGAAAAAGCCAATCGATTCGGATGTGACGCAATCGTCCTCGGCTCCCATAGAAGCAATCTTGTAAAACGATTTTTTCCAGGCGCTACAGCGAAGAAAGTTCTCAATCAAGCCAAAAAGCCCATATTTATGGTTTCTATGAAACATGGAAAAATTGATATAACATCCTGTTAGTAAATCTCGCCCAATAGTTATGTTGAAACCTTTGCTGTCTTTTTAATTCCCCAAAAACCCTTTTGTGATTTCACCACCCATTCTTATTCACTTTTTAACCTTGCACGTTGATTTCGTAATTTTGCGAAAAGACATTTCGAAATATTTCTAAATTTTGCTTAACAGTTATCTACGATAAAATTCTATATAAACTTAACATACTGAAATATATTATATTTTTCTATTCTTCGTTAGTGGCATGCTATATGCTTTTGAGAAATGCTGGAATTGTCACACGGGCTGTCCCGTTTAAGTTATGGGCTCCGCCCAGCGGGTTTGAAAACAGGAATACAGATTACTTCATATAAACCCAATCGGGTAGGAGCTATTTAAAGGAAACTAAAAGACATCTCAAAAATGAACTGCACTATCGCTTTTAAAATAGAGGGGT
>JBATKU010000247.1:0-2424 GCA_049669725.1 Desulfobacterales bacterium
AGATCAAGTATGCGCTCGCGGAAAGTGAAACCGCCGCCCGATGGTCTCAGAAGATGTCCTCTTTTGTCGTCGGTGTTGAAAAGAATTCCAGTTCAAAGAAAGAAAAAATATGGGTCCTTTCCTCACATGCGAACTCACGGAGCGTGTAACGAAGATACGGTGGGTTCGCGCAGGGCGTGATCCAGCAATAGTCTACGATCCCTCCATGGACGCGTTTGATGAACTCAAAGGTCAAGGCGTGCCGCTCGGATTTGACGACTCTATCGAATACGACTCTTTTCAGCATCGCATAGAACCCGGTCAGGTTATTGTGATTGGGACTGACGGCATCTGGGAGATGCACAATAATACCGGCGAGATGTTTGGAAAAGACGCGTTAATGGATATTATTCGTAATAACCATACAGCCTCTGCACGACAGATCGTGGACACCGTCACTGAGGTGCTTGAGCAATTCCGAGGAGATGAGGCACCGGAGGATGATATTACTCTGGTAGTGATTAAGGTGGATCGGTGATACCCATCACCTGACCACCCAATTTGTTATCGCAATTCCATGTTGCTCCAACGTACATCAGGTTGATCACACCCTAAAATTCTTGTGATGTTCATCTTATATCACAGGTGAAAATTCTGCCATTTTCGTTCCTATCCAAGATTGCATATTTAGTTACGCAAGCCACACTTTAGCTGAATTGTATATTCCGGCTTACACAGGTTGGTTCAATACTAAAAATTGGGGATATTGTTATGAAACCTTCAATTTAATGGGATTGTGGATATGTAGATGTAACTCCAACTCTTTAAAAAATACATATATCGTAATCTGATATCACAGACTTTCAAGGTCGGTCAATTCTGCATAGATGCTTACAGTATCACTACTTTTCAAGCATTTTATCGTTGATACCTGATAATATTGAAACCCTCGTTTTCTGAGGGTGCCTGAAAATATTTTGTAATAGCATCAAACTCAGCCTCTGAAGTAAAAGCCGAACCTTCTGGCCTATTTTTGCTCCTTTCTTTTAATTGCCTTTTGCATATGTCATCATTCACATCGACAAAATAAAGCGTATGTGAAGCATTTGCTTTTTCATAGATGGCACGGAACCAATTGCGTTGGTCTTTTGTGTTTGCAGGGAAATCGAGTACAACGGATACCCCATGAGAAAGCAAGGATACAATATGGCCTGATAATATATTTTGTAGGCGTACACTGTATTTTATGTATTCTGGAATATCGGTTATTTCTTCAGCATAGAGCTGAGAAAGCCAATCATCTTCTATTAGCAGAATAGCATTGTTTTTCTTTGCCAACTTCTTAGCTAAAGTCGATTTTCCCGCAGCCATTTTTCCACAAAAGAAATGAAGTGTTGTTTCTGTAACCATTTTTTATCGAATACTCCTTATTTTATTGGTACCCACGTTGGCGGTGAGTGCGGGCGAAAAATCTTTTGTGTTGCTAATAATGATTACGAAGTTGTTCAGATTTTTTTTCGTCAGCTCCACTGCATTAGGATTTTGATCGTTTTAGCAATTCCTATGTGGAATGTCCATACGAGTGTGTGGAGCTCCATGTATTTCGTGTCGCAGTACAGATACGTAGAGGTATCACCATCGTGGCACAATTACAGATATCACTAAAACCGTCCGCCAAGTCAATATAATCCTTAATATAATTTTCGGAAAATTATTTGGGCCGACCGGCGCATTAATTTAAGGATGGATTTTTCGGCCAGAATACCCGTAGCGGACCATAATATATCATCTTACAAAAATGCTTGTGATATCCATTTGAAACATGTATTTTTAGTCAAATTTGGTTTGTGGCGAACTCCGGCTCCGAAATCGCGCCAATATTCGTTCCGATTCTTTGGATATCACAAATTTGCCCGAACCGTGGTTATTCTCAATATATGTCACGTTCGGCGACCCTGTATGATGCATTTTTGCAATAGGTTCTATTTAAAAAGCTTAGATAGGGATTATTATGGGTCATTGCCGAATCAGGATGACGGATGCACCTGTTTTTGTGCAGCACATAGGAACATGGAAGGAGATTAAAGATGAAATACAAACAACTTGGAAGAACCGGATTGCTCGTCTCGGAATTGTGTTTCGGAACCATGACATTCGGCGGCAGAGGATTTTGGAGTGCGATCGGTCAACTGCCCCAGGACGCAGCGGACAACCTTGTCGGCCGTGTGCTCGAAGCGGGGGTCAACTTTATCGATACGGCCGATGTGTACTCCGAAGGAGAATCCGAGAAGATGCTGGGCAAAGCCCTGGGAAATCGCCGCAAAGATGTGGTGCTGGCAACGAAAGTATTCGGCCGCATGGGGCCCGGACCCAACCAAACCGGTCTGTCACGCAGTCATATCATGCAGGCGGTTGAAGACAGCCTGACCCGGTTGGGGACCGATT
>JBATKU010000248.1:0-1635 GCA_049669725.1 Desulfobacterales bacterium
ACCATATGCCTCGACCAAGGTGCAGACATCATTCCATCTGAAGCAAGATGCCAGGTCTGCCCTCCATCGTAAGATTCCTCGATTCGTCCATTTCTTGATACACCATCAGCTGGTCCTGCAATTATATGTTGGGGATTGGTCGGGTCAACCCATATCGCACGTATATAACATCTGTATATGTTTTTCCAATTTCGGCCACCATCAGCCGATCGATAGAGTCCTCCACCAGTAGCGGCAGTGACAAGATCGGAGGAAGTCCGGTGGACTGTGATTGAATGGACATCGGGATGAATCATTGTTCCCAACTCACGATTAATGTCCGGGCTACCATCGCTGCCTTCAGCCAAATTCCATGTTTTACCCCTGTCATCAGAAATTAGAACACCGCCAACTTCAACGGCCGCGTACATACGACCACGATAGTTATCAGGTTTCGCGATGGCAAAACCACGCACACAGCCAGCCTTTGGAGAGTATGGTAAAAACCAACGGTTTGTGTCGCGTAATTTACCAATTTCCGGTATGCTGCTCCATGTTTTACCACCATCACTTGATACAAAAATACCGGCGGGTTCAGTACCGATCAGAAAGGTCATAGGTGCGTAAGATGAACTGACAATCCAGCGTACATGTCGAATTAAAAGCCGGTCATTGCTCTCATGCCAAGATTTACCGTTATCAGAAGAGCGCCAGATGCCATTCTTGGTGCCAGCTATGATTACTCCCTCGGATACAGCAATACTTGTTAAAGCTTTTTCCCTTAGGGTATGTCTGATAATTTCCCAATCTCCGTTGGTTTGTGTTGCGATGAATAATCCTATTGCCGTGGCTATGTATAAGATGGTTGCCATTTGTATATCTCCAGTATGATGTGAATTATGGATGTTGCTCTAAGAAAGGCTATATAGAAAGTAAAATCGAATACATCGGCAGTCAACCAAGGGCAGCTCAAACAATATTGTGCACTATAAAGAAAAGGTTTGGGAATGGGGAGCTATGAGATGGATTTAAAATCTATATGGATTAAATAAAACTGGGGCAAGGATTCAATGTCGTGCCCCAATCTAGATATTTCATGTATATGGATGTGTTTTGCAAATGTGAAAAATTTCAGCTTTTTAATATTGCACAATCATAGCCGTTATGTTGTCCCTTTAATTATGTTGTTTTGATTTAACTCTCTTCATATAATTTTTTCTTTTTAATTCTTTTAAAAAAATAAAAAATCCATTTAATTCTTCTAATTCCCTTTTCATTCAGCTTCGTTCTTGATATTTTATTCGTGGATCCCAGGAGGCAATGTTAAGAGAAGAAAAACATCACCTCGTTGCGGTCCTCAAAAACCCCATCACAAGGGCCTCAGAGCGAAAGGAGCAGTAATTCGTATGCTATCTGAACGCTTGAGGGAAAGAAAAAAGATGGTTCTGCCTGGGTGGCCTTTGAGGTGGCTTCTGCTGCCTTGATGGCCAACCATAGGGGTGCCCAGGCGATCTGGAATTATGTTGCGCAGGAATTTTACAATTTTGTAATTAATCTTATAATTGCCTGATAATATTACCGATATGAATTTACACGGCCCTCAGCAAAAATTATAATAATTTCAGATGGATAGAAGGACCCGCAACAAATTAGCCG
>JBATKU010000249.1:0-8557 GCA_049669725.1 Desulfobacterales bacterium
GCCTGTCCGGTAATGTCCCGTTGGACAGTTTGCTGATATCACTTTTGGATTCGTATAGAAAGCTAAATCAAGTTAATTAGTCTTTCAATTCCATGAATTGAAGCGTTTTTCTACTCTGTTGCATTAGCATACGCAACCCACACATCCGCCAAACTGTAGATGTCGGCTGATTACACAATTTCCAATTTTTGTGGATATCATCTGGCAATCTTAAATATTTCCATACCTCAAAATTGCAGATACAGTTCCAGCGAATCAGAACTATAGAAGAACTTTAACGGGTTGTGATATCGGCTTTTGGAATTAGGAAGGAATAGTTCCTGCTCACTGCCTCGCTATTTACCCCCTTTGCCTTTCATCATCCGGATGGGAGCCTCGAACATAGCTCCCCATTGAACGAACAGCGGGACCCAGGCGAGACTGTCGGCGGTTGGAACCGTTATAAAGTCATTTCCCAGCAGAAACCCGATAAGAAGTTTGGTGCCCAGATAGCCTGCCAGCAAATACCAGCCCATTTTATCCTGTCGCTGGAGAAGCTGTCCGGATCCGGGACATAGCCATCCCAGGCCTACAAGCGCCAGTCCGTAAACAGCCGACGGTGTGGTCCAGCGCATGTCGGTTTTTAAGGGCCCCTGTCTTAGGGCCGCCAGGGTGGCAGCCAGGGCAAAATACCTGACAGAGATCTGAAACAGTTTGCCGAAACTATAATTTATCCGGGCCATCAAACCGTGAACCATATCAATGACGGCATAGGGATTGTTGGGTGACAGCTGTCCGCTGTTCGTCATTTCGGAAAGGTCCTGGAACAATTGCCGGTAAGCCGGAATACTGAGCAAAATTCCCAGAAGATAGGCGGCAAAAAGGATGTATCCGAAGCGGCGGTCGGCGGTGTAAACCTGCCCCGATCCCGGACAAAACCACGACAGGCAAACGGCCCAGGCCACACTTGCCTGGGGCTTTGCCGCCGCCCTCTGACGATGGGCCAGGCTGACATCCACAGCGGAAATCATGGCCCATAACCAGAGAAAATAAATTCCAAAAAAGGAAATTCCCAGGGAAACCAAAGGCATATCCGGCAGCACCAGAGGATCTATGCCGTTCAGACCATCGAACACCCGTCCCACGAGGGCGTTTAAAGTACTGAACAATGTCAGGCTAAACCAGACAGCCAAAATGATAAACAGGGATGCCGTCAATATTCCCCGAACGCGGGAACCGGCATAGATTTCTCCCCATCCAGGGGCACAGGCCCCGTAGACAAAAGCGCGGTGGGCGCTGATGTAATTTTTATCGGCCGTCGCCGGGCGGTTATTCATTTTGCCGTCTGATGGGTTCATATAAATTTTTCAAATTCGGTTTTGTGAAAGTCATTTTAATCCAGAAGATTTATGTATTGCTCCAATGAACCTAAAATTTGATAATCCAATTTTGGCCTAAAGAGAGCGGTGCTTTTTCTTGCAGCGCAGGAACGGAATCGTAACACTTTTTCAGACGGTAATTGGCGATCCTGGGGCTCAGATGGTGGACATGGTGATAACCAATGTTACTGGAAAACCACCGCAACACAGCAGGCAATTTGTAAAATGAACAGCCTTCCATGGCGGCGCGTAGTGGCTCCCACTCGCTTTTGTTGGCCCAATACCCCCCGGGGAACTGATGCTGTATGTAAAACAGCCAAATTCCCGCCGCCCCCGCGTAACACAACACCGGCAATTGGATCAGGAGGTATGTTCGCCATCCGATAAACCGATCGGCAACCAGGACCACGACGATGATGAGCAGGTTGGTGAAAAGAACGCTCATGCGTTCTTTTCGCTTCACCTGTCGCGTCGGAAGCCGGTTTCTGAGCAGAAACATGAACAGTGCCCCCAGTCCGAGCATCACCACCGGGTTACGGTAAAGCCTGTACTGCAGACGTTTTTTCCTTGATGCGTTCTCATATTCCGTTAGCGTCATGGTCCAGATATCGCCGAATCCCCGCGCATCGAGGTTCGCGTAAGTCAAGTGGTGTCGAAGGTGGGCGAAGCGCCAGTCTTCAAAAGGAGTGAGCACCAGCACCCCGAAGAAGTAGCCGAAGAATGTATTGGCGCCCTTCTGTCTGAAGAACGAACCGTGCACGCAGTCGTGAAATAAAATGAATAGCCGGACCATGAAAGCGGCGGCAGGCAGCGCGAGAATCAGCGTCACCGTGTAAGAGTAGCCGAGTTGAATCGATCGGATCATCAGATACCACATGACGCAATAGGGGACTATCGTGTTTATCAACTGCCAGGTAGCTTTCCGGTTGTCGGAATTTCTGAAAGTTGCCAGCACCGGGTACCAATCAGGCCAAAGGCGTCCAGGATTTTTTCTTTTTGAATTGCCTTTGGTCCAGTTCGATTCATGCACAGCCATTTTCAAACCTCCGCCTAACTGTTTCTCCCTCCGGGGCCTTGGCTTCGTTCTGTTGGGGCATTTTCTCGTTCAAGGGGGTTAACGAAAAGGAGTCTCCAGGTGGTTGTCGATCATCTCATATGCCTACCGAACAGGTGATTATAAGGATCCGGTTATTCTTTTCTTTTTTTCTTTTTTTGGGGCTTAGGCAGCATTTCCCTTATTTTTTTATAGTAATCGACCACTTTATTCTTGAGGGTATACAGCAGGGGCGGTTCTATATATTTGTAACCTTTGGTTTCTTTGATGTCGGTTGCCCCCTGCGGCGGCGCCGTGTCGGTAAAATGCCGGGCTCCATCTTTATCCGTCCATGAATACTGAGGGATGCTCGGTTCGGCCGTCTGCTTTTTGGTTTTGGTGTGCCAGTCATAGTACAGAAAACCACTGAAGCCTAAAACGATTATCAAAATAACCACCAGCGTTTTTTTCATTACGATTCCCTTCGGCGCCTGCTCGGTGTCACTTTGACATTTTGGCCACATCGTCAAATGAGGTTGCCAGCATGGGTTTGAGGTATTGCTGGCGGCCGACGGTAAAGTGACCCAGGGTGCAGGCAGCAGCCCCCAGTCCCGTTATAAATACCGGCCAGTTCATGTGAGTCCCCTATTTTTTTTTGAGAATTAATTTTTTGTTCAAATCTTTGGCTGAAAGGTAGTGCATGGGGATTTGCCCGCCCTGGGCCCACATTTCTGCCAGATCATCGTAGTGGGGGCTCTTGAAATGTCCGGACTGTCCGGGGGGGCTGATAATGGTCGAGTTTTCAAAATCAGAAAAGTCCACCACCATCCGGATTACCCCGCCGGATTCCATTTCATAGGGATTTTCATGATCCCACATGCCGGCATTGATGGTGAAGCCATCGCCGTTGGTGGGAATGGGTTTCAAATTGAAAAATCCCAATTTGCGGCCCAAGGGGTGTTTGAACGTCATGCGATGAACTTTTTCCCAGGCCCAGGCCTGCGGGTCCTTGCCCAACCGTGAAGACAATTCGGCGATGGCTTCTTCAAAACTTTTTTTGATGATATCGTCCCGGGTTTCCCTGGAGCCATCTGTTTTTCGGTTATCGAAAAGAACGTGGCGGTTCTGATCAATAATTCTGGTCAACACCAGATCCGGTACGTAGATGATATAGCTCTGGGCAAGTTGCTCTTCCCACAGGTCCTTGCCGATTTCATCGACCAGAGTGTTTTTCATCATATCAAAGTAAAACGCATTGAACAAAGTCGCCGCCGGGCTTTTGAGATCCATGGCAAAGTCCCAGCCGTCAAATAATTTCAGGGCCGCTTCAAAATCCCGGCCGTCGCCGCAGGCCTTTTTAATGAGGGGCACCCAACGCCGGGCGATCACCGATACCGTATCGAGCTGAAGATTGCGGACCTGCTCGAGAGTCATTTTTTTGAAATTTTTTGAAATTTCATCAAAGCGCATGGCCCGTTCAAACATGTAGAAGCTGGTCATGTGATAGTCTGTTTTCTGGGCCTCATTGTTAAAGGAGCCCAGATAGCCCTTCCCCGGGTTGAGATCGTGGGGCAGGTCTTCAAAGGGCACATGACCGATCCAGTCGTATTCACCCGTCCACCCCGGCACGGGCATCACGCCGTTGCCGTTTTTGCGGATCGGCGGGGAGGCAATATACTGGTAGCCGATATTGCCCTCGACGTCGGCATAGCCGATATTTAGCGTCGGCGTCTTGATGCGGCTTAACGCCCGGCGAAATTCCTCGAAATTGGCGGCCTGATTGAGGTCAATAAAACCTTCTATAATCCCGGCCGGTTGCATCCCGACCCACTGCATGGCCGTGTTGGGCGGCGCCGCCGGCAGTACATCGGAAATGACGGGCCCGTGGCGTGATATTTTGATCACCAGTTTTTGGGTTTTGATGCCGTCCTTGGTCTTAATTTTGAGCTCTTCCTCCACCACCTTGAAATCCTTGTAGCCGTCTTCGGTCAGATATTGGTTTGGATTGTGGGGATTGATTTTTTCAATAAAGTAATCGAGTTCATCCACCCGGCCGTTGACGGTGCTCCAGGCGATTTTGCCGTTGAATCCCAGAACATTGACACCCGGCGTTCCGGGCAGCGAGCCGCCCATCACATCGACGGTATCGGATTTGAGATGAACCAGGTAAAACAGGGCCGGCAGCTTGGGCTCGAGGTCGGGACTGCCGCTGAAAATGGGCTTTTGGGTGGTAGTGTGAGCCCCCGAAAAAATCATCCAGTTGCTGGCGGCAAATTCGCCGGGGAAAAAGGATTCATCAAAATCACTGCCGATTTCCCGGGAATCCGGGACACCCAGGCCGCCGAAGATATTTCTTGCAATCACCGCGGGATTCTGCCCCGGGTCTTGTGACACCCTTGGCGCAAAATCCGGGAATGATGGTATAATATGCTCCAGGATCTGTTCCCCGGCAGCCTGGCCGATCCGGTAGAGGATCAGATCGGTCTTTTTGGAACGGGTCAGATTATAGGCGATTAAAATTGCGCAGACCATCGTATCGTCCGGGACCCAGGGCTCGGGTCTGGATCTGAGCAAAACGTATTCCCGGGGCAGGTGCTTTAAGCCGCGGATATAGGCATTGATCCCTGCGGTATAGGCCAGGACGATATCTTTATATTGTTGGGGCATTTTTTGGTATTCCGCTTTGGCATAGCGGTAAAACCCGACGGTTTTGAGAAATTTGTCTGCATCGACCGTTGCCTCGCCCAGGAGGACAGACAGTTCGCCCCTTCCGGCACGCCGGTTCAGGTCCATTTGAAACATCCGTTCCCCGGCGGTGATGTAGCCTTGGGCAAAGTAAATATCCTTATCGTTTTGGGCGAAAATATGGGGGACGCCGTAATCATCAAACCGGACCTCAACACCGGCTGTTAAACCCTCTATTTCGATGGTACCCGAATATTCCGGATGGGGAAGGCGGAAAAACACCTGATAGAAAATTGCCGCTCCGATTGCTGCGAGACACAATCCGATCAAAACATATTTCAGAAACTTCATAATTTCCTCCGGCTTAACTGGATGAATTCATCCCGACGCCTGGATACAGGTTAAATCATCCTGCTGGAAAATGGGTCGGTTCCTTTTTTCAGATAAATATGACAATCCGGTATAGATTGTCAAAACATAAAGATTTTCTAGCCGCTTGACCCTTCTTGACACGAATTAAGCATTTGCCTATACTCGCCGCAAAAAAGAATGGTTTTTAAGGTTCAGAGTTCAGGGTTCAGGTTCAGGGTTGAAATTCGAAAAACATCTCTTTCAATTCATAAGCCCTGTGGTTGCTCCTGAAGCCCTATATTTCCTTCCACAGTCCATTCAAGTTAAAAATTAACCCTGAAGGATGAACCCTGAACCGTGAAACCTCCAAACAAAGGAAGTATTATGGAATTTACATCTCTTGAAGCAATTTCTCCGGTTGACGGACGGTATCGCCGGGCAACCCAAAAGCTGGCGGATTATTTTTCGGAAGGTGCATTAATAAAATACCGGGTACTCGTCGAGGTAGAATATTTTATTGCCCTGTGCGAACTGCCGTTGCCCCAGCTGGAAGGCTTTGACCCCAAACTGTTTAAATCCTTGAGATCCATTTATAAAAATTTTTCACTGCCGGATGGTCACCGGGTCAAGGATATCGAAAAGATCACCAACCATGATGTCAAAGCCGTGGAGTATTATTTAAAGGAAAAATTCGATGAACTGGATCTGCAGGCCTTTAAAGAATTCATTCATTTCGGATTGACATCCCAGGACATTAACAACACCGCTTTGCCCTATTCCCTGAAACAGGCCCTGGAGGAAGTTTTAACACCCCTTGTCAATGAAGTCATCGAGTTGCTTCAGGCCAAAGCCCACCAGTGGAAAGATGTTGCCTTGTTGGCCCGCACCCACGGCCAACCGGCATCGCCAACGAGTTTGGGCAAGGAAATCTATGTTTTCGTCGAACGCCTGATGGTTCAAACCGCCATGCTGAAGTCGATTCCTTTTTCGGCCAAATTCGGGGGGGCCACCGGCAATTTAAATGCCCACCACGTGGCCTACCCGGATGTTGACTGGCCGGCCTTTGCCGACCGTCTGGTAAACAATGTGCTCGGCCTTTCACGCTCCAAGGTGACAACCCAGATTGAACATTATGACAATCTGGCGGCCTTTTGCGATAATTTGAAACGGATCAATACCATCCTGATCGATCTGGATCGAGATATATGGTCTTATGTTGCGATGGATTACTTTAAGCAGAAGATAAAAAAAGGCGAGGTGGGCTCCTCTACCATGCCGCACAAAGTAAACCCCATTGATTTTGAAAATTCCGAGGGCAACCTGGGTGTTGCCAGTGCCATCTTCGAACATCTGGCAGCCAAATTGCCGATTTCGAGACTGCAGCGCGACCTTACCGATTCTACGGTAACTCGCAACCTTGGGGTGCCCATCGCCCATACCGTCATCGGGTTGAAGTCGCTGATACGAGGGTTCAATAAACTGATTTTAAATGCTGATGTCATCAGTGCCGACCTGCAAAAAAACTGGGCCGTTGTGGCCGAGGCCATCCAAACCATATTGCGCCGTGAAAACTATCCGGAACCTTACGAAGCCCTGAAAACCTTGACTCGTACCCACGAGGGCATCACCCAGAAAACAATTGCCGAATTTATCGAATCCCTGGATGTGTCCCGGGGCGTAAAAGATGAGTTGCTGAAAATAACACCGGAAAATTATATCGGAATCTGCGAGTTCTAATCTGAAAGGAGATTGTATTAGCGATGGAAAACTTTACCGTTTTGATTGAATCCAGGCCCTTTTGCGCCTTTGACAACGCCCCGATGGAGCAACTTAAGGATTCGGGGATGACCCTTATTGATATGCGCGGCTCCGGTGTAGAAGATCCCAAATTCGTGGCGGCCTTGAAACAGGCGGACGCCATACTCTGCGGCAATGACCTGGTGGTAAACGATGAGGTGCTGGACATGGCTCCGGGGGTAAAAGCCATCGCCAAAATGGGTGCCGGGCTGGATACCGTTGATATCGATGCCGCCACCCGTCATGATGCCATCGTTTTTCACACGCCGGGTGCCAACAACCAGGCCGTAGCCGACCACACTTTTGCCTTGATGTTGAATGTGGCGCGGAAAATTATCTATTGCGATCAGAGCCTGCGTGAAAAACGCTGGGAGCACACCAAAATAATGGGCCTTGAAGTCTGGCAGAAAACCCTCGGGTTAATCGGGCTGGGTGCCATTGGCCGCTGTGTGGCCCTACGGGCCAAAGGTTTTGAAATGAAGGTTGTGGCCCATGATCCCTACTGGCCGGTGGAGTTTGCCGCCGAGCAGGGTATTGCAAGGGTGGAAATAGACGAGCTGCTCAGGGTCTCCGATGTCATCAGTATTCACGCACCCCTGACACCTGAAAATAAGGGCATGATAGATAAACAGGCACTCAAAGCCATGAAACCAACGGCCATATTGATCAATGCGGCCAGGGGCGGCATTGTCAATGAAGCGGATCTCTATCGCGCGCTAAAGGATAAGATTATTGCCGGGGCCGGTATCGATGTATTTGAAAATGAGCCGCCCAGTGACTCACCGTTGCTGGAGCTGGACAATGTAGTGCTTACGCCCCATACCGCCGCTTTCACTTTTGAGGGCATGAATAACATGAGCGTTGGGGTGGTGGAGCAACTGATTGAATATCAAAAAGGAAATAAGCCGCAATTTATCGTAAATTCTGAAGTGTATGACAGACAAAAATAGCAGATAAGATTTTTGTAAGAACGTGGGAGCGGCATTCCAGCCGCGATCAAGGCTGCAACGAAAGTGCGCGAATCGCGGCTGGAAAGCTGCTTCCACCGCTGATTGCTCTATTTTCCTCACATTAATAAATCACCAATGACCCAAAATCGAATACCTTCATTCGATTTTGCCAATGCCTTCCAACAGCGACGTGGTCACTCTGTTAATCAGCGCCCAGATCGCATCAGCAGCCAGAGTGTTCTCTATGGGGCGGTCTAATAGTACCGTTACCCGGGGCTCGAATTCGTCGTCTCCCTGCCAGAGCAGGTAGTACAAAGGCAGTCTGGGAAACGGCAGTAACCGATAGGCCGTATCGGCCATGTTCCGGGGTTGACCTTCAAGGT
>JBATKU010000250.1:0-4992 GCA_049669725.1 Desulfobacterales bacterium
AATCGGTCCCCAACCGGGTCAGGCTGTCTTCAACCGCCTGCATGATATGACTGCGTGACAGACCGGTTTGGTTGGGTCCGGGCCCCATGCGGCCGAATACTTTCGTTGCCAGCACCACATCTTTGCGACCTTTTCCCAGGGCTTTGCCCAGCATCTTCTCGGATTCTCCTTCGGAGTACACATCGGCCGTATCGATAAAGTTGACCCCCGCTTCGAGCACACGGCCGACAAGGCCGTCCGCTGCGTCCTGGGGCAGTTGACCGATCGCACTCCAAAATCCTCTGCCGCCGAACGTCATGGTTCCGAAACACAATTCCGAGACGAGCAATCCGGTTCTTCCAAGTTGTTTGTATTTCATCATTAATCTCCTTCCAGATTCCTATGTGCTGCACAAAAACAGGTACATCCGTCATTCTGATTCGGCAATGACCTATAATAATCCCTATCTAAGCTTTTTAAATAGAACCTATCGCAAAAATGCATCATACAGGGTCGCCGAACGTGACATATATTGAGATGATCAAATATTTAGAAACATTTCAGATATATAAGCAATATCAAATGAAAATCAGGGCCTCATCAACCTTACATCCGTTGGAGATATCAAAGATTTCGCACTAAATCCTGTAACCACCATATCTTGTATAAACTGAAAATAGCGAATGGAGTAGACTTTTAACAATAGTCCATTAACTTATTTTTATAACTACCATGGTAATATCATCTTCTATTTGAGTACCTTGTTGAAAATTTTCTAAAGACTCCAACATTATATCGATAATTTTATTTGCTCCAAAAGATGAATTTTTTCGAATGATTTCATAGATAGGTGCCTTGCCAAACATTTCTCCTTCATGGTTGAATGTCTCCCAGATTCCGTCCGTACTTAGGAAAATTATTTGTCCCTTATTCAATGCTGTCTTTTTGTACTCACTATATTTCCAATCTTCGTCTACACCCAAAGCAATCCCTTCTCCACCGAGCTCTTCAAACGAGTCTGCCCCTGGATCGTAAATAATCGCAGGATCATGTCCAGCCCGAACCCATTTAGCTATCATGTTTTTCGGATCAATATTCAGATAAAACAACGTCATAAATTGTCCGGATTCTTCTACGTCCTGAACCAGCTGATGGTTCACATCTGAAATGATGCGCGAAATGCTTCCTGGCAATGCTGAACGCTGGCGCAAAGATGACCGAACGGTGGCCATTAGCAAAGCAGAGGAGATACCATGTCCTGCTACATCTCCAATCGCCACGCATATTTTTTCATTCGTGGTCTCGTTGATTTTAAAAAAATCGTAATAATCACCACCGGTTTCATCACAATAAATGCTTTTGCCAGCTATATCGATTCCGTCTATTTCCAGATTTCTTTTAGGTAAAAGGTTTTGCTGGACCTCCATGGCCAAATTAAGAGACTGCTGCATTCTTTCCCGCTCGATCAGACCCTGTGTCATTTCATTGATTACATCGCCGACATAACCGATTTCATCGTTGGAAGTAACTTTGACTCGCGAACCAAATTTGCCAATGGTTATTTGTTTTAAAACGACAACCATTGCATCAAGTGATTTTTTCAAGTTGAGGGACAAAATCAGTACCAGTCCGCCACCAATAGCCACAACAGCTGGGATCAACATCCACAAACCTGTGGTAAGCATTTCAAGTGATTCGATTGCATTGCGATCGGAAGCGGCAACGCGATATAAGCTGGTAAGGATCGCTAAAAAAGGTATGAGATTAATGGCCACATAGACCGCATATAAACGAACAGCAAGATTGATACGCCGGGTGCCTTTAACATCATACAAATTCCCGTTGGGAAAAACATAGGGTGCCAGGTACGATTGCAGAATCCGTTCAAGCAGAAAAAAGGCTATCGTGGTTGACACCAGACCCGTCAGCAATGCATCAAACCGGTTCATGCTAATTTGCTGCCATGATAGGCCAAAGTTGCGCTCAAAAGCGGCAAAGGTTATCCCAGCCAGAATCCAAGCGGCCATATCCATACCAATAATAAAAAAGGGCTCGTTTAGTAATCGTTTTTTAACCTTTGATTCAAGTTGAGAGGATATTGGGGCGTCGGACCCAAGTTTTCCAAAATAGCGACGAATAGGCCACTCGTACACGATGATAAACGCAAAAAACAAAGCAAAGATGGGCCCAAAATAGTTGGCAGTGCGAATGTGAAACTCGACGTATTTATCTGTCTGATAACCTCGTAAGACAAACTCGTAAATTATATAAAGCAAGCCGGCTCCAATAGCTGTTGCCAATAGATTGGCCGTGAGCATGGCGTTTTTTAGGCAAAAAAGACGAAATCGTGTCATTTTTTCAATAAAGCCTTTTTCTGTAGAGGGTGAAGCGCTGTGTTCTATTGGATCGGATGCTTATTATAGTCTGAATTAGCTATTTATATAAAGCAGAGGTCAGCCAGAAGGCTGAAAGAGTGGTGAGATCATATCAGAAAATCAAAGGTTACCCAAGTTTTGAAACATTATGATAGATTAATATTTGTCTATTTTAAATATACAAA
The DNA here is from genome assembly GCA_049669725.1 of Desulfobacterales bacterium. Lineage (GTDB taxonomy): Bacteria > Desulfobacterota > Desulfobacteria > Desulfobacterales > JAFDCJ01 > JAFDCJ01. The sequence goes on from JBATKU010000250.1 coordinate 2,540, forward strand.
ATGTATTTCAGAAGTGAACACTTCTTGCCATAGTGCGCAATGGTCCATGCCTACTGGTTAGCAAACCCTACGAAAGGTATTTTGGATTCTTTGAAATTATAGCGAACCCGATATGTTGTGGTCGGTTTTTTTTCTGCCAACCTTTGATATATTGAGAATAACCACGGTTTGGGCAACTTTGTGATATCCAAAGAATCTGAACGAAATTTGGCGCGATTTCAAAGCCAGATTTTGTCATAAACTCGACTTTGCTGAAAGTACATGTTTCAAAGTGATATCGCAAGCGTTTTTGGACGATCCTAAGTCGTGGTCCGACACAGGGGAAAAACCATGCATCGATTCTGCTAATGAGATTGCAGATTAGCCAGGACAAATACACACTTTTTTAAGCCCTAATTTATTGTGTCTTCCGTGCCTAAATCGAAAATTTGGAGGGTCCTGAAATTTGTTAGATGTGCTGAAGTAATGTGCATATTATGGTGAGGATTGGTTTATAGTCGAAATCCATCATTCAGCCAAAGTGTGGGTTTCGTATGGCTAATATAAAATCTCGGAAAGTCACTTAGACGGTGGAATCTTGCATCTGAGATATGAAAACGATATCCCAATCGTCAATAGAAAAAGCTGGGTAGTAGTACGTTGGAGACATCCAAGGAATCTGTGTCCGTTTTTCTCCTGTGATAACAAATTGAAAGTCAGCTAATTTACCCGAAACCCCCACCCCCAGATATTGTGGTCGCTCAATTTTACGCAGGACGTTTTGTATATAGCAGGTACATGTAACGCTCCGGTTCAGCGGCGGCGGAACGCCTTTCGCTGCAACCGGTTAGCTTGCCTTGCCAATTCTCCCCTATTGTTATCTTTTCTCATGTGGGTAAATGACCTTCCAGTCCTGCTGCATGTCGACAACCGTCCAGCCTTTCGCCTTTGCTTCGTCGAGGCCTTTGTCGAGGCGGCCCATGCTGGACTTGCGGTCGTAGGCCCATTCGCGCTCGGCATCGGTGTGGTGGACGTAGAGCGCGAATCGCGACCCCTGTCCGGCAGTGGTCCATTGCAGCATCTGCAGGTCACCGTCGGAGTTACCGAACGCGGCAATGGGTCGCCGTCCGATTTGCTGGTGGATGGCAACCGGCTTGCCTTCCTTGTCGTCATAGAAGTTGAGCTCGGGCAGGCGGACAAGTACCGGCGTGCCCTCGCGCATCTCGAACTTCACCTTTATACTGCTGCCAATCACCTGCTCAGGTGGGATGCCATAAACTTTCTCGGACCACGGACGCATGAACTCGATGCCGCCACCGGATACTATGAAGGTTTTGAAATCGTTTGCACGCAGGTAGGTGAGCAATTCAAGCATAGGCTGATAGACCATCTCGGTGTAGGGGCGTTTGGACGTGGGATGTCTTGCTGTCGCGATCCAGTCACTGACGACTGTCTCAAACTCCACGGTGGTCATACCGGCGTGAGTGGCCATGATAATTTCGACCACCGATTTCATGCCGTCTGCCATAGCGCCTTTCACGTCACCCTTGAGCAGTGAGGCGAAGGGTTCCTTGTCCTTCCATTCAGGATGTTCTGGCGCGAGCACCTTGACACGGTCGAGCGCGAAGAGGACTTGGAAATACATCGGTTGTTCGGCCCACAGCGTGCCGTCGTTGTCGAAAACGGCTATGCGCTCAGCGGGCGGAACAAAGTCGGGGGAGCCAGCCTTGGTCACCTGTTCCACGAAGGCGATGATGGATTGCTTCGCCTTGCCATCGTTCCAGGATGGAAGCGAATCAACGGTCTGAGCTGCCGCCAGGCTAACAAATACCAGGACGAAACCCAGAGTGAATATGGTGAGTAGTGTTCGTTTCATTGTCATTGTCCTCCTCTATGTTTGATCAGGGACCAGCCAACCCAAGAAACAACGATTAATAGTCAAACACTAAGTGGATACTGTATTTCATGGATTACGGTTCTGATCCTCCATACTATTGGAATTATCCCGATTATTGTTCAGTATTACATTTAGTTTTTATTTGCGATGCTTGCTGCCAAATAATCGGAAACCCCAGAGCAAGCTCCGCAGACCAGGTAATGTTTGCCCGATACGCCAGCGCACAAAACAGTACTGAGGCGAAGGGGTTTCGTATGTAGAAATTTTTCATTGTGTAAACATGCTGTTTGCAACTACTAGTTGTGCCCGGCCTTATTCATTTCTTCGATCTGTTTCTGCATCTTCGTCAAATTGAACGAACCTGGTGTTTGGCTGGGCGGGTAGTCCTTGAAGGTCATGAGGAACTCCCCAACCTCTTGAGTGATTGGCACAATAGCAAAAGCGTGATCTAGCCACCAGTCGTAATAGGTGTTGGAGTTATGCTGGGCTCTTTCATACGGATCGCGTCGCAGATTGAAAATCAATGGGGCGCGCAACGTTACAAATGGTTCCAGCCAGAGAGCCATTGTTTTAGCAC
>JBATKU010000251.1:0-1957 GCA_049669725.1 Desulfobacterales bacterium
GTGAATTCCCTTCGATCGAAAGAGATGCCCAAAGGACTCAAAACCCAGTTTGTGCAAAAATGCTTCCGCCTTGTATGGTTAAGAAAAAAAATAATAATTAAAACGGGGGGTGCGGGGGGTGTCCCCCCGCCCTCTCCGAGGGTGAAAATTAAATAAACGCTTTCTTTATTCGGTAAAACCATTAAATTGTCGGGAGAGGAGGTATCCGCCTTGGGCTTCGAGCCCGTGCCTGAGTTTCTTCCTCCCGCCAGGTTTAAGTCGGGGAATAACGTGGTGCATAGACACCGTATGTCAACAAGGCTGATGATTCCTGGCATTTTTTAATTCACTTTTTACCGAATAGGAGGCGTATGAATCAATATTTTTTAGGCATTGATGCCAGTAAGGGATATTCAGATTTCGTTATGCTCAATGCAAAAAAACAACCTGTGATCGAAAACTTCCAACTCGATGATACCTTCGAGGGACACGCTCGGCTTTATGAGCTGCTTGGTCACTTTAACCAGAATCATCCAGAAGCTACCATCTATGCTGCCGTGGAAAGTACCGGTGGATACGAGAACAACTGGTTTCAGTCGTTGCTCAAATTCCAGGCCAGCTTACCGATCAAAACCGCTCATTTGAACCCTTTGGGGGTCAATTACAACCATAAGGCTGATCTAAAACGCAATGTCACCGATAAGATCAGTGCCCAAAATGTAGCCGAATATATGATTGCACATCCGGAAAAAGTATCCTACCAGCATCAGGATTCTCTGGCCAGCTTAAGAAAACAGTGGGGTTTTATCAAAATGCTCACCAAGCAAAGAGGCCAGATGCTCAATCAGCTCGAGTCCCTGGTTTACAATGCCAATCCGGAAATTTTAATGTACTGCAAAGATGGCACACCGCAGTGGGTGTTAAAGTTGCTCACACGCTATCCCACAGCTTTGCGCTTATCAAAAGCCAGGGTTAAATCGGTTGCCCGCATACCCTATGTATCAGCTGCTCGGGCTCAACAACTGGTTGCAACCGCTAAAAAAAGCGTGGCCTCAGCTGACGATCAAGTCACCGAGCAGCTGATTGGAGCCACCGTTAAACAGATCCTTGATCTGAACAACACCATTAAAGCACAGACAAAAATCTTGACTGATAAATGCGCCGTAGCCGAGGTCGAGTTGCTCAAAACCTTTATTGGCATTAGCGATTATTCCGCCATTGGCTTGATGCTGGAAATACAATCCGTACAACGCTTCTTGTCGTCAAAAAAAATAGCGTCTTTTTTCGGAATCCATCCCGCATATAAAAAAAGTGGCGACGGAACATGGAAATACCGCATGAGCAAAAAAGGACGTAAAGAACCGCGTCGGATCCTGTTTATGGTGGCCATGTCGGCCATTAAATCCAATCCCCTTATCCGCAGCATTTTTCAGCAGGCTGTTGAAAGAGGAATGGAGAAAAAGGCGGCCGTGGGGCTGTGCATGCATAAAATTCTTCGAATCATTTACGGCATGCTCAAACACAACAAAGCCTTTGATCCGCAAATTGATCGAAAAAACAGACAGAAAAAACCGCTACGACAAGGGAGAGTTTGCCAGGATAAAAATCGGCGTTATCAGGATTTTGATTCCAAAGCACCCATATCCAGTCGGCAAAAAAAGAAAAGAAAGGAACGGAAGCAGCAGTCCCAAAACGTTAGTAACGTTGAGTACGGGATCAAGCAAGCCTCCGTTCCCGTTACCGAATTAGCAAATTAAGCTGCATTTGTCCAGGTTTTACCGAATTTTCAAAGAACATTAAATTTGAGCCATAACAGGATCACAAATTTTTACTTGACTTTCACCTGAATAACTCAGGCGGATCATAAAATGCAAAGAATTCACAGTTAAGACTCTAAGCCGCCACAATCGCGTCCACCATCTCCTCATATTGTCTGAGGGTCCATCCCTTGATATCCACTGCATTGTCAGGGCAGACA
>JBATKU010000252.1:0-19556 GCA_049669725.1 Desulfobacterales bacterium
GTGGGAGCGGCTTTTAGCCGCGATGGGGATTGGAATTTAGCGCCTAGCGCGGCTAAAAGCCGCTCCCACAAGAAAAAGCCAATGATAAACTCAGGGAAGGATACACAGGAGAGATCTTAAAATCAACTCTGTTAAAAGCCAAAAATAATAATTGAACTAAACTGGAGCTGGTGGTATTTCATAGATGATTTATAACCGTTTAAAGGAGTTATCAAATGAACATCGCAGTTGTCGGCGGAGGGAGCCGGTGTAAACGACTGATCGAGGTGATTGAGAGGCATCAATTTCAGGAAGTGCATCCCAAAGTTGTTGCCGTAGCAGACATAAAAGACGATGCTGTCGGTTTCATTAGAGCAAAAAAGATTGGTTTGTTTGTCACCCATGATTACAATGATTTTTTTAAAAGAGACGACATCGACCTTATCATCGAGTTGACCGGGAATATGGATATCTACAATGATATCCTGAACAAAAAAAAGAAAACCGTCCGGGCCATTGCCAACCGAACGGCCCAGCTTTTCTGGGAAATTTCCCGGGTTTCCACCTTGCAGAAAAAAACAGATCAGGAACTCCGGGAAACCCGTGCGCGCTATCAGTCGATCATCAACGAACTGATCCAGGAGGATGTGATGATGATCGGCTTTGATTACCGAATCATGGATGTCAATGACAGCTTGCTCAAGAGGCTGGGCCTGGAGCGCCAGGATGTCATCGGCCGGTATTGCTATGAAATTACCCACCGTCAGGGCCAGCCCTGCTCCGGAGATAAGCATCCGTGCCCGCTAATCCAGACCATGGATACCAAAAAACCTTTTCAGACCACCCACATTCACCTGGACAAAGATAACCGGGAAATCTATTTTTCGATTTCCACCTACCCCATGCTCGAGGCCGGTGACTTCTTTGGTGCCATTGAAATATCGAGAGATATCACCAAAGATATCAAGGCCCAAAAAACCATGATGCAGCAGGAAAAGCTGGCTTCGGTGGGACGTCTGTCGGCCGGGGTCGCCCATGAAATCAATAACCCCCTGACAACCATCCTGACCACCGCTATGTTGATCCAGGAGGAGCTTGACCCCCAAGATCCCAATTATCAAGAACTGGAAACCATTACCAAAGAAACCTTGCGCTGCCGCAAAATTGTGGCCAGCCTGCTGGATTTTGCCCGCCAGTCCACCCCCACCCGCAAACCATGCGACATCAATGAGATCGTCCAGGAGAGTGTGATCCTGACCCAAAAACAGGCTGCATTTAAAGATGTGATCTTAAAATACGAACTTGATGAGCATATTCCTCGCCTTAGTATGGATAAAGGCCAGATCCAGCAGTCGATTATAAATTTGATTCTCAACGCCATCGAGGCTACCGATGCCGGCGGATCCATTTTTATTTCCACGGCCTACCAAAAATACCAGGACCGTGTCGACATTACCGTGAGCGACACGGGACAGGGGATCAGTGAAGATAATCTCGGCAAAATTTTTGATCCGTTTTTTACCACCAAAGATGAAGGCACCGGACTTGGATTGGCGATCACCCATGGGATCATCGAACAGCACAACGGAACACTCAATGTTGACAGCAAATTGGGCCGGGGCACCAAATTTACAATACAACTTCCGCTAACATCCGGAGGAGATGATGTCGCCTGATAATCCTCGCATCCTGGTTATCGATGACGAACTGAATATCTGCCAAAGCTGTACCAAGGTATTGTCGAAGCTGGATTACGACGTCAGCTATGCGCTGAACGGATATGATGCTTTAAAAATGATGGATGCCGAACCATTTGACGTCATCGTTACCGACTTAAAAATGAGCAGCCTGGGTGGCATGGAAGTTTTGCGGCGAGTAAAAGACGCTTATCCCGACACAATTGTGATTGTCATGACCGGTTACGCCAGTGTGTCCTCGGCCGTGGAAGTCATGAAAATGGGTGCCCTGGATTACCTTCCCAAACCGTTTACGCCGACTGAACTGCGGGCCATTGTCATGCAGGCCGTGGCCGAAAGAAAAATTCGGAGGCAAAATCAGCAGCTGCAACAGCAAAAGCAAAAAAACACGCCCCTTTCGCACCAGCTTATCGGCAACAGCCCCAAGATCAAGCAGGTGGTCACCATGATCCAGAAAGTAGCGCCAACCGATTCCACCGTCCTTGTATATGGTGAAAGCGGAACCGGCAAAGAACTGGTGGCCAGAGCCGTGCATGCCAACAGCCTCAGGCGTAAAAAAGTTTTTTTTGCCGTAGACTGCGGCACCCTATCGTACAATTTGCTGGAAAGCGAATTATTCGGCCACACCAAAGGCGCTTTTACGGGCGCCCATGAGAATAAGGAAGGTATCTTCAAACTGGCAGACGGGGGAACTGTTTTTCTAGATGAAATCAGCAATATCAGCCCCGAAGTCCAGGGCAAGCTCCTGCGATTTTTAGAAACCCGCGAATTTCTCCCTTTAGGTTCCGGCACGCCATTGCCGGTTAATGTTCGCTTAATTTTTGCCACCAACAAAAACCTGCCGCAAATGGTGGCCAACGGCACTTTCAGAGAAGATTTTTACTATCGCATCGATGTCTACCCGATTCTGTTGCCGACCTTAAAGGAACGGAAGATGGACATTTTACCGATCGCCTATCATTTCCTGAATCAGTTTAACGCTAAAATGGGCAAGGGTATCACAGGATTTGACCCAGAGGCCGTAAACCGCCTGACAGGATATGACTGGCCCGGAAATGTCAGGCAGCTGCGAAATATGATTGAACGGGCGGCCATTTTATGTGAAAGTAATCAGATTTCACTAAACGATCTGCCGCTACCGGGAGAAGTTGACGATATCGACCGGCTCCTTGAAAATATTCCCTCGACCAACGACGAGCTCAAGCACATCAAGAAGGAAATCCGGCAGAAGGCGGTGCGCAAAGTCGAAAAAAGTTTCATCTTAAATGCCCTGGTAAAAAATAACTGGAATGTGACCCAGGCCGCTCAGAGTGTCGGGCTGCAGCGCAGCAATTTTCATAATCTGATGAAAAAATACGAAATTACAATTCGACAGTAAAAGAATTCACTGTATATTTTTTTTATACATTCAATGGAATCGTTTTATATCTGCTCCAACATTCCCGCAGGTTGACGCCAGCCAAATCAAAAATTAATAATTCTTATATTAATTCAGCAAGTTGTAATTCAATAAGGCCGTGGCAGTCAAATCTATCCCTAATCATCCGCAGGCAGATATTCTCTATTCTTGCGCCTAAGAAAAGTATATTTTTTTTATACATTTAACATCGTGATGACTTTTGAAAAATCATTATATTATTAAATTTCAAATAGTTATATAAATATTAGTCCGTGGCACAGATCCTGCTATAGAAAACAGCGGGTCAAGTGTCCCAACATTCCAATTGGGGCGAAGCCCTTAACTTGCATCTCTCACCCCCAAATTATACTTTAAGGAGGAAAAAATGGAAGCTCCAGCCAAAATCATCGTCGTCGATGATGAAAAGCGCATCTGTCATAATGTCGCCAAGATCCTCTCCAAAAATAAATATGAAGTGACTCACGCTGTGAGTGCCCAGGAAGCTCTGGAAAAAATGGCCAAGGAAAGCTTCTCACTCCTGATTTCCGATATCGTAATGCCGGGCAAAAACGGTCTTGAACTGCTAAAAATGGTCAAAAAAGAATGGCCGTTGACCAAGGCGATCATGATGACCGCCTATGCCTCAACAGACACGGCGATAAAAGCCATCCGCCTGGGCGCCCTGGACTACATTCCCAAACCCTTTACACCCGATGAGCTCAGATCCACGGTCGAGCAGGCGCTGTCAGGCAATCTGGTGGAAGCCCCGACCACAGATGAGGAAAAAGAGACGATTGACGTCATTGACATGGATATGCCGTTTGAAACCGATGAAGTCAGTAAATACACCGGTGAAGATTATGCCGCCCGGTTGGGGCGTTCGGATATGCCGATCATTGAAGTCAAGATGCCCGACTCCCTGGAAAATTTTTGTGAAGTCGGAGTCATGGTTTGCGATATCTTCAAAAAATTAGGGGCCACGTGTAAAGCCGGCACCAAAACCGCGGAATGCCCCCAGAAAAAGGCCAAAAAGGGCAAGGCCAAAAAAGCAAAAGGTTTTGATTCCGCCAATTTGATTGGCATCGATCAGCCTTTCAGCTATGAGGAAGTCGTATCGATTACCGGTCCGGAATACGTTCATAATTTGCATCAGGAAGGGGCCACCTTCCTGCCCTATGAGGAACTCAAGAAAAATTATGCCAAAATTCAGGCCAAAAAAACCGTATCCATCGATGTTGACATGCCCTTTGACCGGGACGAAGTCGCCCGACTAACCGGTGACGATTATGCCCAAAGACTCACCCGCTCGGATTTACCGGTGGTAGAGGTCACCGTGCCGGAAGCCCTCGAAAATTACTGTGAAGTGGGCAATATGGTTTGCGACATCTTCAAAAAATTGGGAGCCACCTGCAAGGCCGGCACCAAAACAGCAGCGTGCCCGCAGAAAAAAGCCAAAAAGGGCAAAGCACAAAAAGCCAAGGGATTTGATTCGAAAACCCTGATCGGCATTGATCAGCCGTTCAATTACGAGGAGGTCGCCGCCATCACCGGGCCTGAATATATCCAAAACCTGCACCATGAAGCCATAGTTGTCACCCCGTATGAAGAACTAAAAAAAGAGATGGCCCACAGACTGGCAAAACCTGCGGAGCGTGCGCCGGCTGATCATGATTTGATGAAAGAACCAGCTTACAAAAACATCCTGGTGATCGACGATGAAGTTGCCGTCAACAACAATATTCGAAAAATTCTGGTGAAAAATGGCTATCATGTCGATCAGGCCGTCACCAAAGATGAAGCCCTTGATAAAATCCAGACCAGACCTTACAAGCTCGTCCTCCTCGATCTTAAAATCCCGGGGGTAAAGGGGCTTGAACTACTCAACGCACTACACGATAAGAACCCGGAAGCCAAGGTCATTATCATTACCGGCTATGCCAGCATCGAAACGGCCGTTGAAAGCGCCCGGCAGGGGGCAATCGATTACCTGCCCAAGCCGTTTACACCCGATGAGATCCGCGCTGTAACGGAAAATGCCTTCAGACTAGCTGCCTAAGAAAAATTTCACCATTCCCTAAAAAAATCCCGACCATAAACTTATGGTCGGGATTTTTTTATTGACCCATATTTAATTCCAATTTTAAGCGTAATTTTATTGACAATTTCACTCCCAAAAGGTATTTTCAAACCTTTTTGTAAATCGAGAACTGACCGAAATACCAATTAAATTAAATTTTTATCAGGAGACTGAACAATGGCAAAAAAGATAAAAGGCTCGGCACTGGTTGTCGGCGGCGGGATTGCCGGTATGCAGTCCGCGTTGGATCTGGCTAATTCCGGCTATTATGTCTACTTGCTGGAAAAGTCCCCCTCCATCGGCGGTGTGATGTCCCAGCTGGACAAGACCTTTCCGACCAATGATTGTGCCATGTGAATTATCTCACCGAAACTGGTCGAGGTCGGCCGGCATTTAAACATTGAACTGATTACCTATGCAGACCTTGAAAGCGTGAAGGGCTCCCCCGGCAACTTCAAGGTCAAAGTCAGAAAAAAGGCCCGCACGATCATCGAAGACCGTTGTACCGGATGCGGTGCCTGTGTTGAGAATTGCCCTGTGGTCATTCAAAATGTGTCTGCAGGCTGACGGAAAGCTGACATCAGACGGGTAAACGTGGTGGTTCGGATGGACCGCACGCTCCCGCCTCATTAGGAGAATCCCCTATGAACAAGGCCATTGATCAAAGCAATGATCAATCTGCTCAAATCGATTATATCGAGCTGGATTCGATCATCGAAAAAGAGTTTAACAACGATAAAGAAAACCTGATCATGATGCTTCAGGCGATTCAAAAGACCTATAATTATCTGCCCCAGCCGGCGCTGGATTATCTGGCGCTTAAAATCGGGGTCCCCTATAGCAAAATATATGGCGTGGCAACCTTTTACAGCACCTTCAGCCTGGAGCCCAGAGGTCGCAACATTATTTCGATCTGTCTGGGCACCGCCTGTCATGTCAGAGGCGCCGAACGTGTTCATGAAAGAATCAAAGAGGCACTGAGCATCGGCGACGGCCAAACAACCGAAGACAAGCGTTTTACGCTGGAGTCGGTGCGCTGCATCGGCTGCTGCAGCCTGGGACCGGTGGTTAAAATTAACGAAGACATGCATGCACGACTGCCGACTGATCAAGTCGGTAAAGTTTTGGATCAATACGAATAAGAGGAAAATGCGAGGCATAGACCATGAAAATCCTTTCTGTGGATGACTTAGATGAGATAGGCCAAGAGTATAGCAAACGACTGTACTGGCCGGATGCCGTCAAGGTGAACATCGGCATGGCCTCTTGCGGAATTGCAGCCGGGGCCCAAGCGTCTTATGAAAAAGCCAAAGAAGTGTTCCCCGCCGGTACCGGCGTGCAAATATGTCAGACCGGCTGTATCGGTTTCTGTGAAGAAGAGCCTCTGGTTGAAATCCTCGGATACGGTAAACCCAGAGTTATGTATAAACACATCACCGAAGACAAAATCGCCGATGCAATTAAAGGCTATATGAACGGTGACTTCAATAAAAAATGGATCCTCGGCCAGATGAAGGACGCCCGCAATGTATTGGAAGACGGCACCGACAACGCGCTGGCCGGGACGGAGCCGGTGGACGGCATCCCTTACCTGGAGGACATCCCTTTTTACAGCCAACAGGTAAAAATCGCCCTGCGCAATTGCGGGTACATCGATCCGGATTCAATTGAAGAATACATTGCCAGAAGCGGTTACCGTGCGTTTCTGCAAAGCCTGCAGGAAATGGATCCGACCGACATCATAAGTATCATCAAAGAATCCGGACTGCGAGGACGCGGAGGAGGAGGCTTCCCAACCGGGATTAAGTGGGCTACCTGTGCCAGGCAAAAGGGGCAGCGCTTCATCATCTGCAATGCAGATGAAGGCGATCCGGGTGCCTACATGGATCGCAGTATCCTGGAAGGTGATCCCCACAGCGTGCTGGAGGGCATGTTGATTGCCGGGGTGGCCATCGGTTCCAATCAGGGATCAATCTATGTCCGCAATGAATATCCGCTGGCCGTTAAGCGGCTGGTCACAGCCATCAAAGAAGCTGAGAAATATGGCCTGCTCGGTGAGGGTATCGCCGGATCGGATTTCAGCTTTGACATCAAAATATCCACCGGCGCCGGGGCCTTTGTCTGCGGGGAGTCCACCGCATTGATGGCCTCTTTGGAAGGCAACGTTGGAAGACCGCGGGCCAAATATGTCCACACGGTGGAAAAGGGCTTTCGAGACAGTCCATCCAACCTGAACAATGTAGAGACCTATGCCAACGTACCCGCCATCCTCTTGAAAGGGGCCGGTTGGTTTGCAGGCATGGGCACCGATCTCAGCAAAGGAACCAAAGCTTTCAGCCTGGTGGGCAAGGTTAAAAATACCGGCCTGGTGGAGGTTCCGATGGGGATCTCTTTAAGAGACATCGTTTTCAAACTGGGCGGCGGGGTGCCCAAGAAAAAAGAATTTAAGGCGGTGCAAACGGGTGGGCCCTCGGGTGGATGCATACCCGAGAGATTTCTCGATCTGCCGGTGGATTACCAGAAACTGAACGAAGTAGGCTCCATCATGGGCTCCGGGGGTATGATCGTCATGGATCAGGACACCTGCATGGTGGATGTGGCCCGCTATTTTCTGGATTTTCTCAAGGAAGAATCCTGCGGCCAGTGCAATCCATGCCGTGAAGGAATCAAACAGATGCTCGCGATCCTAACCAGAATCTGCGAGGGAAACGGGGACAAAGGCGACATCGAGCTCCTTGAAGAACTTGGCAGCATGGTACAGAAATTTTCCCTCTGCGGGCTGGGGACATCGGCACCGAACCCGGTTTTAACCACTATACTTTACTTCCGGGATGAATACGAGGCCCATATAATAGATAAAAAATGCCCCGCCGGTGTCTGCAAACCTCTGTTTCACTATGAAATTGATGCTGAAGCCTGTACCGGCTGTAGGGTCTGTGCGCGCAAATGCCCCCAGGAGGCTATCAGCGGTAAAAAGAAAGAGCCGCATGAGCTGAACCAGGACAAATGTATCAAGTGCGGCATATGCTATGACGCTTGTAAATTCGACGCCATTCAAATCCGATAAGATGAGGAAATTGATCGATGATTACATTTAAGCTTAACGGCAAGACTGTCCAGGGTGAAGAAGGACAATATATCCTCCAGGTGGCCGAGAAATTCGGCGTTGACATTCCCACTCTCTGTCACCATAAAGCGCTGGAACCGGCAGGCATGTGCCGTTTGTGCACGGTGGAGCTTTTTGACGGCCGCCGCAAACGCTATGTCACCGCCTGCAATTATCCGATCTGGGAAGGCATGGAGGTCAACACCGAATCAGAGGCGGTCCATCAGGGACGCAAGTTAATCGTTGAACTGCTGCTGGCCCGCTGTCCGGAAGTACCGCTGCTTCAAAATCTGGCCGCACAGTATGGGATAGAAGAGCCTCGCTTTGAGAAAGAAAACGACACCTGCATCCTTTGCGGGCTGTGTGTGCGTACCTGTGAAAAAATGGGAGCCAATGCCATCAGCCTAACCGGCCGTGGGGTCGATATGAAAGTGGACACTCCGTTTCATATTCAAACCGAGGCCTGTATTGCCTGCGGTGCTTGCGCCACGGTATGCCCCACCGGACACATCACCCTGGATACCATAAAAGCCAATGTCACCCAGCGCGAGTTTGAACCCATCCCCTCCGAATACGAGATGGGGTTGTCAGGCCGCAAGCCGGTCTATGTGCCCTATGCCCAGGCGGTTCCCAACACGCCGGCCATTGACCGCGACACCTGTATTCATTTCAAAACCGGCGGTTGCAAAATTTGCACCGAATTTTGCGGTGTCGATGCCATCGATCATTCCATGCAGGACGAAATCATCGAGTTAAACGTCGGATCCATCGTTCTGGCTCCCGGGTTTGAACCCTTTGATCCGTCTAAATTTGATTCATACAACTACAGCAAATTCCCCAATGTCATCACCTCCATGGAAATGGAAAGATTTCTGTCAGCATCGGGACCCACCGGTGGGCACCTTGTCCGGCCTTCGGATCAGACCGAACCTAAAAAAATTGCCTGGTTTCAATGTGTGGGTTCCAGGGATATGAACCGCTGCGATAATTCATACTGTTCATCGGTGTGCTGCATGTATGCCATAAAAGAAGCGGTCATCGCCAAAGAGCACGCCGGCGATGATTTGGATTGTGCCATATTCTATATGGACATGCGAACCCATGGCAAAGATTTTGAGCGCTTTTACGATAACGCCCGGGAAAAACAGGGCGTCCGCTTCCTGCGTAGCCGGATCCATACCATCGACCCGGTGGGCGACAGCGGCGATCTTTCCGTGCGTTATGTGAGCGAAAGCGGCGAATTAGAATCGGAAACCTTTGACATGATCGTGCTGTCGGTGGGGCTGCAGACTTCCTCCGAGACGGCCGAACTGGCCGACCGTCTGGGCCTTGAAATGACGGACGGCAATTTCTGCAAGACCGACACCTTCGACCCGGTGGCCACATCCAAAAAAGGTATCTATGTTTGCGGCGCCTTTCAGGGGCCCAAGGATATCCCCCAGTCGGTTGTGGACGCCAGTGCCGCCGCCGCCGCGGCCGGTGAAATACTGAGCCCGGCCCGCAATACCGAAACCAAAACCCCGGAAATCATCCCGGAGACCAACGTAACCAATGAGCGCCCGCGGGTGGGTGTCTTTGTCTGCCGCTGCGGCATCAACATTGCCGGTGTCGTCGATGTCCCCTCGGTCGCCGAATATGCCAAGACGCTGCCCTATGTGGAATATACCAGCGACAATCTGTATTCCTGCTCCCAGGACACCCAGGAAACCATGTCCCAGATCATCAAGCAAAAGAATTTAAACCGGGTCGTGGTGGCTGCCTGCACACCGAAAACCCACGAACCCTTGTTCCAGGAAACATTGATCAATGCCGGCTTAAACAAATATCTCTTTGAAATGGCCAACATTCGCAACCAGGACTCATGGGTCCATAAGAACAACCCGGCGTTTGCCACTAAAAAAGCCAAAGATCTGGTACGCATGGCCGTCTCAAAAGTCACCCTGATGGAGCCCCTCAAAGAAACCGAGCTGGAAGTCAATCAAACGGCATTGGTTATCGGCGGCGGTATCTCAGGAATGGCAGCAGCTAAAAGCCTCGCGAATCAGGGCTATGAAACCCATATCATCGAACGCAGCGCCCAGTTTGGCGGCCAGGCTCTCAATCTGTATCAAACTGTGACCGGTGAGGATATTCAGAAAAAATTGTCCGGCCTGATCAAAGAAGTGCAAGGCAATAAAAACATCCATGTCCATTTGGACACTACCATAGCCAATGTTGAGGGTTTTGTCGGTAATTTCGAGGCCACGCTATCATCAAACGGCAAAGAGGAGAATCTTGAACATGGAGTGGCGGTTATAGCCACCGGGGCATCGCCCTTGAAGCCTGACGAATACAGCTACGGCAAGGATCCACGCATCCTGACCAGCCTGGAGCTTGACAGAAAATTTATTGATAAGGACCCCGGCTTGAAAAAGATCAACACGGCGGTTTTCATCCAATGTGTCGGCTCACGGGAACCTGAACGTCCTTATTGTTCAAGGGTTTGCTGCACGCACTCAGTTGATAACGCCCTGCAGCTAAAAAAACTAAACCCGGCCATGAACGTGTTTGTCCTCTACCGGGATATTCGCACCTACGGCGAACGGGAATACATTTATAAAGAGGCCCGGGAGGCCGGCGTCATCTTCATCAGATATAGCCTCGACGGCAAACCGGAAGTGATTTTAAAAGACGGTCGACTTCTGGTAAATACCATGGATCCCATCCTCGGCCGGCCGCTGGAGATTGAAACCGATCTGCTCACCCTTGCCACGGCTGTTATCCCCAACAGGGATGATCAATTGGCCAACTTCTTCAAAGTATCCCTGAATGACGACGGCTTCTTTGTGGAACGCCATGCCAAGCTCGGGCCGGTTGAATTTGCCACGGACGGTGTTTTCCTTTGCGGTTTAGCCCATTATCCCAAGCCCATTGATGAATCCATCGCCCAGGGTCGAGCGGCCGCCTCACGCGCCATCACCCTGTTGGCCCAAAAAACGATCCATACCAGCGGTAACATTGCAGAAACAAATCCCGCCATGTGCAGCCAATGCGGTGTTTGCGTGTCGGTTTGCCCGTATTCTGCCCCCTCATTTGTGGAGGAAGGCCCCTGGACCGGAAAAGCCCAGATTAACCCGGTCCTGTGCAAGGGTTGCGGCTTATGTGTGGCATCCTGCCGCTCGGGTGCCATTCATCTAAAAGGCTTTGACAATGATCAGATCTTTTCACAGATTTTTTCATTGCGTGAAGCCGTTTGACGGGTTGCGGGTTGCGCGTTGCGGGATTCGTGTTGCGAGTTACGGGGTGCGGGTTACGAGTTACGAGGTACTCAGGGTAAGAAGGGAAAGTTTTGAGAAGCTATAGAGACCTGGAGATTTATCAATTATCATACGATTTAGCAGTTAAAGTACATAAGTTCACCCTGAAACTTCCTAAACATGAACAGTACGAAGAAGGAAGACAGGTTAGAAAATCATCGAAGGGTATTACCTCCTGTATCGTGGAGGGCTATGGACGCAGAAAGTATAAAGCCGATTTTATTAAATTCTTGATTTATGCCCATGCTTCATGCGATGAAACCATCGTTCACCTGAACTTTTTAAACGATACGCATGAGTTATTTAAAAAAGAAATTCACCTCTTTCTTGAAGGATATGACGGATTAGGAAGAAAAATAAATAAATATATTCAATACGTTGAAAAAGAATGGAAATAAGCGAGCTACTCGGGTTAGTGCTACACTAATTGCAACGCGAAACGCGCAACCTGCAACACGAAACTCGGAGCGCGTATCACACAGCCCGGAACGCGCAACCCGTAACACGCAACGCGTCACCCGAAACTCGTAACGTGCACCCCGAAACTCGCAACTCGAAACTAAGGAGATACACAACAATGTCTGAGTGGGAACCGAAAATTGCAGCTTTTTTGTGCAACTGGTGCAGTTATGGTGCCGCCGATCTTGCCGGAGTCAGCCGGATGGAATACCCGGCCAACATCCGGGTCATCCGGATTCCGTGCACCGGCCGAATGGATCCTAAATTTTTCCTGGCGGCCATGCGGGAAGGCGCTGACGGCGTCTGGGTATCCGGGTGACATCCCGGCGAATGCCATTACCTGGAAGGTAATTACTATGCCCGTCGCAAATTCGCCCTGTTTCAAAATTTGATGGAAATGATGGGGATCGAGCCCGGTCGAATCCAATTTTCCTGGGTTTCATCGGCTGAATCCACCAAATTCGTAACCGTTGTCAAAGAGGTTACCGATGCCGTTAAGGCTCTCGGACCGAATCAAACGTTTGTAAAAACCAAAGCCAAGGTTGCTTAAGATGACAAGTTATATCCAGAAAATACAGGAAGTTTCCGCAAGGCTCTTAAAGGAGTGCAAAGTGGATGCAGTGCTCGGTTTCCGTAAAGGAACCATTCCCATGATGAACGAGCCTTATTTTGCCAGGACTCCGGAGGATGCCCATAATCTGGTCTGGGACAGCAACTGCGGCATCAATCTGGCAAATTATCTGACCGACCGCAAGGAAAACATCGGCATTATCGCCAAGGGATGCGATTCCAGAAATATTGTGACCCACTGTGTTGAAAACAAAATTAAAAGAGAACAGCTGGTCATTATTGGGGTGCCCTGCAAGGGAATGATTGACAGGCGTAAAATCAATTCCATGTTTGAAAACGAAATCAGTGACGTCACCGAAGATGAAAACAATATAACGGTTAAAGGCGACGGTTTCGAAAAGGTAATTAATAAGAACGATGTCCTTCAACAAAACTGCACCCTCTGCATCCATCGCAATCCGGTCGAATTTGACGAATTGATCGCCGAGACGGTTGAAGAACAACAGGATATTGACCGCTACGAGGACCTCCGTAAAATAGAAGCCATGTCCCCGGCGGAAAAAAACCAATTCTTTGAGGACCTTTTTTCAACCTGCATCCGCTGCTATGCCTGCCGCAATGCCTGCCCGCTGTGCTATTGCCCAACTTGCTTTACTGACGAATCCAAACCCCAATGGGTGGGCAAAAGCCAGGATGAAACCGATGTCAAAACATTTCACTTTTTAAGGGCCTTTCACTGTGCCGGAAGATGCACCGATTGCGGGGCCTGCGAGCGGGCCTGCCCGGTGGGTATCAATATGCGGTTATTAACCAGAAAGCTGGAAAAAGACTGTTTCGACCTGTTTGAATGGGAGGCCGGCATGTCGTTGGATGTGCGTCCACCGCTGGACACTTACAAACCCGGAGATCCGGATGATTTTATAAAATAAAAATGTCCGTTGTCCGTAGACCATTGTCAGTAGCAGGATCAACTGACGACTGACCACAGACAACTGACCGAAAAGGACATTTGCAATGAAAATTTTTTCAATTGCTAAAGACAACTGGACAGATGGACTTGATCGACTCGGCGAATCATACCGCTTATTCGCACCGGTGAAAGAAGACGAGTTTCATAATTTTAAGGAACTGGCAAAGGGCGAAGCGCCGGATCTGAATTGTTTGAATACCCGTCTGTCACCCAAAGCAATTATCTATCCCCAGTCAGAAACAATGTTTGAATATTCCCTGGATGAATCCCGGAAAGATCATCATATCATGAAAGAAGTCGACAACAGCTATTCACCCCAGGCGGTCCTTGGAATCCGACCCTGTGATGCCAAAGCGTTTCTCTTGGTCGGGCATAATTTTGACACACCCGAATACAAGGACCCCTATTGGATCAGAGCCTATGAATCTACCACCCTGGTAGGTCTGGCCTGCGATTCACCGTGCAGCAGCTGCTTCTGTACCACCGCCGGTTGCGGGCCCTATCATGAAGAGGGCCTGGATATCCTGCTGATGGAAACCGAAAACCGGTTCCTGGCAAAAGTTCTTACAGACAAGGGTGAGAAATTAATAGCGGCTGCCGGCTGGGATGCGCCGGCCGATGAAGCCGAAGCCGGTAAACAGATAGAAACCGCTAAGCAGGCAGCGGAAGCAAAAATATGCGCCTCTGTGAACACCGACAGGTTGACGGAAATCGATACCGTCGAACTTTACAAAGCACCCTTCTGGGAGGATGTCTCTTTTTCCTGTATCAACTGTGGGACCTGCACCTTTGTATGTCCCACTTGCTGGTGTTTCGATATCCAGGATGAAAATCATGGGATGTCGGGAGTACGGATGCGCAATTGGGACAGCTGTATGTTCCCACTGTTCACAATCCACGGCACCGGGCATAATCCCCGGGGAACCAAATTACACCGGGTGCGCCAGCGCTTCATGCACAAACTGAAATATTATGTGGACAAATATGATGCGGGGATTCAATGTGTTGGATGCGGGCGCTGCGTTCGCTCCTGTCCCGTCAATATTGATATCCGCCGTGTCTGCGAATTGATGAATAACCATGGAACCGAGAAAGACAGCTGTGCGGCATAAAAAATCGGGGCTTCGCCCCTATTGGAATAGTGGAATATTGGAATGATGGAATGATGGGTTTAGCTAATGTAATTTGGATCAAATTAGATCCTTTCCTTGTTTTACCCAATATTCCATCTACAAGGGTAAAAATTAAATCTAAATAAGTGATCTAATTACCCATTGTCCAGGGGATGCTAATAAAGAAATCTTTCGTTTACAGGGGGTTAAATTGCAAAATCCATATTTGCCTTATCCGGTGCGCATCGATGATATCAGCATCGAGACCGAAGATAAGAATTTAAAAACATTCAGATTCGTTTTTCTTAATTCTGAGGATGAAAACAAGTTCGATTATAATGCCGGACAATTTGCCGAACTTTCCGTCACCGGTAAAGGTGAAATTCCGATCGGCATCGCCTCATCCCCCACCGAAAAAGGATTTGTCATGTTTACCGTCAATAAGGTGGGGTTGGTATCTTCCTGGCTGCACTCCATGAATGTCGGTGATATTATGGGAATTCGCGGCCCTATGGGAAACTGGTACCCATGGAAAGAGCTGGAAGGCAAAAACATTGTCATCATCGGCGGTGGTTTCGCTTTCACCACCCTGCGATCCTCTATTATTTATATGCTGGATCCGGCCAACCGCTCAAAATTCAAAGATATTCATGTGATTTATGGAGCGCGGACTCCCGGGATGCTGCTTTACTGGGATGAGTTGGCCCAATGGGAAAAACGGGATGATATCAATATGCACATCACAGTGGATGGAACCGATGATCCAAACTGGAAATACAACACCGGCTTTGTACCCACTATCACCGAGCAAAAAGCACCCCCTGCAGGTGATGATACCTATGCCATCATTTGCGGGCCACCCATCATGATAAAATTCACCCAGCCCGTTCTGGACAAACTCGGCTACTCCCATGATAAAATTATAATGTCCCTCGAAAACCGTATGAAGTGCGGTATCGGCATGTGCGGTCGATGCAATATCGGCCGGGAATTCGTTTGCAAAGACGGACCCGTTTTTACCTTGGAACAGCTGAATAAAACACCAAGAGAATATTAAATCAGGACCCAGTGAAGGGGATCCCTATTTCCCGAACCTTTCAACTTTCTTTACACTTAATTTATAGCCCATTTTCATATTGACATTGTCAAATGAATAATATAAATATGATTTTTTAAAACGAAGTCAAACAGGCTGCGGCCGAAAGTAAAATTATACCAAATTATAAGGAGGATGATTAAATGCCAACAGTAGAGTTCATGGGTAAAGAATTCACGGTCGACGAAGATGGGTTTATCGATTCTTACGAAAACTGGTCTCAAGAGTGGGTCCAGTGGGTAAAAAAGGAAGAAGGTATTGAGGAACTCAACGATGAGCACCAGAAAGTCATCGACGTGCTGCGCGACTACTATGAGAAAAATGGAATCGCCCCGATGGTACGGGTTCTTTCCAAGGTTACCGGTTTCAAACTGAAACACATTTACGAACTTTTCCCGTCAGGGCCCGGCAAGGGGGCCTGTAAAATGGCCGGCCTTCCGAAACCGACCGGATGTGTCTAATTAAGCGACTGTGATCAATAATTCTGCTTACAAAAAAAGCTCTGCGTGCCACGCAGAGCTTTTTTTATTTCAGGCCGGGGATTGTGAAAATAATCCGTAAGGTTGCTCTCAACTTTTATCACGTTTTGTTACTTTATGGTGCTGTCAGCTTTCAGTATGGCTGTGCTGCACTCCTGAAACCTGACACCCGACACCTGAAACCTGATGTAAAAATTCAAATAAACGGTTTTCAACATACCAGTTTAAACGATAACTAAAAAGGAAAGACCGATGGTTTTAACAGTTAAAACCCGCGAGAGAACCGAACTGGTTGATGTTACGTCAGAGATAAATCAGCTTGTAAAAAAATCGGGAATCGATCAAGGCCTTTGCATCGTATACGTGCCGCACACCACCGCCGGGGTGACCATCAATGAAAGTGCTGATCCCAGTGTAAAATCCGATATGCTGATGGTTTTAAACCAGATGGTGCCCTGGGAGGCCAATTATCGTCACCTGGAGGGCAATTCCCCGGCCCATGTAAAATCGACCCTTGTAGGTGCATCGGAACTGATTGCCATCGAGAAGGGCCGATTGGTGCTGGGCACCTGGCAGGGAATTTTTTTCTGTGAATTCGATGGTCCTAGAAATCGGAAACTGCATGTTAAAATTTTCTCAGAAAATTTTATGTAAAAAGTTCCAAGATACGCCTATTACAAATTTAGCAAAGTGATTGGTAATTGGTTATTTGGTATTAGTAACGGAATAGTACCTGTACCCGGTGACAGTTACCAACCGCCTCGAATTATTATCAATTATCAATTAACAATTAACGAATAAGTATTAAATTGTTTTCAAGGATATGCCATGCCCAATATTGATGACATTGACAGTGCGATACTGAATCGCATCCAGTCGGATTTTCCAATTACCTCGCGTCCCTGGCTTACAGTGGCCGATGAATTGGATTTAACTGAAAAAGAAGTGTTGGACCGGGTTGCGCGCCTGAAAGCCGACGGTATTATTCGGCGTATCGGCGGAAATCTGGTCCCGGGAAAAATAGGATTTGTCAGTACCCTGTGTGCCGCCAGTGTTCCGGCTGATAAAGTCGACCATTTCGCTGAAATCGTCAACTGCTATCCCGGCGTTACCCATAATTACCAGCGCGACAACACCTACAATGTATGGTTTACCTTCATCGCCCCATCCAGGGATGAAATAGAAAAAAATCTGAAGAAAATTGCCGAGGATTCCGGCGTTGATGATATCCTGAATTTGCCGGCCACGAAGGTGTTTAAGATACGGGCTGAATTCGAGGTGTGACGGGTTATGCGTTGCGGGTTGCGAGTTACGCGTTAGGTGTTGCGGGCTGAGGGTTGCGGCCTGCCCGCCACATGCCCGCTCGTGCCTTGCATGGCAGGCGGGTCGTCCTCCTAAGGCGGACTCTCAGGCGAAGCGGGCGGGGTGGCGAGTTCTTCGATTTGGGATGTGGAATTAAAGGCACAAGGCCAAGGATTTTGTCTTCTTAACCTTGAGGCTTTCGCCCTGAGGCGAATAACCAGAACCTTAAACCCTATATATGTAGGCTCGCAATCCAACAAACTCAATCAACCAGACCCCATGAAAGATCTTCGCATTGCCGCCGTAATTTTCAATTCGCCTGTCGGCCAGGTTCGACAAAATCTGGACCGGATGCTCCCCTGGGTCAAAGAAGCTAAAAAAGAGGGTGCGGATCTTATCTGCTTTCCGGAATTAAATGTCACCGGTTACAGCACCGATCCGGCTATCAAAGACATCGCCGAATCAATTCCCGGGCCCATCAGCCGGCAGCTTGAACAAATGGCACGAGAAAATAAAACCATCATTCTGGCGGGGATGGCTGAAGAAGATGAAAAAGGACGTCTTTTTGCCAGTCATCTGGTGGTCTCGCCGGCAGGAATTTCAGGGCTATATCGCAAACTGCATATTGCTCCCCCCGAACGTGCCCTGTTCTCATCCGGCGAACACATTCCGGTGTTCAAACTAGCCGGCGTCAATCTTGGCATTCAGCTTTGTTATGATGCCCATTTCCCGGAACTTTCCACCCGCATGGCCGTCGACGGTGCCGATATCATTTTCATGCCGCATGCATCACCCCGTGGGACACCGCCGGAAAAATTGGATTCCTGGATGCGTCACTTGACGGCCAGGGCCTTTGACAACGGGGTTTTCATAGTGGCCTGCAACCAGGTCGGAAAGAATCAAAAAGGACTTGAGTTCCCGGGGCTGGCAGTGATTATCGGGCCGTCGGGCAATATTTTAAAAGACAAAATTATCGGCCGGGAAGGTATGCTGGTAACCGATTTAAAGGCAGATGATCTGTCTGATGTGAGGGATCACAAAATGCGATACTTCCTGCCCAACAGACGGCCGGAACTGTATGGATAGCCGCTGAAGGGACCAGTTTGTTCATATAGGAAACTTCATCAAAAAGGTATCGGGTTTCATAGAGTTTGATAGGCTTTTACAAGAGTACTGACACCTGAAATCTGACACCTCGCCTGAAACTCCACCTGCCCGGAACAGTGAAAAGATTGAACGTCGAACATCGAACGCCCAACATCGAACATCGAGTATTGATGACGCTACGCTTTATCTATTGTAAAACAAACGAATCACGCTGAAGACATGATCTAAAGACCAAGAATTTCGACGGGTAAATTCGTTCTCGGCCTTCGTAGCCTAAATGGCGGAGTAGGCTTGCTTAGTCTTTTTTTTCAATTGACAGAATTCATTATTCGATGTTGGATCCGCCGGAGGCGGATTCGATGTTCATTTTTTAGGATTTGCCGGGGAGTTTAACCCGAAAAAAGACGCTGTAAAGTGCCGGCACATAGTTTAGCGTGAATAAACTGCCGATGCCCAGACCGAAGAACATGATGCATGCCATGCCGTAAAAGAGCGGATCGTGATTGATGATCAGCGGCGAGAATCCCAGCATGGTGGTCGAAACCGAGAGCAGGATCGGTCTGAACCGGCTGACGGCCGAATTGACAACCGCATCATAGGGTGTCTGCCCCTCGCGCCGGTTCTCCTCAATTTTATCGATCATCAC
The DNA here is from genome assembly GCA_049669725.1 of Desulfobacterales bacterium. Lineage (GTDB taxonomy): Bacteria > Desulfobacterota > Desulfobacteria > Desulfobacterales > JAFDCJ01 > JAFDCJ01. The sequence goes on from JBATKU010000252.1 coordinate 19,296, forward strand.
GATACCGTTGTTCACAATGGATCCGGCCAGGGCCAAAAGCCCGAGGATGACCATGAAACCAAAATCGGCCTTCATCACCAGCAGACCGACCACGGATCCGACAATGACCAGCGGCATGGTCATGATAATGATGGCGGCCCGCCTAATGGAGTTAAACTGCCACACCAGCAGAAATATAATGCCGCCAAAACACGGCAGCATCCATTTTACCAGGTTCCTCATGGCCCTGGCAGAGTCCTCCAATTCGCCCCCCACCTCCCA
>JBATKU010000253.1:0-1939 GCA_049669725.1 Desulfobacterales bacterium
TTGTAAAAAAAGACGGCGTACAGCCAAATTTTCTACCACGGATGTTCACGGAATTACACAGAATTTTATTTCTTTCATCGAGCAATATTCGGTTTATTAAATATTCCGTGCTTTTCCGTGTCCTTCCATGGTAATTTTTTTCCCAATTACGTATCTTTTGTCTTCTGTCTTCCGTCATCTATCCTCTGACCTCTGGCTTCTGTCCTCTGACCTCTGATTTCAGAATAACCCGTGCATCCACAATACTGAGACCTTTTTCATAAACGATGACGGGATTCAAATCCATCTCATGGATTTCCGGATAGGCCTCGACTATTTCAGAGCACAGCATCAGTAACCTGCGAACGGATTTTTTGTCCAGCGGCGGTTTGCCCCTGGCACCGTTTAAAATGGGATATGACTTGGTCTGCTCAATCATTCTTCGGGCGTTGGTGGGTGTGATGGGCAGCACGCGAAAGGAGACGTCTTGCAGTATTTCCACCATGATGCCGCCCAGACCATACATGATGATCGGACCAAATTGATCGTCATATTTGGTCCCGATTATGACTTCAACCCCCTCATTTGCCATGGATGACACCAATACCCCTCGAATATCGGCCTTCGGATTGAACGCGGCTGCATTTTTTATGATTTCTTTAAACCCTTGACGGATTTCCTTCTCTGTCCGCAGTTTAATCCTTACACCCCCGGCGTCACTTTTATGCAAAATATCGGGGGAGACGATTTTCAATACGACCTCGGTGCCCATTTTTTTAGCTAATTGGACGGCTTCATCGGCTGTTCCGGCAAGCAGGTCGCCGGAAAAGGGTGCGCCATGGAGTGCAAAAAGTCGCTTGGCCTCCAATTCAAATAGTGAATTGCGGCCGTCCTTGCACGCGGTGGCGATGATTTCTTTGCCTTCGACTTTGGCCTTTGCGCCCCAGTTCAATTCAAAGGTGCGCTTGGTGTGATATTCGGTGAGATAATTTCCATACTCGGCCAGCACACCGATGCATTTCGAGGCGACATCCAGGGAGTCGAAAACCGGAATGTCATAATATCGCAAAAGCTCCAGGGCATGGGGCTTTTCGGAAGTATACAGGCTGTGGAGGATGATCGGCTTGTGCCGCTTTTTTATCATTTTTCCCATTCTGTGAGCCGCATCTTCTTCCATCAAGGACAGGCTTTCGGCAAAGCGGATGCCGTATCCGCCAAACAGCCCCACAATCAAAAGACCGCCGACATTGGGATCTTTTAGAATAACGTCGGCACAGTCGGCAAAAACCGATGGATCCGCATCGGTGCCGCCGGCCACATCTACCGGATTCGGCACGGAGGCGGCTTCGGGCAGGATTTTTCTCAAATTCGCCTGGGTTTTGGTGCTCAACTCGGGAATTTCGACACCCAGGTCAGTGAGAAGATCTGCGGCAATGGTGGCATGTCCGCCGCCATCAGCCAGAATCGCAACTTTGTTGTTCTTAATCGGTGGCAGGCTTGACAGCGTTTCGGCCGCCGGAAACAGTTCGTCGGAGTTTTCAATAACAATTATACCGGCGCGTTTGAACGCGATCCTGGCGACCTCTGAGATCCCGGCCAGAGCGCCGGTGTGAGAGCCGGCCGACTTTTTACCGGTTGTAGAGCGTCCGCTTTTAAGCAGAATAATGGGTTTTTCAAGCGTGGTCTTCTGGGCCTGTTGCAGAAAATCGCGGCCGCAGCGCAATCCCTCCACATACATCAAAATAGCCCTGGTCTTCGGGTCCTGCCTGAAAAATTCTAGATATTCGTGAAATTTGATATCCGCTTCGTTGCCGACGCCAACATAATAGGAAAACCCCTTGCGGCTTTTGATTTTTGCTTCAGTGATCAACGTCAGCGCCATGTTGCCGCTCTGGGTGAGGAGGGCAATATCACCTTTGGGCGTATCCTTTAAACCCACCAGGTTTAATCTGTCGTGCAG
>JBATKU010000254.1:0-3710 GCA_049669725.1 Desulfobacterales bacterium
ATGCACCTGGTGCAAATGAAGCACAGGTTATGTCACTCTTTCTAAAACTAAGAAATTTTATCAAGCAGATTGAATTTAGCATTACCGATTTGCGAATTTATACCCGTCCACAATTGGCTATAAATGAAATGGAGAAAGAAAGGGATGTGACGACGCTCATCGTCGGATGGGCAGTTTCTGAACTGCCAAATTGGTCAAAATGGAATGGGAGTATTTTGAGATCGCAGAAAGTACACCAATTCATTCCTCTGGATTTGACTGATAGCTTGGGTCTTCGAATGCAAGGTGAAAGCCCCCCACCGACCCTGTTGCAGAATCAAGGGCGGCGGTGAACCAGACACTCCCCAATGGCAAGAAAGTTTCACCATCAATGACGTAAAAAGGCAGGAACGAGTGATCCATCTCCACCCGCTCAAGCGGGCGCGTGGGCTTGACCTTTGCCTTTATCACCGGGTGCATTCTTTTTGCCTTGGCCTCTCCGAACCGGAGGACATCCTTTTCATAGGCATCAATCCTGTTAACGTAACGGAAAGTGGTCTTGTACGAGTGAAATTTGATGGTTTTATGAACACTTACATGCTGGGAATGCTTGAGCAGTTCCCGGTTGGCCTTTTTTACTTTTTTGTTAAATTTGTGGATATTTCCGAGAGACAGGTCATGAATGTCCTGGATCGACGCATTCGGATCTCGCTGATAACATGTGACCATCGCCTCATGGATGAATTCGAACACCATCGCATCGAGCAAGTCCGCCAACCTGTACCCGTTATCCACCTTATATCGGCCCTTTATTTGCTCCGATACATCACGGGCAATATCATATGAAATCCCGTCACCGACAATTACTGCGCATTTTGTTTTTGAAGTAATTAATTCATCAAGAAGCTTTGTCTGATTCTCGCTGTAATCTTTAAAACTGACAAACCATTTATCAAGAAACTGAATCAATATCCGGTTAAACCAGAGCATACCTGAACAACACTATTTAAACTTATTTCTTTGAATTTCTTTCTAAATTCATCAGAAATCCAATAAATAAATGGCCATGCATCAATAATTTTTAATTTTGATTGATGAAGAGAATAGCTGTTTTTATCATTATTTCCTAAAATATAATTATCTAATGCATTTAATGTATAATCCTTTTTGTATTTTTCCTGCGGCGTCCGTGTATATTGATCCAATGAAACAAACCAGGATTTTTCGTTAGTATAAATGCTTTTTTCAAAAACATAGAATGCAGGATCAACCATTATCGGGCCAAAAAGATTGCTTAACCCCGAAGAAAGCGACCTGATCCATTCAAGAATCAGAGATACGGGCAGGTTCAAGATCATTGACAAAGTGAGTGTTCGGCTTGATTCCAAAAAGGATAAGTACTGGGCGCAATTGCTAAACAGCAACATCAAAAATGCCAATATCCGCGATTCTTTGGTCAGTGTGTATAAAAATTGAGCGTTATTAACCCCGGATGTAATAACGATCCTGTTTTTATTTTTAAGGATATTTTCGATATCCTCTGCAAACCATTTATCGATCATCTTTATTTACCAATCCGCGTTTAAGTATTTCTCTAATTGCCCTTTGTTTAATACATCATATGCAATGATCCCTTTTTTCTGAAGAGGTGCGATATTTTTACCAGAACCCACAGCAGGGTCGATGATGGTGACTTCATGTAGAGGCTTTGTGTCCCGAACCCTATTTTCCGGTGCATTGGCAATTTTATACTTATTCTTAATTTCAGAATCCGGATACATCTCCAGGTAAAGTTTGCCAAGGGAATTATCCACCAGAAATTTGACCACCCATCGGGGTGTATATACCTGGGACTGTAAAGACACCTTGTCATATTCAGTTTTTTTCTTACTGGCTTTGTGTTCCTGTTTCTTTGCATTATTGTAACTCTCATACAGCCATCCCAGAATATCGTCGCTCTGCCAGATGGTGCCATCAATGTCCGGGTCTTTTTCGACTGCATTAAACGCATCAATGATGTCATTTAGCTCAATGACATAGCCCATGAATTTGCCCGGGCTGAGATACTTGATGGCTTTAAAGATTGGAAATACCTCTACACTCCCGATGCTATAGAGTCTCGTGTCAAACAGGGTTGGTCAAAGACCAGGCCCACCCTGGAACAGGGCAACCAGATCCTTGCCCTTATTGACGAAGGCTTACAGCAGGGAGGAATTGGAATAGGTTCTACCCTTGGATACATGCGAGAAGGGGTATCGGCCCGCGAGGTATTCGAACTGCAAAAGCTAAGCGGACTATATGGTCGCAGTATTGACATGCATTTCCGTTATACGCCCGGTGATGATGTGGGTGAGGTCAATGGTATCCAGGAAATGCTGGCCAATGCCGCCGCTTTGGGATCGCCAGCCATAGCCGCCCATTTCAATAATCCAGGATACAATCTGGTGCATGAGCTTTTGACGAGGATGAGTGAAAAAGGCTACAATGTATGGGGTGAGATCTATCCATACGCCGCGGGTTCCACTGCTTTGAATGCCGTGTTTCTCGAACCCGAAGTTTGGGTAAAGGCCCTGGGCAACAAATACGAAGACACGATTCAAGATGTCGCAACCGGAGAATTTTACACCCAGAAAACACGTGAGGAGATGCTCAAAAAAGAACCAACGCGTGTTGTGCTTGTTTACAAGATCCCTAAATCGGCAATTGTTGATTGGATCAAAATGCCTGGCGTTGCCATTGGTAGTGACGGCATGCCATTATTCCCCGACGATAATCTGACCTGGGACACCCCATACGAAGATCTTCCCAACACCCATCCGCGTTTTTCCGGGTCTTTTGCCAGAGTGCTTCGCATTGCCAGGGAAAACAATATTCCTTTGATGCAAGCCGTATCCATGACCAGTTACAATTATGCCAAGCCTCTGGGCAATATGGGCTTAAAAGCCATGCAGGTGCGTGGCCGCATGCAGAAAGGTATGGTGGCCGATATCACCATTTTCGATCCTAAAACCGTAACCGACAATTCGACCTATGAAAAAGGTACGCTTCCGTCTACAGGAATTCCTCACGTGCTCGTTAACGGGATAATAGTCATGAAAGACCAGGAACCTCTGAAAGGAGTAAATCCCGGTCAGCCAATACGTTTTGAACCGGCTGAGAGCCTGTTCGAGCCAATCTCCAAAGAAAAGTGGCAGAAAACCTACTATGCCATGCCGGTCGATTTCGGTGGCGGCGTGCCTGGTTCACAGCCCGACATGCATTAACATTATACCTAAAATCTCTGATACACGCTATTGCTGTTTGCCGACCTTCATACGAGGTCGGCAAACGGCAGTCCCATTTTGCTGTAACTCTTTTTCTTCTGAAAAGTTTTGATGCCTCCTACATATCAATACTCTTAAGGAATTATTTATTGAGGTAAAACCGGAAGAAAGGGATATTGTGATATCATCATTTCAGCGGGTTACTTTGAATCTGTGATATGCTGAATTCGATTGAACATACATAAATTATTTTGTCACAATAGGAGCGGAAATAAGAGTTTCGCATCAACCTTTCTGTCAGATAGTGCCATAAAGAAATTAATGGCTACCCTCTCCACAGATAAAAATCCTTCTTAATAATTACAGATTGCAAAAAAAAGGCACGGTTTTGGTCAAACCGGTTTTTTTTGCGGAAGGTGGTGAAGGTTACGGCAAGCTTCCTCGGGTGCAGATAATAATCCAATAGTC
>JBATKU010000255.1:0-1973 GCA_049669725.1 Desulfobacterales bacterium
TCCCAATTTACGACTGCGGGCCTTATCGACTCGATAGAATCGTTCAAATAATCGCGGCAGGTGCTTTTGGGCAATTCCGCTCCCTTGATCTTTGACGCTGATGATAACTTCGGAATCATCCTGGATAGCATTCACGTGAATAATGCTGTTCGGATCACTGTACTTTATGGCATTGTCCAGCAGATTGACAATGGCCTGCTCGAGAAGGGTTGGGTCAAAGTTAGCAGTGATACTCTGGTCGCTGTCAAAACGAACATCAATATTTTTTTCTTCGGCTTTGGGTTGGCATATCTGAAAAGCAGACTGAAAAACATCCTTTATGTATCCAGTTTCGAGTTGAACGGCGTTACACTCATCTTCTTGCTCAATTCTTGAAAGTGAAAGCAGGTCCTCGATGATTGAGCTTAAGCGGTCCACATGTTTATTAACGATGCCCAAAAAGCGATCGGTTTCATCAGGCGATTCCACGTTTCCCTGGTGCAGGGTTTCCACAAATCCTTTGATGGCTGTCAGGGGGGTTTTTATTTCATGGGAAACATTGGCAACGAAGTCTTTGCGCATGTTTTCTAAATGACGCAGCCGGGTGACATCGTTGATGACAACCAGGGTGCCGATATGTTCCCTGCCGGAATCCAGCAACGGAGAGCTTCTTAGATTCAATGTCCTTTCACCGTTTTGGTATAAAACGATATCATCTTCGTCCGGCTCTCTGGAGGTAATAGCCTTGCGGATAAACTGCTGTAACGGCAGGTTGCGGACAACTTCGCCAATATCCTGCCCCTGTCCTCTGTCAGGATCGCACTCAAACAATTCAGATGCAGCCTGATTCATAGATATGATCCGTTCTCTGTTATCAACCGCAACAACGCCTTCTATCATGCTGGAGAGCACGGTCTTGAGTTCATTCCGTTGGTTGATAATGGTTTTGATGCGATTGTCCAGTTGAGAGGCCATTTGATTGAGTGCTTCAGCCAGGCCAGCCATTTCTTCAGAGTCTGGCGCAGTTAAGCGATGATTGAATTTGCCGCTGGCGAAGTGATCGGCACTTTTTTTCATCGCTACGATAGGACGTGTAATACGGCGGGAAATCAACAAGCTGATACCGGTGGCAAACATGGCAATCAGGAAGCCTCCTAAAGCAATTTTAAGTTGGATCGACCGAAGCTCCTGATCAACCGATGTAATCGGTATCGACGCTCGAATCACTGCCTGAATCGTACCATTTTTCTTTAGAGGTCTCGCCACATACATCATATGCTGCAACAAGGTGTCACTGTATCTTATGGAAGATCCGATATCACCGCTCAACGCTTTGGCGATTTCCGGCCGTTTGGCATGGTTGTCCATCAGACGCGGTGTTTCCTGGGAGTCCCCAATAACCTTTCCGGAGGGCAGTATAATCGTAAAGCGGGTTGCAGACTGGCCGCCGATAGCCTTGCATATCGAATCAACTGTCGGCGGATCCAGAGGGGCATTAAGAGCGATGACTTGCTTTTCCAATAGAATTGCTCTGACATTTAGATCATCTGCGGTCTGATCTAAAAAAAAATGACGCATCGCATTTGATGCGTACCAGCTGACAGCCAGAAGGGAAAGGAGGGTGATCAATAGGAAAGAAGGGAAAATCTGCCATATCAATCTTTTTCTTTTCTTCATGGATTCTCCCGAAATCGGTATCCGACGCCCCTGACGGTTTCAATGTATTTCCCGCAAGAGCCCAGTTTTTTACGCAGACCTACGATTTGTACATCGACACTGCGATCGGTTACTGGATAATCACCACCGCGCACGGCATCCACGATTTGGCCGCGGGTAAATACCCAGCCCGGTCTCCTGGCCAGAATATAAAGTACCTGAAATTCGGTAAACGTTAAATCAACCGGAATGCCATTGGCCAGGACACTGCGTCTTCCGGGATGAATTTCGAGATTGTGAATGTGAACCACGGCGACATGGTCATCCGGTGTGATGTT
>JBATKU010000256.1:0-17240 GCA_049669725.1 Desulfobacterales bacterium
CTGGAGGCTCCGGATTCTGCCATGGGTGCTGTCGTTGATGTGTGCCAACGGACGAGCATTGAAGCAGCGGTAGCAAAAACTGTCAATACCTTCGGACGCGTGGACATTCTTGTCAATGTTGCCGGCGGTGCTTTGCATACCCCCCATATACTTAATGAAATCGATGAGGTATCCTGGGATAAGGTATTGGATATCAACTTAAAAGGAACCTTTTTGTGCTGCCAGGTGTTGGTGGATCAATTCAGAGAACAGGGACAGGGTGGCAAAATCGTCAACATCTCGGCCCTGGCGGGGCGCTGGCTGGGTTCATTGGCCGGGTGTCATTATACAGCGGCCAAAGCCGGCGTGATTGGACTGACCCGACATCTGGCCCACGAATTGGGTCCGGAGGGTATTTTTGTAAATGCCATTGCCCCCACCATTACCCTGGCCAGCCAGCGTACGGTCAATTTGTGGAATTCCAGGCCGGAAGAATATAAAGAAAAAATTATATCACAGATTCCCTTACGGCGGCTAAGCACGCCGGAGGAGGTGGCCGCGGGCGTTATTTTTCTTTGCACGGATGAAGCCAGCTATATGACCGGTGTCACACTGGACATTAATGGAGGGAGATTCTTCAGTTAGTGTCAGAACCACAACAGGGAGATCCATCGACGTGGTTTACAAAAATCGTATGAAAAGGGCTTTAAAAGAGGGCAAAGTGGTTTTCGGTCCCATGGTATCCGAAATCCGCAGTCCGGGGCTGGCGGTCCTATTTGCCCGGGCCGGATTTGATTACTTTTTCATCGATTTGGAGCATTCGTCTTTTTCCCTCGAAACGGTCAGTGACATGGTAATGGCGGCACGCGCGGCTGACATTCCTATCATCGTCAGACCCTCCAGCCGCAAATCAGCTGAATATCTATCCCGACCCCTGGATATCGGGGCATCGGGCCTTCTGGTACCGCAAATCCAAACCCGTCAAGATGTTGAAAATGTCGTCCGATGGTCCCGCTATCAACCGTTGGGATCGCGCGGAATGGCCCTTGCGCGACAACACACCTTTTTCGAAAGTGGCAACACGCTGGAAACCATGGGGCAATTAAACGAGGAAATCCTGGTTGCCCTGCAAATCGAACATCGAGATGCCATTGAAAATCTGGCCGATCTTCTTTCCGTGCCGGGCATTGATGCCGCCTTTGTCGGGCCGTCGGATTTAGCGGCTTCTTTAGGAATCCCCGGAAAGACGGGTGATCCTGCCGTCGAAGAGGCTATCACCCATGTCATCAAAGTGGCGGAAAAAAACAACGTTATCCCCGGTATCCATACGGGTTCGGTGGACAAAGCCAGGTACTGGATAGAGCGGGGAATGCGAATGATCGGGTTTTGCACGGACATCAAGCTGATCCTTCAGGTAAGCAAACAATCCGTGCAGGAGCTGCAATCCGCTCTCTAAGGTTGCAAAGATACCATGCGTGAGTTCAACGAACGAGATATTTTAAAGATCGCCTACCTCTATTACCAGGAGGAAATGACCCAGGAAGAAATTTCCAAGCTATTCCGGGTCAGCCGGTTTAAAATAAGCCGGACCTTAAAGGAGGCTAAGACCAAGGGATATGTCACGATTACAATTAATTATCCCCAGGATGTTTTAACGGATATTGAGATCAAACTGGCCAATAAATTCAGCTTCGAGCAGGCGATCGTTGTCAGGATCAATGAATTCAATGACACGTCTGCCGCAGACCAGGTGGCCAGGGCGGCGGCCAACTATCTCAGACAAATTGTCGGCCATTACCGTATTTTCGGTGTGACCTGGGGTCGCACCGTTTCCCGGGTGGTTACCAATTTAAAACCGATTGATGTGGGCAATTTAACCCTGGTCCAGATCGGAGGTGGGCTGGGAACCATCGAGGGTACCGATAATAACATGCTGACCATGATGCTCGGTCAGAAACTGGGGGCCAAAGCCCTGGTCATTCCGGCGCCGGTGATTGTCAGGAACGGCGGCATCCGGGATACACTTTTTAAAGAAAACAAGATCAGGGAAACGCTTAAAATTGCTCGCAAGGCTGATCTCGTGCTTTTCGGGGTCGGGATGATCGGCAAGGACGGTCTGCTCTGGAAATCCGGGTTTTTAGAAGACGGCGATACGGTCAAACTGAAGAAAGCCGGCGCAGTCGGCCAAATATGCGGACGGTCCTTCAACGCCGAAGGCCAAAATTGCTGGGATGAATTGGATGACCGCACCATCGGGCTAAATCTCGATGAGCTTCGCAACATAAAACACAAGATCTGTATCGCTTTCGGGCAGGAAAAAGTCGAAGCCATCCTGGGTGCCCTCAAGGGGCGGCTTTTAAATGTCCTGGTTACCGATGAAAACACCGCTGTTTGTCTTTTAGAACTCTGAGACGAAATCAAGCGGAGATGCAAACCACATAGGTTGATACCATGTTGTCTGTTTGCGAACATCCTAACAAACATCATTGTGGTTCATTGGACACATATGGGAAAGGAGGTGACTGGAAAGCACATTGACTATTGATTCGTCCGTTTGCGGACATTTTCCTTCAACATCCAACCCATAATAAGGAGGACTGCAGGATGAAAAGGATCATTACCATATTGGCCATATTTGCACTTATTTTTGCGTTCAGCGCCACCGGAGCCCTGGCCAAAGACAAAGAGCCCAAGGTATTTAAATTAAGCTTTATCAGCAGCCTTAGCGGGCCTTTGGCCCACGTGGCCAATACCCAAAAGCTGGCAGTGGAACTGCTGGTCGAACAGCGCAATAACGCCGGTGGGTTGAACATGCCGTGGGGTAAGATTCCAATTAAACTTTCCGTCGCAGACGATGAGATGAAACTCGACGTCGGCGTACGTCGTTTCCGGGAGGCGGTTGAGGGGGGGGCGCATGCTGTCAGCGGCAGTGTCTACAACCCCATGTCTGCCGCTTTGAATGAAGAGTGTAAAATTACGGGAACCCCCTATATCCCGGGCTGCGTGCCGGCCTTGGATGCCTTTAAAAAAGGCAACCCGGCAGTCGCGACTTACTCGGTGGCCTTTACTCCCTGGAGCATCGGCTATCTGTTGGCAGATGCGCTGGTCAACGGGCTGGGCAAAAAGACGTTTTTCTGGCAGATACGCCCCGATTCATGGGGGACAGTCACCCTGCAAGGGTTTGAAGACGGCCTGAAAGAATTCGGCGGCAAGGTGGTTGGCGTCGAACAACTGCCCAAAGGTGCACCGGACTATTCGGCGGTGATCAACAAGGCCCTGGCCGCCAAACCGGATGCCTTTATCACCAATATGTTCGGCGGCGATGCAGTGGCCTGCATCAAAACGGCCTATGATATGGGACTCCACAAGACCAGCCTGCTGGTCAACGGCTGGACCGCCTATGAAGTCGCCATGGGGATACCGCCCGAAGCAGCAGCCGAGCTCTATGCCCTGACCTATTATTACTACGACATTGGCGGATTCGACAAGGATCTGGGAATGCGGGGCAAGGCTTTGCGCGATGAGCACATGAAAAAATACGGGTTCCCGCCGGATGCCTATGCAGTGCTGGCATACACAGCCGTGGATGTCCTGCTGCAGGCCGTTGAAAAAGCGGGCAGCGTTGATTCAAAAAAAATCGGTCAGGTGCTGGGTACCAAGTCCTTTAACACCGTCAAGGGCGATGCCAAGTTCCGGGAAGATCATCAACTGGAAGGCAAATATCTGGCCTTCTTTGTCAAAGGCAAGGCGGCCAGTGCCAAAAAAGACAAATATGATGTCTTTGAAATTCTCGGTGCTTACGGTGGTGACAAAGCATTACCGCCGTTGAAAGATCTTGGCTATTAATTGCAAACCTTCATCTCTGTGTCATTGTTTCGGAGGCTTTACAGCCTCCGAAACAATGACTGCATTTAATTGCAGCCCTTATATTCAAAGAGGTTTAACATGGACAATCAGCCAGTGCTGACGACCCAGGGCGTCACCAAGAAATTCGGAGATTTTGTTGCGATCAATAGTGTTGATTTCGCGCTGGAAGATAAAGAGACCCTCGGAATCATCGGTCCCAACGGTGCCGGTAAAACAACCTTTATCAATCTGCTCAGCGGATTTTATCCACCTGACGAAGGGCGGGTTTTTTATCATGGCACTGACGTCACGGATTTTTCACCGGCCAAGCGAGTTGCCCTCGGCATCACCCGAACATTTCAACTGGTTCATGTTTTCGATAATTTAAGTGTCTATGAGAACCTGGGACTTGCCTATTTTCGCAAACAGGAAGAGAAAGCCTTCACATTTCGTATGTTTGTCAGCAGTTTGCGGCGCAAAGTGATCAAGCAAAATGCCGAAGAGGCCCTTGCCATGCTCGAGTTGGATCACCTTCGCGATGAAACGGTGGCCAGTCTGCCCTTAGGCAGCAAAAAAAGGCTGGAGATCGCCATGGCCTTCGCATCGGATCCTGAAGTCATTATCTTCGATGAACCCTTCGCGGGGCTCGGGGACCAGGAAATCGATGAGGTCGTGGAGGTGTTGCAGAAATATACCCATGACAAAACCATTCTGGTAATCGAACACAAGGTTTCCAAACTCGAGCAGTTTGTCGATCGGCTCGCGGTGATGCATGAGGGCGAAATCATCGCCTGCGGAGAGAGCCAAGCAACGCTCAGTGACCCCCAAGTTCGACAATGTTATTGGAAACTGGATACATAATCAAGGCAGGTTACTGATGATGAACGAAGCATTGCTAAAAGTGAAGGATCTCAATGTCTCCTACCAGACCTTGCATGTCCTTTTCGATGTCGCTATTGAAATCCAAGAAGGCGAGGTGGTTGTCGTTGTGGGACGTAACGGGGCCGGCAAAACAACTCTGTTCCGGACCATTGCCGGCTTTTTAAAGCAAGACTCGGGGGCGATAACCTTCCGGGGACAGAACATCGGCCATCTGCCCGCTTATGACGTTGCCGTTCGAGGGCTCAAATATATTCAACAGGATAAACATGTGTTTGCGGATCTTTCCGTAAAGGAAAACCTCGAACTGGGCAGCTATGCCACTAAGGATTATGATTGGGATCGCGTCCTGGTTCATTTTCCCAAATTAAAGACCTTGATGGACCGCAAAGGGGGCAATTTGAGCGGCGGTGAGCGTCAAATGCTCCTGATGGCCCAATCTTTGCTGGGGCAACCGGGTTTGGTTTTGATGGATGAGCCCACCGAAGGCCTGGCACCCCATGTGATTGACGATCTCAAAGGGGTATTTAAAAAGATCAGTGAGCAAACCACCCTGGTCATCATCGAACAGAATCTGCCCTTAACGGCGGAGGTTGCTGATCGCGTCTATGCCATGAAAGAGGGTAAAATCGTGGCCGAAATAAGAGACAAGCAGGAAATTGAGGACCTTGCGTTTGAAAAATATCTGTAATCATAATTCACCGATCGATTGCTGTCCCAAGGTTGAGGGGGGAAGATGAATCATTTTTCAAGATACGTTCGCGGGCCGCTAATCTTAATCGCCCTGCTGGTGGCTGCCAGATATATGTTCCCGAATAAAATGACATTTCTATTTGAAGTCAGCACCTTTGGCATTTATATCATTGCCAATGACATTCTCTATGGCTACATGGGGATGGTTTCGTTTGGTCAGCCGTTTTATTTGGGAATAGGTGCCTATGCCGCCGCTATCTATCTGGCGCATATCGGCCACAATATTTTTATCGCCATCAGCCTGGCCATCCTGGCGGGGCTGGTGACCGGGTTGATCCTCGGTCCGGTTTATATCCGGCTGCGGGGAGATTACTATGCGCTCATCAACGCCGCCACCTGTGCCATGGGGCTGTTTATGGTGGAAAAGGTCATGTTGCCCATTACCCGGGGTGATGACGGCCTCTGGTATCGTGCGCGCATGCATGAAACACCCTTTTTGAATCTCAAGATGCCCGGAGATGTGTTTTGGTTTACCATGATCGTTCTTTTAATCGTGATGATCTTTTATACCTGGCTGGATCGATCCACCCTCGGGGCGGCCTTTCGGGGGATGAAAGCCAGTGAAAGTAAGATGAAATTTTTAGGCTACGACACCTTCAAATTAAGGTGGCTGGGCTATACCATGATGTGTGTATTAGCGGCCTTGGCCGGCTCGCTGTATGCCATCAATTATGGATTTGTCAACCCCAGCATTACCGAACCCGCCCGGGCGGCGGAGGTACTCGTCGCCACCTTGTTGGGCGGACCCGGCAGTGTTTACGGACCATTCTTTGGAACCTTGGCGTTTCTTGGGATCAAAGACCTTGTCAGCAATATTATGACCCGCTGGGAGTTGGCGGTTGGGGTTCTGACGATTATTGTCTGCTTTTATTTTGAAGGTGGTGTGTGGGGGACCATTCAGACAATCGGTTCGAAAATCAGAGGCAGGTTTGGCAAACAAGGAGACGCTGCAGCCAGCGAGGCGGCCCAACAGCCTAAAAGCTAGAGTAAAAAGCGAATAAGAGGGACCTAACATGTTTGAGTTATACATTTCCGCGGTCATCTTCGGGCTTTGTGTCAGCGGTATTCTGTTTCTGGTATCCATCGGGATTTCCATTGGTTTTGGCCTGATGCGAATCATCAACATGGAGCAAATGGTTTATTATACCTTTGGTGCCTATTTGACCTTTGCCCTGGTTTCAGCCACAGGCAGTTTTTTACTGGGAGTAATCTGTGGGACCCTTGTGGCCGCCGGTGTCGGGTATCTGGTAGAAACCCAGCTATTGCGCAGGGTATACGGCAAAGAATTAATGTTCACCATGGTCGTCACGTTCAGTGTCTTCATGATCGGAATTGGACTCATCCAGTACATTTTCGGACTTGCCAGCAAACCTGTCGGCATGCCTTTTCGCGTCATGATGCCGATTTTGGGTGCCCAGGTACCGCTTTACCGGGTGATGGTGTTTGTCATCAGTATGGCGGTCTATGTCTTGATTTATTTGTTACTGAATAAAACCATCGTCGGCAAAGCCATCCGGGCCGGTATCGAAAATCCGGAACAGGTCCAAGGCCTGGGGATCAATATCCGCAGGATTTTTACCATTACCTTTGTGGTGGCCAGCGGTCTGGCCGGCTTTGGCGGTGCCCTCAACGCACCACTGGTGGGCGTTACCCCCTACATGGGCTTCGAAATGCTTCTGTTTGCTTTTATCACCGTTATTTTAGGCGGACTTGGCAGCATCAAAGGAACGCTTGTTTCGGCCTTGATCATGGGGCAGGTCATGTCGGTTGGGGGAACCATCTATGGCCCGTTGGCCTTCGTGGGACCCTTCATGGTGATGTTTGTCGTCATCCTGTTTAGACCCACCGGTCTTTATGGTGTCAAAGGCCGGGCGTTTGGGTTTGAAGAATAATTTAAAGCAATCAGGCCGGTATGAAAATAACGCAGACATCGCCATGGGTTGAAGTAGTGTCTGCGTTTTTTTGTAATAAATTGAGGGCATAATTTTATTTGGATGAAAGGAGAGAATCATGACGGCGCCCTACAAGAAAGAATCAGAGGTAGAGTGGGAATCCCACTTCATGACCGACGACGGTAAAATTAAATGGATCTATACGAAAGAAAAGGATGACTCACCGATCACGGTGATGCAGATAAGACTCAATAAAGGGGTAACGCTGCCCGATCACGTGCATCCGGATCAGCCGGACCTGATTTATATTCTCGAGGGTAAAGCAACCATGTTTATCGACGGGATCGGTGAATTTCCGGCTGAAGCGGGAATGATCGTCCAGGTGCCGCGCAACACCACCCATGCCATCCGCAACGTTGAAGAAGACATCCTCCTTTATAATGTGTTTGCACCGGGCATCCCCTACAAAAAGGGCCCGGAATAAAATTGGCAACGGCTGCCAATGACAGGTCCTGTCAGTTAGGAGATTTCGATGCCGTTGTTATCGGCGCCGGTATCGTCGGTGCCATGATTGTCAGGGAACTTTCCAGGCTCAAGGGGCGTTTCGCCATTGTTGAAAAAGAAATGTTTCCCGGGTTCGGGGTTTCTAAAGCCAGCTTATCCCAAATCCATTTGCCTGATGTTTGTCCCCCGGGATCGTTAAAGGGCAAACTGTGCATAAATGCCCCTGAACGTTTCAAAAAGTTAGCCGGAGAACTGGATGTCGATTACCGCGAGGTAGACGAACTTTGGCTGGCCCTGGCGCCGGCGCAGGTGAGCCTCTTAAAAGAAGCCCAATTCCGGGGAGAAGCCAACGGCGCCAAAGGCTTTGAGCTCATTGGGCCGCAGAAAATCAGAGAGCTCGAAGCGCATATCACCCCAAACGCCGTGGCCGGGCTACGTGCCAAAGGCCTGGGGGTGATTCATCCACCGCAATGGGGGCGTGCCCTGGTGGCGCATGCCGTCCAAAATGGGGCTCAGTTATATTTACAAACCGCTGTCAGGAACATCACCAAGAAAGAGAACGGCGCCTTTTTGATTGATACGTCCGGGGGAATTCTCTCGGCCAAATATGTGATCAATGCGGCCGGTTTGTATGCCGATGAAATTGCACACATGGCAGGCGACGGTGATATACGCCTGATTCTGCGCAAGGGAACCATGCTGATCTTTGATAAATCAGTGTCTCATCTGGCGCGTCACATGATTTTTGGAACCTCCGGTGCACCTCATAGCCTGGATATTGCGCCCACCGTTCACGGTAATTTGATTGTGGGCGTCCATTATGCGAAGGCTGAGAACAAAACGGATACCAGGGTGAGCCGTGAGGGCATCCGGGAGACCTTAAAATTAGGCCAAATGCTGATTCCGGCATTATCCGAGGCGGATATTATTACCAGTTTTGCCGGCATCCTGGCGACTCATACGATGAGCTCCGAGGGTGACTTTTATATTGCCCCGTCGGAACAGGAACCACATGTCATCCATATCATCGTCGGAGCTCCGGGTTTGAGTGCGGCGCCCGGTATCGCCGATTATGTGATCAAACTTCTTGGAGATGCCGGTTTTAAAACCGCCAAAAAAAAGACCGCACGACTGCGGCACCGCAGGTGGCCCCGTTTTGAATGTGCTTCTGTTGAACAGCGAGAGCAGATGGTGGCCGAGAATCCGAAACACGGTCACATTCTGTGTCGCTGTGAACAGGTTACAGAGGCAGAAATTCGAGAGGCCATCCGCTGCGGGGCGAGTACGATGGATGCTGTTAAGCATCTCACCCGGGCAGGCATGGGACGATGCCAGGGAGGATTCTGCGGAACGTTCGTATTGGAGCAGCTTATCAAGCAATTGGGGATAGCGCCCACCGAGGTTACCAAAAACGGGCCTGGTTCATACCAAATATCAAAAGTAATGAATTCGTAATAAATCGAATTCAATACGTGTTTGGTGTTTTGTGTGACTGAAGCAACAAATTTAACATTAAGCGGATAACCATGTTAACTGTATCTCATCTTGATCTGGCCATTATCGGTTCCGGACCGGCCGGCCTGGCGGCGGCCGTGAAGGCGAAGCAAACCGGAATCAAAGATCTGGTTGTATTTGAGAGGGACCAACGTCCGGGGGGGATTCTGCCCCAGTGTATCCATAATGGTTTTGGTATCGAAAAATTCAAAGAAGAATTAACTGGACCTGAATATGCCAACCGCTGCATCAAAATGGCCGGCACCCATGACGTCGATATCGAATTGAATACCATGGTGTTGGAGATTGAAAAAGACAGGACCCTTATTGCGGTGAGTGAACAGAGCGGTCTGAGAAAATTTAGGTGTAAATCGATCATCCTTGCTATGGGCTGCCGTGAAAGACCCCGCGGCGCGATTGGAATTGCGGGGACGCGGCCCGCGGGAATTTTTACTGCCGGCCAGGCCCAACGACTCGTTAACATTGAAGGTTTTATGCCGGGCGAAAACATTGTAATCCAGGGCTCCGGCGATGTCGGCATGATCATGGCCCGGCGCCTGACCCTTGAAGGCGCTAAAGTCAAAGCAGTGGCCGAAATTCAGCCCTATACCAGCGGGCTCATACGAAATGAGGTCCAGTGCCTGCATGACTTTAATATTCCCTTGCTGTTGGGTCATACGGTTTCCGAGATCCATGGCGATAAACGGGTGGAAGGCGTCACCATCGTTGAGGTGGATGCCGATTGGAATCCGATGGCTGGTACTGCAGTCCAAATGGCATGTGATACCTTACTGCTGTCGGTGGGGCTGGTACCTGAAAATGAGTTAACCCGCAAAGCTGGAATTTCCATCGACCCGCATACCGGCGGTCCTTATGTAAACGAATTATTAGAAACCGGCGTGAAGGGGATTTTTTCGTGCGGTAATGTACTGCATGTCAATGATTTCGTCGATGACGTCTCTACCGAAGGCGAAATCGCTGCCCGGGGAGCCCATTATCGGATCAAAGGTAAGATGCCCGGTGGTAAACAGCGAATTGCCTTAAAAGGAGATTCAACCATCGGGCAGGTTGTGCCGCAAACCATCAGCGGATTGCGGCCG
Organism: Desulfobacterales bacterium; assembly: GCA_049669725.1. Taxonomy (GTDB): domain Bacteria; phylum Desulfobacterota; class Desulfobacteria; order Desulfobacterales; family JAFDCJ01; genus JAFDCJ01. The sequence goes on from JBATKU010000256.1 coordinate 10,448, forward strand.
GTGATGCTTTCCATACGGGTCAAACGCCCCATGCAGAAATTGACGCTGCATGTCGGCGAAATTTTTGAAAAAAGATTTCCCTATGCCCGCCCGAGCGAAATGATTCGAGTTCGACTTCCCGGGAAAATTTTCAGTGATATCAAGCCCGGTCTAAACCGGCTGGATGTCACGTGCCAGGAACGATAGCCGATGAGCCATTTGCAAGAACTGATATGCATAACCTGTCCCAAAGGGTGTGTCACCACTGTCTGGAAAGAAGACGGCAACATCAAAATTGAGGGCCGGATCTGCAAAAAGGGCCGGGACTATATTAAACAGGAGTATATCCAACCCCGGCGGATTTTGACGTCCACGGTGGTCGTCGAAAAATCCCCGATCAAAAGACTGCCGGTTCGCACCCGGGAAGCAATCCCTAAGGATCTCTTGTTTCGTGTCATGGAAGCGTTGTCCACCATTCGGATAAAGCCGCCGATTAAGATCGGAGAGGTCATCCTTGCGAATGTATCCGGTACGGGGGTGGATGTTGTGGCGACAGATGAATTAATTTAAAGCTTATGAATGGAGGTAAATAAATGGCGAAGCGGGTCCATGGGGTATTTGCACCGATCACCACCCCTTTTATCGATGAAGAAATTGCCTATCGGCATTTGGAAGAGAATATAACAAAATACAGCCAAACGTCTTTAAACGGTCTCCTGGTTCTGGGCAGCAATGGAGAAAATAAAAGCCTCACCGAGGATGAGAAACTAAAAATCCTCGAAGTTGTTTTGCAGGGCAAGGCCGATCATCAGATCGTCATGGTCGGTGCCGGTTACGAGTCCACCCGTCAAACCATTGCTTTTTCAAAACAGGCCGAAGCCATGGGGGCCGATATTGTCTCACTGCTGACCCCCGGCTATTTCAAAAAGACTCTGACCGATGACGCCTTGATCGGCTATTTCACGGAGGTGGCCGAAGCGGTGACGATCCCCGTTTTCGCATATAATGCGCCCGGGTTCACCGGGATGACCTTATCCACCCGGGTCGTTGAAAAGATTGCCCAACATCCGAACATTGGCGGCATGAAGGATACCTCTCCATCGGGAATCGCCGGTTATCTCGAGGTATGCGGGGATAATTTTGATGTTCTGGCGGGAACCATGAACACCCTTTTTATCGGGTTATCATTGGGTGCTTCAGGCGGTGTCATATCACTTGCCAATGCCTTTCCTGAACCCTGCTGCGAACTTTACCAAAAATACATCGCAGGGGATGTCAAAGGGGCCCGTCAGCAGCATTCCAGGCTCTTCCGACTCAACCAAGCCGTATCCGGGAAATCAGGTGTTGCCGGTGTGAAATATGCCATGGAACTCGGCGGTTATTTCGGGGGGGGACCACGCCTGCCGTTGCTTCCCCTGCAAGCGTCCGATCAAAGCAGCATTAAAAATGCAGCCCAGGAAGCTGAATTGATTTGAGTGGTTCGGGCTAATCAGATAAATGGAGGTTAACCGGCATGAAAGTCATGGTTTTGAACGAATATAACCGTCCGCTGGAAGTGGCCCAAAGAGATATCCCCCGGGTCCAGCAGGATGAAATTCTCTTAAAAGTCAAAGCACTCGGAATTTGCCAGACCGATATAAAAATCATCAAGGGCGCCATTCCGCCTCCGATCGTTACCTTGCCCCACGTGCTGGGTCATGAGGTGGTCGGCGAGGTGACAGAAGTTGGCGATCATGTTTCCGGTGTCAAAGCGGGTGATGTCGGGATTGTTTACCCCTATGTTACCTGTCGTGAATGTGAGCCCTGTCTTATCGGCCGGGGCAATCTATGTGTCAATTTGAAGCGAATCGGATTCGAACTGGATGGCGGCTTCAGCGAATTTCTGCGAATTCCGGCTCACAACTTTTGTCCCTTCGATCAGCGTCTTCCAGCCCATGAGATGGCTATCGTGGCTGACGCGATCGGGACTTCCTACCACGCCATCACGGGCCTGGCCGGCGTAAAACCGGGGCAGGATGTGCTGATTGTCGGGGCAGGGGGGCTTGGAATCCACGCGGTTCAAATCGCTAAGCTCTGCGGCGCCAATGTGTTTGTGGTGGACATGGATTCGCAAGCCCTGGATCTTGCCCGGCAGTTTGGTGCCGATCAGACCTTTCTACCGGCAGAAGCCCCGCAAGCTATTAAGGAGCTAACCGACGGTCGTGGCGTCCATGCGGTCATCGAGGTCGTCGGATCCCCTGAGACCCTGAGCTGGTCTCTGCCGGCCCTGAAAAGCGGCGGTAAACTTATCCTGGTAGGATATGCGCCCGGCAACCCGTTTGCGCTGGATACCATGCTCATGCATTATAGCGAATACAACATCATCGGGTGCCGCTTCATTCCCAAGGCCGAACTGTCAGAACTTATTAGACTCATTGAAAATGGTAAGATTAAGCCGGTGGTAACCCAAACCTTTCCCTTTGATCAAGCCAATGAAGCGCTCGCGGTGTTAAAAGAGGGAAAAAACCTGGGCAGGATAGGGTTGATTGTGGACTAGCTTAGAACGGGTTTTAGGTGTTCCGCCGGAGGCGGACCGCTGGCCTGAAACGTGGACAGTGTAGTCGAATAAGAAACCCTGCAAAAGCGAATCCTCCAGAGGCGGATAAATATCGAATATCGAATAATGAATGTCGAATGTCGAAGAAATGTATCCTGTCTATTTTTAAAAAGATTGAGCATAGCGAAACCACCCTTCGACATTCTGCGGTTCGCTGTTCTGGCCAATTTCAGTTTCACGCCAGGCTTCGGGGTGCCGCTATAAAAAAACAAAGGAGATAATGTTAGCCATGATAAACTACACCATACGGCCGCTTTGCACCGGGTATCAACTATTGGATAAAGGATGGTACAGCACTTTTCGTCGGGGACACGGCCAGATCATTGAACACCCCGTATTTGCTTTCTTAATCGAAGGGGGCGGACGGAAAATTCTGGTCGACACCGGCATGAGTGATACCGAGCGGTCTCTAAAATATCACCATGACGGGCGCCAGGACCCGGGGCAGGCCATTCACGAGCACATGGCACGTTTGGGGATCGGCCTGGATGAAATCGAATTTATTATTTTTACGCATCTACACTGGGATCACTGCGCCAACATGAAAAAATTTACCAGAGCCAGGAATTTTGTGAGTGAGAGAGAATACCAATTTGCCCTCAACCCGATTCCCTTTTATGCCAAATCATATGAGATACCTTCGCTGGGAATCGGATGCCACTGGGAGGGTTGTCATTTCAATCTCATCAAAGATGAAGAAGAGATCGTGGAGGGGATCCGTGCCTTTCAAACGCCCGGACACAGCCCGGGGCACATGGCGGTCTCGGTGCAGACCGAAAAAGGGGTTTACATTTTAGCCGGGGATTTATTCTTCCTGCGGGAGAACCTGGAACCTGATGAAGAAAGCGGTTGGCCGTTTTATCCCCCCGGGCGATTTTACAATGTTTTGGAACTGTGGCACAGCATGGAAGATGTCATCCGGCGCGGGGATTACATCATGGTCACCCACGATCCCACCCATTTTGAGCAGGAAGTATACCCGTAGGGGAAGTTAATCGTTTCACGATCCAAATTCCTCCATGGCAGCCTTTAATTCCGGGTGGCTTTGGGCGTATTCTTCGAGTGCAATGCCCTTGTCATGGGCCTCCCAGCCCTGGACCAAACTGGCGGCACCCGCCCGCGGTCCCATGGGGTGACCGAATACGCCCCTTCCCGGAACAATGCCGAAATCAATGGTTTGCAATCTTTCATAAAGTTCAGCGGTGGTCGCGGCCCATTGGCTGCCGGCCGGTACCGGTAGAGCGGGTTTAATATGACCGGCAGGCTTTAAACATTCTGCTACATTTTCAAAAACTTCATCATCGGAGGTTTTCATTCGGGCCCCGAAACCGGCTAAAATGATGGCATCAAACCCGACCAATCGCTGCAGCTTGGTCATTAATTTGTTGTCCACCCCGAAATTGGGTATCCGGGTAAACGGTGCAATGAAATCAAAATGAGCCACCAGAGGCACCCGGGCATGTTTTCGCAGCATGCGCACCGCGCTTAATCCCACTGTCATTGCATTGAGCATCAACGCATTGGCACCATTTTTAACAGCCACATCATGCAAATGGATGAGACGGTCCACTTCATCCGTAATATTGGCAAGATAAATCTTGGGCCGGCCGGTGATCTTTTCGCACTCCCGACGGGCTTTTCCGACTCTGGCGCTCCGTTCGTCCAGGGTCGACCAGGCCACATCCCCCAGCATTTCATCATCTTTGGCGATATCCAAACCGCCCAGCCAGCTTTCGCGGGCCAGTTCGGCAAACGGTTCCGGCGGCAATCCGATATTGGGTTTAATGACGCCGAAAAAAATCGGCCGATTGTGCACATCCAACATGTCCCGCACCCCCTGAATGCCGAACTGGGGACCCTCGAACGTTTGCAAATAACTGTCGGGAAACTCCATATCGAGCAATTTAATCAAAGAGATGCCGGGTGAATAAAAGGCCCCCTCGCCACAGGCGGCCGTCAAAAGATTGGGCAGCTTGGGGCCGAAGTTTCCATGGGGGTGGGCAATTTTGACCCGACAGGCATAGGATTTTTGATCCGGCGTAGATGGAAGCATCAAGGTTGGTTTTTCGAGAATTTTCTCAACCTCAAGCTCGATGACTTTGGCGCCAAACTGTCCCCGCAGATCCTCATCGATCCCCGGCCGTTTCCATTGGGCGGTGGACTGTTCCTGGCAGAGATGCGCCGCTGCTTCTTCAGGATCTATAAACGATTCAAAGGAATAGTCGAATACGACATAGTCTTCCATATCCAATCTGGATCGATCTGAAAAAAATCCGTTGGATTCACTATTTTGCATGGCGGTCTTCTTCTTTCTATTTAACTTTTTGAATAAGCCCATGCAACTCATCTACCGCTGCGTCGGCAAATTCAGGATCATTGATATGCATATCCAGCACCTTGATGGTTGCCTTCGGCGAAGGTGCCTGCTGGAATCCTTCTTTTAGGCCTTCCAGAAACCCGCGATCCGATTCGGGTTCATAAATGGGGCCGCCGACACAATTGAGCTGGCTGAATCCTCGCTGGGGAACTAAAACCGTGGCGTAGCCCTTTGATTGACTCACACGCCCGGAGATAAAACGACCGAGTGCCAACATTTCCTCATAGTTGGCTTTCACATGGGTGTGAATGGGGTTGTGGACCACATATTTGCGCTTTAAAATCTCAGGCGGAATATTTTCAACCGGGCCGTAAAGGACGATGTCGGCGCAGCCGGGAGCGATTACCTGGGGGACTCCTCTGCGGCAGCTGGCATGCAATCGTTCTGGGGTGGCCGGCATAATTCCGCCAAACAGGAAATCCGTAATATCATGCGGGCTTGAATCAAAGATGCCGACCAGCTTTCCGGTATCCGCCAATTCCTCCATGGCCTGGGCGCCGATGCCGTTACAATGAAACGCGATTACCTCGTATCCCAGGGATTCCAGCAATTCCCGGGCCCGGTTGGCACAGGGAGTGGTGACTCCGGCCGATGTGAGCGCTACCGCCGGTTTGGATGTGTCGTCGGTGCGATAATCCATTTCAACCATCCCCACCACCGCGCCCGCACCCTCGGCCAGCACCCGACGGGTGATATCATTGAGCCCGAGCAAATCCGCGACGGAATGCAAAATGGTAATATCCCGGATGCCGACAAAGGGGCCGAAGGTCGCCTGTCCGTTGGCCACAGCCGAAATCATGACCTTTGGTATGCCGAACGGCAGGGCTTGCATGACGGTGGTACCGATTACGGTACCCTGCACGCCGCCGAGAGATAGAATTCCATCCAGTTCTCCTTTGGCATACAGGTTTTGGGTCACCTGCACCGTTCCACGGGTCATGGTGCCAATGGCATGGTTTTTATCGCCGGTGGCCAGGATGGCTTCAATGGTGGTGCCGGCAGCCCGGGCGACCTCATGCCGGGAGACGGCAGGGACCAAAGAAGGCTCCTTCAAAAGACCGCAATCGATGACAACCGGCACATGTCCTTTGCCTTCAATCAGCCCTTTGACAAACCGAATTTCCATTTCCTTCGTGTCTAGCGTACCGACCACCGCAATTTTTTTCGTCATTTTCTTCTTAGCTCCACCAGAAAAGCAATTTGGGCTGTTTCTTCCACCAGCTCGGCATCATGTTCAGCCTGGGTGATCGTTGCTGACATGGCAAAAATGCCGTGACGGGCCTGGACAAAGGCCTGAAGACCGGGAGCGTTTCTAAGCAAGGATTCGACGGCCTGCTCCACGGCTTCATCACCATGGCCGGCTACATTGAGGACCGGGACTGCCCCCATTTTTGCCTCGGCGTGAAAGGTCATGGCGGGAATCTCCCGGTGGTCTTCGGCATAGGCGGTGGCCCAGGGTGAATGGCAGTGAAATATTCCATACACATGCGGCATCGTTCGATAAATGGCGCGATGGGTTCGGATTTCCATGGACGGTTTACCGGGACCGTCAATGATTTCCCCCTGCATGTTGACCGTTACGAGATTATCCATGGTGGTCTCACCGAAAGAATACCCGCTGCCCTTGATAATGATCAAATCGGTGTCCGGCACCCGCACGCTCAGGTTGCCGCCGTTGCCTGTTTGCAATCCAATGGTGTACGCGCGTCGGGCGCATGACAAAAGCTCTTTTTTTACTCGATCAGCCACCTCATTCATTTTGGGGATTTCTCCTTCATTTCTGATTCAGTTCGTTTTGAGTTTACTGGTAGCACAAGAATGGCGTCCACCGGGCAAAGCTC
>JBATKU010000257.1:0-4357 GCA_049669725.1 Desulfobacterales bacterium
TATGTATATGCTGTACGACAAAAAATTTAGAGTCTGACGAAACCTGTGACATCTTGCCATGATCTGCAATTTGGGCAAATTACAGATATGATTTGTATATCAAATGTTTTTGAAGATTACAAAAGTGCCGATCAATAGCTACCACAGGTTCATCAGATAGTGTGATCAGTTGGCAATAGTGCAGTTTGATAAGACAGAATTCAATTGTGATGTGTAAAAAAAAACAGTTACAGCCCCAGTAGCGAGGGCTGCAACTGACAAATTGGATATATCACCAAATTTTAGGAATCGGTTTGCTTAATTGCCACTCCGCACTGGTAAGACCCTACCGACGCCTGAGTGAGTTTTGCGCAGCCAATACTCTTGCCCATAAGTATAATTAAAGCGGGCAGCTTCCTCGCCACGAGTTTCTGAAGCCCAACAGCTTTCGGCTGTAATGCCTACAAGTGGAGTAATATGGTAACCACGATCGTTTTGAATTACAGGATCATAAAGAGTTTTGAGTTCTTCCAATTTTGGCATGCGCCAGTCTGTGTTGCCGCCACCACTGAAACTTTGACAATAAGAACTGGCATCCCTCCAGTTTATGTGCTCCCCATTGTCCTTTGCTGCCCATACCAGGCCAGTCTTGGTGTCGGTAACGGTACCATCGCCATTGTTAACAAAGCGGTCTGATGCTATTACGGGTATAACAATTAAGCCGATAAATACAAACAAACCAATAGCCAATATAATTTTTTGAACTAATAAAATTCTTGTGTAAAATTTCATCGCAAATTCCTCCCCAAAATGGTCATATCGTCAAAGATTTATTTGAAATCATACTTTTAGAATGAAACTACTAAAAGTAGGACATAGTGAGAAGGTCAACGAAACGTCACAAAAGTCGATAAACTACGTCAGTAACAACTGTTTGTGCCGGGGTTATCCTTAACTATGGGATGTTCTCCTTATTTAATTTAAAGTAGTTAGTATGCCTGCTACTTGGCCTATCTTTTTCTGGCTTTAACCCGGCAACGATTGAAAATCAGAATTGCTTAGACTCCCAACGGGTAAACAACCCTGTCAGGAGCGAGGTAGGCACAATTTGAGGGGGTTCTCCATCGTAACTTCACCATATTGCCAAGACAATGTTAGTTGGAACCAAGAATCATTTTCGGTAGAGGTTTTGAAAACTTGTAATTGAGAGAGATAGTAGAATCAGAAGCGCAGATGGTTGATACCGGTCAGATTCATGAGTAGATGGTGATTAAGAGATGAAACTTTTGCCTTTTAATTATTCTTTAGATATTCTAATGTCAAGAAAAATTAATAAGTACTACTATGTAGTAATTACAGGCGGCATCTTTGGATTGACATATCTTGCCAGAATCACAACTTTGCTACTTTTACAGATACAATGCTTATATCACTGAATTTTTAGTGGCGCAAAACGCTTTGCTATATAGCAGATACATGCCGATTAGGGTCCTTGTTTTCGGCGAATGTTTATCGACCATATCTGACGAAAAAGGCTGCGGTTTCTACGCTATGATACGGGAAACGACCTCAATAAGTGTTCGGACACCCTGCTTGAAACCTTCCACTGGAACGCGTTCGTCAACCCGATGCATCAAGGTATTAAACGGTGTCTCTGGACCCAAATTCACCGGAGCAAATCCAATGCAGGTAGCGCCCAGTGAAGACCACGCCTTAGCATCAGTGAAGCCCCAGATCATATTTGGGACCATTACCAGAGCAGGATCCAGCTTCTTGAGAACCGCTCGGATTATGTCGAAGATCGGATCGTTTGGGTTTCCCTCTACTGGCGGCATGGACCGAATGACGTCGATCTCGAAATCCGGCCCAATGATTTTTTTTACCTCGCGGATTAGGTCCTCGGGAGTTTGTCCGGGAAGCGTCCTACCGTCCACCTCCATAACAGCCGATGCCGGAACCGCATTGATGATGGAACCAGCCCGAATGATAGTAGGGTTAGCCGTATTGTGGAGAAGAGCGAAGAGAGTGCGGGCGACGTTTTTGTCTGGAAGCACCTTCTCTATTACAAGATCGCTCATGAGTGGGTTGAGAACCTGTCGGAACAAAAAAGAGTTTGGGAAGGGCTGTGTGTCAGCAATGGTCCCGATATTCTGCGCCATCACCGGTGTCACATGAAGCGGCGTCGATGTGGCCACCAGCCGACTCGCCGCTTTACCAATTCGAGCCACCGCGTGATCCTTGCCCGGAAGCCCGCCGTGCCCCTCCTCGCCACGAGCCGTAACCCGCAGCCAGCAGACGCCCTTCTCAGCGATTTGCACAGGACAAATCCGCGCTTTACCAACATGCAGTGTAAATCCGCCGAATTCCCCAATTGCGTACCGGGCCTTCACCTTCTCTGGGTGGTTCTTAGCCAGCCACAGTGAGCCCAGTTCGCATCCTGCCTCTTCATCAGCAACCGCCGCCAAAACCAGATCGCTTTTATGTTGGCCATTTCCGTGGCGTGACGCCGATAGAAAACACGATAGCTCCATGGCCGTCATGTTCTTCATATCGATGGCACCACGCCCCCATACATACCCGTCAGCGATATCGGCGCCGAAAGGTGGGTGGGTCCACTCTTCTGCGGCAGCAGGAACCACATCAAGGTGGCTAGAGATGAGAACCGGCTCGGACTCACCGGTGCCAGGAATGCGAGCGACAAGGTTGGCCCGCCCAGGGCCCACATCAAATACCTCAAAGGGGATACCTTCGCCATCAAGTATCTTTGAGATGGCATCACAGGCCTCCTTCTCATTTCCAGGAGGATTCTGCGTGTCGATTCTAAGGAGTGTCTGGAATATTTCGAGCGCCTCGGTAGCTACGCTCTCCCAATCCAGATCGGCAAGCCATTTTGGTGCTGTCATAATATACCTTCCATGAAAATTTGCATATCTTATCCTCGGAAAAAATCACTCACATCTAACAGTAGTTGTATTTCATTAAGGGTTTAATAAAAAATGCCGTATTGTGTTGAGTACCACATCTTGAAAACAATCAGAAATGGTTCCGGCATTCGATTTATACCAAAAAGTGATCTATTGCTTTGCTTGTGCCCGCAGTGCCATGAACACAACTTTCGCAAAATATCAGATAATTAACAAGTGTTTTATCCATAGTCCCGCCGAAAAAAAAGCCAGAACTTTACGATCAAGCACTGGCTGTGTCAGAAAATCAGATTGAGGTGTTCCGGAGCGGGATTATTGATAAAACGGCGATGAACGAAGCCGTCGAACAATTTTGGCATGAAATATGCTATATGGGTAAAGTATCCACCCTCTCTTTTTCATCATAATTACAGTAGGTAACATCGCATATTTTTAAAACAAAGAAAAGCCAAAATTTCAATGATCGAGTATAAAAATTTAAAAAAAAATGACACAATAATGAAAATAAGTCTTAAACCTCAAAGATGTGGCAAATTCTGAGAAAAAACTACCGCGTAGCGGTTTCGTTCATTGTAGGAGGTATCTGAAATTATAACAGCGTGCATACGGGGTTGAATTTAAGCGAGCGTAAATTGTATTTTTCTCCACGATTTTATTGGACGACCTTACGCTTCATTTAGCAGAACGACTTTTCCACAAACACTACCTTCTTCCATTAATCGATGTGCGCGTTGTACCTCAACGAGCGGTATACGTGCACCAACAACCGGCTGAATTTCACGGTCTGAAAGCATTGATAGAAGCTCGGTAAGCGTCTCCCTGTACCAAGGGTTATCTTTCTTAACCTCGCCAGGGGTTGCGCACAGGCGAACCCGTTTGCCGTCGGGCAATATATTCAATAAGGACATCAATAGTACTCCAAAAACCATCCGTCCGAGACCGCCAAATTTTTTCCCAGCAAAGCCATAGCTGATTATACGACCATTTTTTCTTACAGTTTGATAAGAACGGCGAAGATTCGCCCCACCCATTGGGTCGAATGCAGCATCAACTCCATCCGGCATTTCCTTGCGAATAAATTCAAGAAAGTTCTGATTACGGTAATCGATTGGGATGCCACCGAACTGACGTACAATGTCATGCTTGCGTTTTGAGGCAGTGCCATACATTTTTAAGTCCAAAAGGTTAACAATTGGCGAACAGGCTCGCCTAGTCGATATCGCCCGGGCGATTCTAGATTGGTACGTGTCAAAAGAAACCCAGATTCAATGGGGCGCGGGTGCCAAGATAGGGACCTTCTACCCGACGCGGGATATAGAGGGGAAACAGTTACGTCTTTTTGGGGTGGCATCGAATGGAAAGATCGAGATTGTTTTTCAGAGCTATCCTTTGGACCGTAATGCCAGATCCCAACTTATCCAAGAACTAAACAGTATTGGACAAATCTCTATCCC
>JBATKU010000258.1:0-14974 GCA_049669725.1 Desulfobacterales bacterium
AAAATCGAAAACGGCTCCGGACCATTTAAGATGAAACGATGGGAACCCGCCAACCAGTTTGTCTTTGAGCGTTTTAACGGCTACTGGGGACCCAAGCCCAAGATAAAAACTGCGATCGTCAAGTATGTGAAGGAATGGAGTACCCGCAAGCTCATGCTGCAAAACGGCGATGCGGATAGGGTGGTGGTGGACACCACTTACGTGCCGGAAGTGAGAGCTATGGATAAACTCCGCCTTTACGAAGTTCCCCAACTGGGCTTCACAGCCGCTATGTTCTGCCGCCAAATCAATCCCACCGGCAATCCGAATATCGGCAGCGGCAAGCTGGACGGCAATGGTATCCCTCCTGATTTTTTTTCAGATATTAACGTCCGCAAGGCCTTTTTGCACGCCTTTGATCGCGAGACTTATAAACAGGATGTTTTTCACGGCCTGGTCATTATGCCCAGCAGCCCCAATGTGGAAGGTTTGCCCTATCATGAGGATGTTCGTGTATATGACTTCGACCTGCGAAAGTCAGCCGAATACTTGAAGAAAGCCTGGGGTGGCCAGGTCTGGGAAAATGGCTTTAAAATGATCATTACCCATAACACCGGCAATGATATGCGGGAGGCTGCCGCCCATATGCTGGCTGAGAACATTATGTCCATCAATCCGAAATTCAGGATCGATGTGCGCAATGTGGAATGGAAAGACTATATCGTCCAGATTCGCAGTTTTCAGTACCCGCTTTTTTTAAGCGGCTGGGGTGCCGATTATGCTGATCCGCACAACTTTGTTTATCCGTTTATGCATTCAAACGGGTATTACGGGCGATTCATGGCATTGAAAAACGAAGAAATTGATAAGTTCTGTGATGCCGGTATTGAAAATGTCGATCCTGATAAACGCCGCAAAATTTACTCCAAATTGCAGAATATATGGTATCAGGATGCCATCGGTGTTCCGCTCTATCAGCAGATAGCCGTGCGGGCTTATCGAGACTACGTGCACGGCTTCGTTCCGAATGCCATGTTTACGGATGACAATGAGATATTAAAAAGGATCTGGAAAAAGTGAATCTAGCCTAAAAGGTTAAAAAAAATCAGGTACCTTTTTGGCAACAACTCAAAATGTCAGTGGCCCGTTGTCAGTTGCGCTTTGAGTGATGGTTGTCGAGTTTGAAAGCCTATGTTCAGTCACGGACCATTAACAACCGACCACCGACATTGAGGGTTACCACCCAATAATTGCTATTAAACCAGCAAATTAGGGCAATTTTATTTAACCACACACCATATAATAATATCTCAATCTTTTTATGCTGGCCTTTATCACTCGAAGATTATTGCTGCTGATTGTTGTTCTTTTTGGCGTGTCCGCACTTCTTTTCGGTATCCTGATGACCTTCAGCCCGGAACGACGGGCGGCCACCTATGTTTCCTCCCCCCAGCAGGCCAAGGATATACCTAAAATCATCAAACAATTTGGTCTCGATGATCCCTTCTATATTCAGTATTTCCGATGGATGAACGAGGTTTTCAAAGGCAATATGGGTTGGTCGCTGGTTGCCTCGCGGCCGGTGTGGGAAGCGTTCTGGACCTATTTCCCCGTTACCCTGGAGATGAACTTATTTGCAGCGCCGATTGTGCTGTTCTTTGGCATCTGGCTGGGGACGGTAGCGGGAATCCACCGCGATAAATGGGTCGACCATATTACCCGAATACTAGCCATTGTAGGCTGGTCGCTGCCTACTTTTTTATTTGCCCTGGTGTTACTGATGATTTTCTATGGCTATTTCCAAATTTTTACTCCGGGGGTTATCAGCGACCAGTTGAGTATGTTCATTTTAGACAATCCGGATAAGTTTACCCGCTATACCGGAATGTATACCATTGACGGCATCCTCAACGGCCATTTGGAAATCACCCTCGATGCCCTCGCCCATCTGGTTTTGCCTGTTTTGACCTATGTGATTGTCGTCGTGGCTTTGAACATGCGGGTCATGCGTTCGGGTATGATTGAAGAGCTTTCAAAAGACTATGTGATTACCGCCAAGGCCAAGGGTGCCGGCAAGCGTACGATTCATATTAAGCATGCACGCAAAAATGCCCTGCTTCCCGTCATTACCGTAGCCGCCCAGCTGATCGCCATGTCCATGGAAGGCAGCATTGCCGTGGAGTTGGTCTATAACCGTCACGGCATCGGCTGGTGGTTGGCAGAATCGGCGGTGCAGCTGGATATGCCCGTGCTCATGTGTATTTGCCTGTTTATGGGAGTTGTATTTGTCCTCACGAATCTGACCTTGGATATTTTGTATGCGTACATTGATCCTCGGATTCGCTTAAACTAGCTTTATAATTAAAACTATATCTGGCGATTCTTAATCGTTAATGCATTTATCCGAAAGGGTCAATCAAATCCGAAATTCGAATATCGAAACTCTAAACAAATTCGAATAACCAAAATATTAATGACCCAAACATAAATCCAGATTTCTGGCACGCTTTTGTTTGGAATTTTGAATATTCGGATTTTGAAATTGTTTCGGATTTCGGGTTTAGATATTCGAATTTTAAATCATTGTAGCGCAATTCCAAAATTTAAGATCAAAATTTTCGATAGAAAACGATAGGTCAATTTATGCCCCAACCCCATCCGCGATTGCGGGAACTTAAATTTACATTGTATCGAATTTTCAGGAATCCGGCGGCCATTATCGGATTCACCCTGCTGTTGTTTTTTGCGGCGATGGCCGTTTGGGCACCTTATATCGCGCCTCCCCAATATGCCCATAATCCCTATTTGATGCCCCATAAGGGCTTTTCTCCCACACCTAAACCGCCCAGTGAGAAATATATCTTTGGCACCACCTCGGGGCAGTACGACATCTTTTACGGTGTGGTCTGGGGAACCCGCACGGCCTTTAAAGTAGGGCTTTTTGTTGTTTGCATTGCCGGTCTGGTCGGTGTGACCCTGGGTGCCATCGCCGGATATTTTGGTGGGATCATCGATGAAATCCTGATGCGCATCACGGACGTCATGTGGGCCATACCGACGCTGGTTCTGGCGATGGCCATTGTGGTGGCCTTTGGCCGAGGGCTGGATAAAATTATGATTGCTCTCGCCATGGTGGGGTGGCGCTGGTATGTGCGGGTCATCCGCGCTGAAATTCTTACTTTTCGGGATCAGGATTTTGTGCAGGCCGCCAAAATCATGGGTGTTTCTGACGCCAAAATTATTTTGCGCCATATTTTGCCCAATGCCATTTACCCGGTGCTGATTATGGCGTCTATGGATATGGGATCCATGGTGATCACCGCCTCTTTTATGAGTTTTGTGGGTTTGGGAGAGTCCAAAGGATTTGCCGATTGGGGGCAGATGGTGGCCCTGGCGAGAAATTACATTGTAGGGCCGCCGGATGATCCGTTGAAATTCTGGTATGCCATTGTGATTCCCGGTGGTTGTATTGTGCTGTTTGTGCTGGCATGGAATTTGATCGGTGATGCCTTGAGGGATGCCTTTGATCCCAAAGTCCGAAGAAGATAATTTGAATATGCACCACCCGCTTCGCGCGAGGCACAGAGAAATCAAGAAAATGAATTTCTCCGGGTTCTCTGTGCCTGTGGTGAAAAATAATGGTTAACGAAATGACGAAGCTGCTGGAAACGGTTGATCTGGTTACCAACTTTTACACCTATGAAGGGGTGGTGAAGGCTCTTAACAAGGTGAGCCTGGTGGTGGATCACGGGTCTACCTTTGGGCTGGTGGGCGAATCGGGTTGCGGCAAGAGCGTTACCGTTCGCTCCATCATGCGTATCATTCAAGAGCCCGGGCGGATCGAAGGCGGTAAGGTTATTGTCTATCTGGATGAAAGCGACCGGCTGGATGGTATCGATCTGCTTGAACAATCCGAAACTTATATGGAGAGTCTGCGGGGAGATCGTATTTCTATGATTTTCCAGGAGCCGAATGCGGCCCTGAATCCCACCATGAGTATTGGCGAACAGGTCAGTGAGAGTTTTCTGATTCATCAGAAAAAGGAGATGAGCGCCGAAATACTGGCAAGACTGGAGAAGTCGCGAACCCCGTTCAAAAGATTGTTGCAGGCCCTTTACCAAATCGCTGCTGACAATCCCGGTGACATTCGTCTTCGCATTCTTGATAAACTTCCGCTGCTTAAACTCTGGCAAAAGCGCTTCAAAAAAGAAGCGCACCGGCGCTCAATTGAAATCATCGACAAACTGGGTATCCCCAATGCGGAGCAGGTGGTTAATCAACACCCTCATAATTTGTCCGGTGGGATGAAGCAGCGGATCGTTATTGCCATCGCACTGGCCTGTAATCCGACTTTACTTATTGCCGATGAAGCCACTTCAAACCTGGATGTAACAATTCAGGCCCAGATTATAGATCTTCTCCGGCGGCTTAAAGAAGAAGTGATATCTTCGATTTTGTTGATCACCCACGACCTGGGTGTGGTGGCTGAAACCTGTGACCGGGTGGGCGTGATGTATGCCGGTAACCTGTGCGAAGTTGCGGATGTTGAAGAAGTATTTGAGAATCCTTTGCATCCCTATACCCGTGCTCTGCTGGAAGCGGTCCCCAAGTTTACAATGGAAGAAGAACTGAAAAGTATTGAAGGCAATGTGCCCAATCTGGTGACACCGCCGCCCGGATGTCGGTTTCACCCGCGTTGTCCGCATGCGATGGGGGTTTGCCGGGAAGCATTTCCGGAGATGAAGGCAATAACCAAGGACCACCTGGTGGCCTGTTATTGGGTGGAGCAGATGACAGAAGGCAGAAGACAGATGACAGCTGACAAGGAGAGAGTTAACCACGGATAGACACGGAACAACACGGAATATCGCGGAAGGTATCTTTTTATAACAATTGTTAATGTTTGTTCAGTGTAACTCAGTGAATTTCCGTGGTGAGAATAAAATAAAAATGGATAAAATCCTGGAGTTAAGAGACCTTAAAAAATATTTCCCGATTCTGGGAGGGGTTTTGCGTCATGAGGTTGGGACTGTCAAGGCGCTGGACGGTATTGATCTGGATATATACCGCGGTGAGTGCCTGGGAGTGGTGGGAGAATCCGGTTGCGGCAAGACCACAACCGGCAAGGCCATTGTCCGCCTGCACGATCCCACCGGAGGGCAGGTGTTTTATCACGGAAAGGGCGGCCCAGCGGCCCAGCCCGTCGACATCGCCGGGACGAAGAAGTCGGCTTTGAAAAGATTGGGGATTCGCAGCAAACTTCAAATGGTATTCCAGGACCCGACCACTTCCCTCAACCCGAGAATGCTGGTTAAAAATATTATTGCCGAGCCGATTACGGCCCAGGAGCGGTTGGGCGGCAGACAACTTGAAAAGCGGGTGATTGAACTGCTTTATCTGGTTGGCCTGACCCGGGATCACCTGTTGCGGTATCCCCATGAGTTTTCAGGCGGACAGCGCCAACGGATTGCCGTGGCCCGGGCGATAGCGACCGATCCCGAGTTTATTGTACTGGATGAGCCAACCTCGGCCCTGGATGTATCCGTACAGTCACAAATACTGAACCTGCTTAAATCCCTCCAGCAAACCCTTCATCTGACCTTCATGTTTGTCACCCATCACTTGCTGGTGGTCAGATACATCAGCCAACGGGTAGCTGTGATGTACCTTGGGAAAATTGTTGAAATTGCTGATACCAAAGATATTTTTGCAAAGCCTGTCCATCCATACACCCACGCCCTGTTGTCGGCGATTCCGATCCCTGAATTAAAGGGTAGGCGACAGCGTATCATTCTTGTCGGAGATGTCCCCAGTCCGATTAATCCACCGGCTGGATGCCGATTCCACACCCGCTGCCCCTTTGCGATTGATCGCTGCTTGAAGGAAGAACCGCTGCTCGAATCTGTCCGGCCGGGTCATCGGGCAGCATGCCATCGGAAACGTGACATGGATGAGATCGTCAGGGATCGCTTTGGACAAAATAGATCTGGCTAAACGCCCAAGAAAATGATATCTGCTTTTTCTGACATTATTGGTTCAAAGGTTCCGGGTTCAGCGTTCCAGGTTCGATGTCTCGCGGTTCATGTTAAATTTGAGCCGATTGGTCATGTAGCTAATAATCCCAAACAGTTTTTTAAAACCATTGGAGTGAAAATATGAAAGCGCTAATGATTTCGATAATGATTGTTCTTGGCCTTTCGCTGGCCGTAGGTGCAGCGGATAAACCGGTCGATAATCCCAGGGTTGTGCTGGACACATCCAAAGGCAAGATCGTCCTTGAACTCTACCTCCAAAAGGCCCCTGAAACCGTGGTTAACTTCTTAAGTTACGTTGATGCCAAATTTTATGACGGCACCATATTTCACCGCGTAATTCCCAACTTTATGATCCAGGGCGGCGGTTTTACCGCTGACATGAAGCGCAAGCCGGGTAAGGGGCCCATTAAAAACGAGGCCGACAAGGGGCTGAAAAATGATCGCGGCACTATCGCTATGGCCCGCACGGGTGATCCTCACAGTGCAACGGCCCAGTTTTTCATCAATTCGGCCAACAATGACTTTTTGAATCACAAAAATAAAACCCAGCAAGGCTGGGGCTATGCTGCCTTTGGCAAGGTCATCGAGGGGATGGATGTCGTTGATGCCATCTCGGCCGTAAAGACAACTAAAAGAGAGAGCTATCGGGATGTGCCGGTTGAGGCGGTCATCATTGTAAGCGTCAAGCGCTTACAATGACAGAAGACGGATGTCAGAGAACAGAGAACAGATAACAGATGACAGGCTGACAAGATCAGATTTTAGTTGTGGGGGCGGCTTCCAGCCGCGATTGCGTTGGCATTCTCGCGGTTGGAAGCCGCTCCCTAGCATGTATAAAACCGTGGATTATTGCATAAAAAAAGAAAGGAAATGAGGGCAGCTAAAATGGAAGCGAAAAAGATACTGGTGCTTTTGGGCAGTCCACGGAAAAAGGGAAACAGTACAGCGCTGGCAAATCAGATTATTGCCGGGGCCGAATCCGTTGGTGCAACCGCTGAAAAAATTTTTCTTCACGGGAAAGACATATCGCCCTGTCAGGCGTGCTATGCCTGTCAACGGCCGGACAGTAAAGGCTGCGCAATTGATGATGAGATGCAGCCCATCTATGGTAAACTTATTGCGGCCGACGGTTGGGTGATTGCCAGTCCCGTGTACTGGTTTTCCATGTCGGCCCAGACCAAACTGTTTTTGGACCGCTGTTTTGCGCTTCCAGCTTATAAAAAAGATGCTTTCACTGGAAAACGAATCGCCGTTGCTATGAGCTTCGGTGATGAAGATGCTTTCAGTTCAGGATGCGTGAATGCGTTGCGTACCTTCCAGGATTCCGCCCGGTATGTGGGCGCCAATCTCGTTGGGATGGTTTCCGGCAGCGCGGATAAACCCGGTGAGATTAAATCAAATACCACATTGATGCTGCAGGCAGAAGCACTTGGGAAAAAACTGGTCGGCCGAGTGTCCCGGCCTGATGGATGATAGAAGGCTGGGATGCTTGAAAGTATCTCAGCTTAAAAGATTTCAAGCTTAGAGCGTTTGTCAGAATAACGTTCCGATAGCGGTAGTTTGTTGGTTTTTCACCGGATTGTCGATAACATCCAATATGGCCTGATCCAAACGCTCTAATAATTTCAGCCTGTTAAATGTTATATTGCCTCCTGTTAGAAAATCTGGCAAACGGAACATATTTATGACAACCGCTATATTCAGTTTCCTAAAGCCAGCAGCACCTATCGCTTTTATTTCTTGTAAAGCCGCTTTAAATCTTCCCAGCCGTCTGTCAGGATGGCGTTGGGCACGTAACCGTGCACATAATCCCTGTAAGCTCGAACATTGATTTGCTGGTACAGGAGGATGCCGATGGCGTCTTCATACCACAGGCGCTGGAGTCTGGCATAAATCTGCTTGCGACGGGCCGGATCGACGGTGGCGATGCCCGCCTCGCAAAGCTGATCAACTTCTGGATTCTCGTAAGCCATAAAGCGGCCGTAAGCGCCCCGGGAATGCATGAAGGTGTATAGGAAGTTGTGAGGATCGGCATAATCGGCAGCCCAGCCGGTGATGAAAATCGGATACATAAAGTTGCGGTACTGAACCAGATAGTCCTTCCACTCGACATTGCGGATTTCAATGTGAAATTTAGGATTGAGGGACATGATATTTTCAGCCAGCATCAGAGCGGCGGCCTCCCGCATTTCATTGCCGGTGTTGTGGGCGATGATCATTTTAAAACCCTTTTGCCAGATTTCCCCTTCCCGGGCTTTTTGCAGATATGCTTTTGATTTTTGAAGATCGTATTCATAGACCGGCGTTTCGATGCGGTAAGGCAGGCCCTCAATGTTGGGGCTGGAGGGCATAATCACCAGGTTGTTGAATACATCTTCTTTGTAGGTCCGGCGGTCAAAGGCATGCAAAAACGCTTTGCGGACATCACTGTCGGCAAAGAAATCAACCGGGATCCCGTCGCCGTCCAGTTTGCCGCTGCCGATATGCGGATTGCCGGTAGGGTCGACTTTGCGGCAAAACAAAGCGGCGGTTAGTGACAGCTGCGGTGTTTTATAAAGCGTCAACCCCGGCATGGCCTCCACTTCAGGGACATAGGGTATGTCGACTGTGACCCGATCGGCATCACCGTTTTGGAGCATGAGTTTGCGGGTGCTCCACTCCTTGACGTATTTAACGATGGCTGTTTTCAATGCCGGCCGGGGCCCCCAGTAGTCGTCGTTGCGTTCGAAGATAAACTGATTGGAAGGCTGCCAGCGTTTCATTTTGAAGGCACCGGTGCCGTTGGTAATTTTTTGCAGCGGTTCATGGCCGGGCGGGGGATTGTTGTACCGGTCCGCCTGACGGATATCACCATTCCAGCATCCTTTGGAAATCGCCCACTTCCGGTCCAGGATCGATGACGCCGAGTAAGCCAGAATGCCCATAAAAGGCGGAAACGGTCGCGGCAGATAAAAAATCACACGATCGCCGTTTACCAAGACCGCTCTATCGATTGCTTCAAAAATGCCCGAAATGATTTTGCCATCTTTGTCACGGGTTGACCCGTGACCGGTTAAGGCCTCGAGCACCATCCACATGGGACCGCCGTCCGGATCCACAATCATGTTGCGTTTAAAGGAATAGGCCACATCTTCAGGTGTGAGGTCCCCACCCTCTTGAAATTTGATGCCCTGGCGGATTGTAAACGTATAGGTTTTACCGTCTGCCGATATTCCCCCGTTTTCAAGAGTTGGAACTTCTGCGGCCAGCACCGGAACAAATCGATCGGTATGGGGCCCGTCGAAGAATACCAGGGTTTCGTAAATATTCCAAATGCGTTGAGAACCCGTACTGTCATAGCAGACCGCAGGGTCCAGGGTGCGCAGTGTGCCGTAAGTTGCCAGCACAAAGGTATCCGGATTTTTGACGCCCGCATAGGCGTATGCACTAAACGTCATAAACACTGCGATACAACTGAAGAGCAGATAAATCTTTTTCATGATACCAGAGATCCATTTTTAATCTAATGATCAGCCATGTTACCATTTATAGTAATTCTTGGAAAGACAACATTGGGTTATCGACAAGTTTGTATCTAATGCACGACGATAATCATAAGCTTAATCCGGCCATTGGCAAGCAGACGACTTGCTTGACACATTTCTGCGGGGTATCTATAATGTATTGATAAGAGTACAAATATTAAACCTTTAGATCACACTGATCAGAGTGCGTATTTGATTCCACCTGTCCTGTCTTCGTCCTACTGGTTCTCAGCCTATGAAACTTTGTCCAAAATGCGATCAATCGGTGGCGGAAGAAATCACCACCTGTCCCACCTGTGGCAGCATCATTGGCGAAGGGCGAAAATACATTGATGATTACCGGATTGTCGATGTTCTCCACGAGGGTCACTCCAGTTTTCTCTGTCGGGCGATACGAGAGCGTACCCAGGAATTGGTCATGATCCGCCTGTTCACCCCTGAATCCGGGGTCGATGAAAAAGTTGTCTGGCGGTTGAAACGAGAACTGGAGGAACTCAAAAAACTACCCCACGAGGGCTTTGTCAGGCATCATGCTATCAGGCAATCATCTGATGGATTATGGTACCGGATCAGCGAGTGGATAAATTCCGAAAGCTGGGGATCTTTACTTGCTTCCGGAAAACTCCGGGACCGATCGGTGCTGATTAATTTGTTTTACCAGATGGCAGCCATCCTTGCAGTTCTCCATGAAAAGGGACACTTTATTCCTCATCTCATATTAAATGACATCATTATAATCAAAGAAAGCAGTCAAGAATTCACGATTAAAATCGACTACAAGCTTTCCCGGTTTTTTGACCCGAAGCTGAATCGACCCGGTCCCATGCTGAAAAATTTGCTGGATTGCCACCCGGACATCATTAACCGGCGACCTCTTGATTACCGCAGCGATATATGGTCGCTGGCAAAAATCTTTGTCGAATTGCTGACAGCCGATCTTGAAACCAGGGATTTCCTGGCCAAGGTTGACGAGCTTGAGCTTTCTTCCGAACTGAACGTTCTATTAAAAGTAATGCTGGCCGATGATCCGGATATGAGGCCCCGGTCCATGGCAGAAGTTGCTGAATCTTTGGCCAAGATTAAAGCAGGTGAAGCCGACAAAGCTCGGGAAGAAACCGCCACGCCCACGCCTGCACCGGTGCGCACGGTTTCCAGGCTCAATAAAATCGTCAAACTGCTGGCTGCAGCTGTTATGATATTAATTATCGCCGGTATTCTGGCCTGGTTTCAATTGGACCGGAAGAAAGATGGTTCTTCAGCCAGTTTTGAATCTTATGCCAACCAATATGCCCAGTCAGTGGCCTTTTTGGTAACCGAATACTGGCTGGAGGTAGATGGAGGTCAGTTTTACCATAACATGTCTGAAGGGACGGCCTTCCTGGTTGACAGCGACGGCTACCTGCTGACCGGCCGCCACGTGGTGTGCCCCTGGCTGGAAGACACCAGTCTATTTGCAACGGCCGAACAACTCAAAACCGGTGGTATGACCCCTGTCTTCAAGTACCGCATCTTTCTGTGGTTTGAAGGAGCCAAAGCCTTCAACCAGGGGGCGCGTATGTTGTCGAGCCCGGAACTGTCGGATGTTTTTTTTACTGATATTGCCTACAGTACGGAAGCAGAACCGCGCCTGGCTATTGCCGGCGTTGCCAAGCCGCCGATGCAAACACGACAATTGGTTACTTCTCCCCTGCGAGATGATTTTGCGGTGCTTAAAATTGATCGTGTTCCCGAGGGACTGAAGCCCCTGCCGATAGACATAGGTATGGATCCCCAACAGATTCCGAAGCTTTCACCCTTCATTAATCTGGGATTTCCACTGGGGCGTCGCACCCAGGCAGACACGATTAATGTCAGCGTGACCCGGGGGAATGTGAGGCGCACTTTTGAAAATCTTATCCAGGTAGACGCCTCCCTTCATGGGGGCAACAGCGGTGGCCCGGTGATTGATTCCCGCGGTAAAGTAATCGGTATCGTCTCCGGGGTTGCCATGGATATGAGTCAGGGGTTTACGCCCATGGCCACACCCGTGTGGGATTTGGGAATGGTGTTGCCCATTACCAAGGCTGTGGATTTATTGATTGAGCTGAAAGCCGGTCAGGTCAAATGGAACGGTGTGCTGGATTTTTCCGCAGAAGACGACTTGAAAAAAATTCGTGATATCGCTGCCCGAGGTCGCTGGGCAGATGCAGTGAAATTGGCCGACGAGAAACTCGCCAACAGTCTGCAACCGGCATTGAATACGGCTGCCGGGATGATGCATTTTTGTACGGCCGACTATTTAGGGGCCCAAAAACTGTTTTCCCAAGCGCTTTCCATGGATGCCCAGGACTATTCGGCGAGGTTTATGCTTTATCTTATTGATTATCTGACTGGAAACACGGAGGATAGCACCCAACGCCCTTATTTAATTGATCTGGACTGGCGATCACCGGCTGAGTTTCAAGGATATCTGACATGGGTTTTAGAAGGCTTGGTTGATGAACAAACTGCATTGCAAAGCTGGTATAGTGCACCCGAAAAGAGCTGGCTGTATTATATTGTAAGTCTCGTACATTCAAAGCGCGAGGATCGGCCGCGGGCGGAAGAACTGTTACAGGAGGCTGTTCTGTCCGCCGGCACCGATGCCTGGGAATTTTTTCTTGCCAAGGCCCATCTGGAACAGTTGCAGAAAAGACGCCGCGCCGCCCTCAAAACAGAAACCCAGTGGAACAAATATAAATCGGAAATAATAGAATTTGATAAGAAGGTCAAGGATGGGCAAAAAGCCAAGGTTGAGCGGGCCGAGCAAATGGTTGCCCTGTATTTGAAAATCGCAGATACAACTGCCGGAATAACAGACAAGCTGCAGGCGTTGGAGAAGACCTATGAGATTCTACCCGACAACCGCAGTATCCTGGCCGCAATGATTTATTACAGCACTGCCGATGAGAACTGGTCCAAATCACTCGAATACATCCATGCCCTCCTACAAACAAAAGCCCGTCAGAATGCGCGGCGCATGGCTATCGGGTTGCTTGAGGTATGTATTCTCAACTATGAGAGAAAAGACCAGCAAGCCCGCGAAACCCTGGAAGAATATGAGCGCCAGATCAGGGACCCCTGGTTTTTAACCATCTGTGAATATCTTCTGGGCAAACAAACCGACAAGGTTCTGAAAGATATGGCGGGAGAAAGCCCGGAGCGGCTCATTACCGCTTACACTATTATGGGTTTCTGGGATGAAGGGTCGGGCGACAAGAAAAAGGCCGCCAGACATTACAAGGAGGCCATGGGATCCTTTCTGGATGACTGGCTGGAATACGATTTTGCCCGGGAGAGAATTAAGAAGTTAAAAAAACCTGCAGAGTGATTGTATTTGAAAACACTTACACGGCCGTACCCCAATAGTTGAAACCGGCGGGTTTCCATACCGGAAGAAACATCGTGTCCATTGTTCGAACCTTGAAGCCTCCCTGCTCGAGAAGCGTTGGCATTGATCGATTCAAATTACAGCCGCCTGCCAGTTTTGACCAGAAAGGGTTTAAGCGATCCTGCCACTTCCTCACATTCTCATCCAGGGCGGCACCATGTTCGCAAAATATAAGCTCCCCGCCCGGTTTAAGCACCCGTCGCATATCTATCAGTGCTTCGATGACATTGGTTACACTGCAAAGCGTGTAGGTGACCAGAATCGTATCGGCACTGCCATCATCCAGTGGTATCCTTTCAGCCGATGCCTGTAGGAACTCAACGTCAAATTTAACACCTGCCTTGTCAGCCATCTTCCACATGGCTGCCGAAGGATCGAGCCCCCAGACGTGGTCTACCTTTTCAGGATCGTAATACCCAAGGTTTAGGCCGGTGCCGATTCCGATTTCCAGTACCCGGCCCCTGGCCAGGGGTACCACCTTCTTGCGCTGTCCCGTGAATGCCTTATGACTGCAAACAAAGTTCGTGATCCTTGGCACAATATAGTTTTCGAAAAATTTCATTATTTATAATAATGCCTCAGCCTTGTGATCAATTCCGTTGCAATTTTCTGAGCCGCTTGGAATTAAACATAAGCACTATAAAAATTGGTTGTCAAATCAGGTAAGTTAAAATTGTGACGTTTGTTAAGCCTTCCCATGCTATGCCGGGAGGGTCGCTTACGCAAGAATTGCTTGACGCAAGGATGAACTTCCGTCATATATTCAATAAGATTGGATAAATCGGGTTATCTGTCAAAGGCATTTTAAACCAGTATCTGGATTCCCGCCTGCGCGGGGATGACATTGGACACTCTGATAGACTCTCGCCATTCCCGCGCAGGCGGGAATCCAGTGTTGCTAATTTTTACTGAGTAATAATCAATCAGGCTTTATTGATAACCAGCTAGAATTATTCGATCTTTTAACCTTGTGCAGGGGAGGAGGAAAGATGGATATTCAAAAAGCTGATCTGTTGAGGGGATTGCGCAGGGATTGTATAAACGATATTATGGAAAATGCCATACAGGAATCGTATGGCGAGGGGGCCTATCTTTTTCTCAGGGGAGATCCGGCCGGGTATTTTTATTTTCTATTGATGGGGCGGGTCAAATTGCACCTGGGTGAAACCGGCAAAGTTATACACCACGTGAGCCGACCGGGTGAGATCATTGGCTGGTCCGGACTTGTGGGACGTGAGGCTTACACTGCCTCCGCCGAGTGCACCATGCCGACTGAGCTTCACAAAATAGAGGCCGGCAGGCTGAGAAAAGTCATGGAGAAAAATCCGGTCGACGGTTTTGTATTTTTTGATAACCTTTCAAAAATACTGGGTGATCGCCTGCTGCAGAGCTACAGTCGATACGAAAAGGTTTTTGTGACCAGCACCTTGATATAGAATTAGAGACTGATACTCGGATTGATTTGCCGGATTTCGCCGTTAAATTAATGCCTGGTCAAGATCTGCTTTAATATCATCGACGTCTTCAATACCGACCGACAGCCTCAGCAGGCTGTCGGTGATGCCGAGCCCCGCGCGTTCTTCATCCGTCATTTTTTGGTGGGATGTGGTTACCGGTGCACAGATAATGGTTTCAACCCCGCCCAGGCTAAGTGCCGGTGTGATCAATTTGAGATTTTGGAGGAATTGATGCGGATCAATTTTTTGGGAGTCCACCTCAAATGACAGCATCCCGCCAAAGTTCCGCATCTGCTTTCTGGCAATATCAAAACCCGGATGATCTTCCAGGCCGGGGTAATACACTTTTCGAATAAGGGGTATTGTCTGCAGGTGCCTGGCAATCAGGAGCGCGTTCATATTCTGTTTTTCGACCCGGATAGCCAGGGTTTTGAGGCTCCTTTCAAAATGATGGGTACCCCCATATATGTCTCTTTGCAAAACGATGTGGTCCCCGCTGTTCAGAAAAGAGAATAGAACCGTACTGATGGCCGCCATACCGGAGCTGAAAACCAGACCGGCTTCAGCGTT
>JBATKU010000259.1:0-5223 GCA_049669725.1 Desulfobacterales bacterium
GTGGCCAGTCGCGACCGTTACCTGGCCGCTGAAGTCATCGGGGTCAACCTTTTTAAATATCGCCTGATGTCCTTTGCGGCATCCTCCTTTTTTGCCGGTCTCGCGGGTGCTTTAATGGCCCAAAATCTTGAGGTGATTACCCACGAATCCTTTACGATTCTTCAATCCATCGACTATCTGGCCATGTGTATTATCGGGGGATTGGGGCATATTTTGGGCGGTATTTTCGGTGTCGGATTCTGGTTTATCCTCGAAAGGATCCTTGAAATCGTGACCACGACATTGAATTCAGCCTATCCCGATCACGTCACCTGGTTTGTTTCAATCAGGGAGATTGTTTTCGGTCTGGTAATTGTAATGTTTCTCATTTTTGAACCCGATGGTCTGGCGGCCCGCTGGCGGACGATGAGGGCGTATTGGAAGCTATGGCCGTTTTCATATTAGGGGTGCCGGTTGAGTGTTTCAGCTGCAGAGCTCAACAATCGGTAATTGTTAATAAATTTGAAGCCGATGTCAACGAGTGTTTGGTATTTAGTGTTTGGTATTTAGTGTTTGGATGAACACACTAATTCGACGCCAAAGCTATCGGCCTACTAGACACAAAACACCAAATACAAAACACCAATCTAGACTTAAACATAGAAAGGAGAACGTATCATGAAAAAATGGACTCTCGTAATTGCCTGTCTGGCTATCGCTTTCGCAATGTCTTTCGGTCCTCTGCCGAACGCCAGTGCGGCCGATGTCATTAAATGGGGTGTTTTAATCGATCTTTCCGGGCCGACATCTGACTGGGGGAAGAACCAGGTAAAGGGCCAGCTGGATGCCATGCGCTGGATCAATGAAAACGGCGGCATCAACGGCAAGGAATTGAAGCTGATTGTGATTGATGACGGCTACAAAGTTCCGCGCGGCGTGGCCGGATACAATCGCCTGGTAGACTCGGAAAAAGTGATGGGGCTTTATGTCCAGTCCACCGGTACGACAATGACGCTGGCCAAAAAAATTGTTGCTGACGGGGTGGTCACCATTGCGGCCTCTTTTATCGGCGTCTTTCAAAATCCCGCTAAATTCCCCAATAGCTTTTATATGTCACCATCCTACAATGACATGGCGCGCATTGCCCTGAAGTGGGTTCGGACGACCTGGAATGATAAAAGTCGCGGCCCGAAACTCTGCTATTTGTATCCCGACAACACTTATGGCCGTGCCATTTTAGAAACAAGTAATGATTACGCTAAGAAGATTGGCGTTGAGATAGGCCCGGACCAGGTGATCAACTGGCCCACCAAGGATGCCACGGTTCAGCTGACCAACATGAGCCGGTATAATCCGGATTATGCCTACATCACCTCCACCGCCATGAACGGCGCTGTTATTTTGAAAAATGCCAAAGCCCTCGGCCTCAAAACCAAATTCATCTCCAATATCAGAAATTTTGAGGAATCTCTGATAACCCTGAGTGGCGGCGCCGCTGAAGGAACTTACGGCGTACATCCCATTGCGCCCTATGGCGCCCCGGTTCCCGGCATGAAAAAGGTCGTCGCCTCCCACGAGAAATGGCACCAGGGTGAAGATGGCACCAATGTTTATGTAGAAGGCTGGGTGAACATTCTCTGCGTGGGGGAAGCGCTTAAAAATGCAGACAAAGCCGGCAATCTGACACAGTCCGGGATACGCGATGCCTTTGAACAATTCCGGAAATTTGACACCGGCGGGTTGGCACCGCCACTGACCTTTACGAAAACCGACCATCGCGGCAGCATGGCCGCCAAGATTTACGAGGTCAAGGGCGGCAAGATGGTCGATATCAGCGGCTGGATTGAGCTGCCGCAGGATATGGAGTATTTCGGTAAATAGTCTGAATGCTGAAATAATCCTTTTATGGTCTTGAGAGTAAGTTAACTACTGTTAATTCAAATGGAATAGCGGAATGTTGGAAAAATGGAATGATGGGTAATTTTTCGGAAGAGATCATTCAAATTGATTGAAATCCTTATTTCCCAATATTCCAACCATCCAGCATTCCATTATTCCAAACGTTTTATAGAAGGCAAAAGGAACCTTGCTAGTTAAATTTTCTGAGAAGGGTGAGGTATGCTAGAGCTGAATTTACCCAGACAGTTTAACGCGGCTGAATACTTTGTTGATCGCAATGTCGCCGAGGGCAGGGGGGATAATATAGCCATCCTGTTTGAGGACCAGGCGGTGACCTATAACCGCCTGATGGAAAATGTCAACCGGGTGGCCAATGTCCTCAGCGAATTGGGCGTCGGCATGGAAGACCGGGTGATGCTCCTGCTGCGGGATACACCGGAGATGCTCTATTCTTTTTACGGGGCCATTAAAGCGGGTGCGGTGGCCATTCCCACCAATATTTTAATGAAAGCACCGGATTTTCTTTATATGCTCAACGACAGCCGGGCTCCTCTCTTGATTGTTGATGCGGCCTTTTTACCGGAAATAGAGAAGATTCTCGATCAGGCGGTTTTTTTAAAAAAGGTGGTGGTCTGCGGAGATCAGGACCACCACCATCTTTCTTTCAATGAGCATCTCGAAAAGGCGGCCACTGATTTCAAGGCGGCCGCAACCACCTGCGATGACGCGGCCTTCTGGCTGTACAGTGGCCGCAATCCTGAAAAACTGATGGGCGCTGTGCACCATCACAGCCACATGGTCTATTGCGCCGAAGCCTATGCCAGGGGCATTCTGGATATGTCCGCCGATGACCGGGCCATGGGGTCCTTTTTGTTTTTTGCCTACGGCCTTGGCAACGGGGCCTATTTTCCGTTTGCGGTCGGCGCCACGACCATTCTCATCAGCCACGCACCCAGGCCGGAATTATTTTATGAGGATCTTATAAAATACCGGCCGACGATTTTTTTTACAGTCCCGACTCTCCTGGGAGCTCTGGCCGATTATAAAAAATCCTGTGATCTGGACGGAGTGGATTTGCCGCCGGTAGAGGACTTGCGAGCCTGTGTTTCATCGGCCGAGATTCTCTCACCGGAGATTTACAGAAGATTCAAGAAGGAATTCGGTGTCGAGATATTGGAAGGTACCGGTTCCACCGAGATTTGCCACATATTCCTCTCCAATCGTTTTGGCGAAGTGAGGCCCGGCAGTACCGGCAAGCCTGTACCCGGATATGAGATGCAACTGCTGGACGACGACGGCCACCCGATCGGCCCCAATCAGATCGGAAATCTCCAGGTCAGCGGCGGTTCCATTGCCTCTGCCTACTGGAACCAGCGGGAGGAAACCCGGCGCAACATGCTGGGCGAATGGTTCGTCACCGGTGACCGCTATCGGGTCGACGAAGATGGATTTTATTACTTTCGTGGCCGCAGTGATGACATGCTGCGGGTCGGCGGCAAATGGCTGGCCCCCCAGGAAGTTGAACATACCATCAATCAACATCCGGAAGTGGCGGAAAGTGCTGTGGTGGGCTACCAGGATAAGGATGATTTGATTAAGCCCTATGCTTTTATTGTTTTAAACGAAAATTCATCGCCATCCGACAGCCTGAAAGAAGATATCAAGGAGTTTGTCCGAGACCGCATTGCGGCTTATAAATATCCGCGCTGGATCGAGTTTACGGACAGCATTCCCAAAACCTCCGGCGGTAAGATCCAACGGTTTGTGTTGCAGGAGAAGATCCAAGCGAAGTAGGGGGCAGGAATCAGTCCAGCCTCTGGCTACAAAAGCGGTCAGTTTGATCTGCATAGAAACTGATGAACATCGAACATCGAACGTCCAACATCGAACGTCCAATGTGGATGGCGCTTCGCTTCATCTTTTTTAAAAAAGCAATTCACAGAATCGTCCAGAGGCAGACAAGTTTCGAAGGAAAGATTCGCTACGGCCAGTTTTTTTAAAATTGTCAGAATACAATATTCGATGTTGGACGTTCAACGTTCGATGTTCGATGTTCATTTTTTGTTAACAACAGCATGGGTACATGCACGGTAATATTTAGATTACCATCTAAGGTTTCACGCTATGCTAAACGTCAACAACATCGAGGTCATTTATGACGACGTTATCCTTGTTCTTAAAGGCCTTTCGCTGCAGGTCAAAGAAGGCCAGATCGTGGCGCTTCTGGGAGCCAACGGGGCAGGCAAAACCACGACCCTGAAGGCCATTTCAGGTCTGCTTAAGGTCGAGGAGGGTGAGGTCACCGGCGGTTCTATAGAATTTATGGGCCGGCGGATTAACGAGTTGGAACCCGAAGAAATTGTCCGCCTGGGCATCTTTCAGGTGATGGAAGGGCGCTGCGTATTTGAAAACCTGACGATCCACGAAAATCTGATTGCCGCCACGCGGACCCGTAAAAGTCGCACAGAGATCCGGGAACGCTACGATATGGTGTTTGAATACTTTCCGGCGCTCAAGCCCTTGCGCAACCGATTGGCCGGATACCTGTCCGGTGGAGAGCAGCAGATGCTGGTAATCGGTCGCGCGTTGATGTCGCAAACCAAATTGATGATGTTGGATGAACCTTCTCTGGGGTTGAGCCCCCTGCTGGTAGCGGAAATATTTAATATTATAAAACGATTGAACCAGGAACAGAAGATTACCATGCTGCTGGTGGAGCAGAACGCCCATCTGGCCCTTTCCATCGCCGAGCACGGTTATGTGATGGAAAACGGTAAGATTGTACTCGATGATTCGGTTGAGAAGCTGAAAGAAAATGAAGATATTAAGATGTTTTATCTGGGATTAACCGAAATGGGCACCAAGCGCAGCTACAAGGATGCGAAGTTTTATAAGCGTCGTAAGCGATGGCTAACTTAAATTTTTAATCTGGAAACAGCCCTTTTGTTCGCCTCCGGCGGATCAATCTTCAGAAATACTTGTGCGGCGTATTGGAAGTACGCCTCCGCGCAATTCTTCGATTTCCTTGATCTCGCGAAAAATTGCTATTCCCAGATCAAAAATTGAGTATCTTTATTGAAGTCTTCTAATAGCCCATCCGCTATCGGTGAGGTTATCGCTATATCATTCTCCCTGAGGGGGAATATAATAGGATACTTCCTTTTACATACACCGACAGCTTGCGGCGGTGCAGTTAATTTACCATAAGATTTTTTTTGAGGGGGATGATGACATGCCAAAGGTTGGTATTTTAGGTTGTGAGGCCACTACCCGGGATATGGACTGTGTTATGATCGGCTGCTTTGGGAATCTGCGCGGCCGACAGGGAATGTTTGACCGCTATAC
>JBATKU010000260.1:0-7076 GCA_049669725.1 Desulfobacterales bacterium
GCTATAAACCAATCATCGCTTGAATTTGCACCTTCCATCAGCACATCTAACAAATTTTCGGCCCTTCCAAATTTTACATGCAGGCACGCTACATACACTTTTAGACAAGCCAAATTTGCTTAAATTAGCTGATGCAATCTTCAGCTCCGGTCGAATATTGCCGGACACTGCATATTATGCAAGCGGATAATTCAACTTTAAGTACACATCGTTTTTATCGCCTGGATTTAACCTCAGTGATATCAAAAATATGGCGCATGAATCGGTTCCTCGAGGGCATTATTCAAAACAGTTTGATTGTAGTGATCACCAGTTCCTATCCCTTGCGCTTTGTATATTTCACCTTCCCGACATCAGAGAATCATCACATCTCACCCGTTTCGCCCACTTTGAAATCTGTCATCAACCATGATCATGT
The DNA here is from genome assembly GCA_049669725.1 of Desulfobacterales bacterium. GTDB lineage: Bacteria > Desulfobacterota > Desulfobacteria > Desulfobacterales > JAFDCJ01 > JAFDCJ01. The sequence goes on from JBATKU010000260.1 coordinate 419, forward strand.
GATGAATTCCTACCGTGATTTTCTTTCCTGCCGCCGACGTTTCCATTCAGCGTGGATTCGGTCAAGTTTCTCTCGCTGGTCGGGGGACAGACTGGTTTTGATCTTTTCGATGCTTGTATCGTGAAGGGCGCGAATTGTTGGCAGGTCTTCATCCTTAATCGATTGGACCTTTTTTTCGGTTGAGGCGACAATTTGTCGTATCTCTTTTTGTTGAGCAGCGGACAAATCGAGATCGTTGGTGAGACGTTTCATGATGAAGTCTACCCGCTGCTCGAGATTTGGGCGATGATGGGATTTGCGGCTTTCGAATTTTGCATAAAAGCGCGCAGACAATGTGCCCGCTGCCACACCCAGAAAAAAAACAATCAAAATTCCGGCGAACGGTTTCAGTCGTTTCATAGATCAGTTCCTCGTTGATCGTAAAAGGCATACAGTCCCGAATCGACGCTTTCTTCGGCATAGATATCGGCGATAAGGTTATCGGGGGAGGCATCGATTTGAGTGAAAACCACGCCCAGAAGCAACACGAGCGCAACCGCTGCCGGAATGAATTTCCAGATCACTTTTTCAAATAAGGTCCAGTATTCATTTTGCGCATTCAAAGGCCCGATGCGCCGGATCTCCGACATGACCCCGACACGCCAGAATGCCGAGGGCTCGAATTGGATTCGACTTTTTTCGTGGAATGCCCGCCGTAAGACCTGTCCTAGTTTTTCAGTCGATTTTTGATCCGAATGTCTCATGTCTGCTCCTCACTAATTTTCTGGAGAATTTTCTCCAGTTTGCGACGCGCTCGAAAGGCCCTGACCTTGACGTTTGCAATCGTCCACCCTAGCAGCCTGGCTGCTTCACGTCCGGTCAGTTCTTCGAAATAAATCAGTTTTAAAACCATGCGATCTTCAGCCGACAGATGATTCAGCCCCCGGTCCAGGACCTCAAGCGCTTCATCCGAAGCGGCTTTTTCACGCATACCCTGCTCAGATTTTTCGGCGATAACCTTTTCGATCCATAGTTTGTGATCATCAGAGAGCGTGCTGATTGGAACCTCTTTTGACCGGTAAGCCTTGCGCCAATAATCGTAGCAGGTTCTAATCGTGACGGCCGATAACCATGCTTTGAATCCGCGTCCCCTTCCGCGATAACCCGGCAGGGATTTGTAGGCTCTGACGATCGCCTCCTGCGCGGTTTCTTCCACGTCACGCTCCGGAACATGTCTTTTAACCATATTGAGCACATGAGCCTGATATCGTCTGACGAGTCCCTCGAAATCATTCACATTACCCTTGAGGACACTTTGAATGATTGCCTCGTCGCTTGATCGATGATCGCTGTTGTTCATAATTCACGAGAAGACGTTTTACCGTTCCGCCGGGCAAACAGCGCCGGGAATACAAAATACCTCCAACCGTCCTGTGAATATATCTTATACCGAAGGATCTTTCAACGTGCTCTCATAGGTTCAGTCGCTTCAAACGCGTGCAAGGTTACAAATTGAGGCGAAAATGCTCCGGGACTGTAACCATTCATCTGCGGTGCACGACTTAACCTGTGAGCGTTTTTGTTTGAATACGGGCAATGAACAGGTTGCCGGGTAAACGAGAGTCGACATGATGGAAAGCCAGGACAAAAAAGATATTTCCGAAGTATTGAGTCTGGAGCAGCCGCACCGCTGGTGGCGCAAGGCTGTTTTCATTGTTTTTATCCTGCTCGGGATCAGTGCAGGCGTCCTCTGGAAATTCTGGTCGCCAAGCGAAGCAAAGATGCCGGCAAGATTTGAAACCGAACCGGTCCGGCAAGGCAGGTTGAAGGTCACCGTCTCCGCCACCGGAACCTTGAAACCCGTCAATCAGGTGGATGTCGGCACGGAAGTATCCGGTATCATTCGCGAAGTTCTGGTCGATTTTAATGATGCGGTTAAAAAGGGGCAAATATTGGCGCGTCTGGACGCCTCCAAGTTGCAAGCGCAGAAATTGCAATCAGAAGCATCTCTGGAAGTGGCCAAAGCCGAATATGTGAAAGCCCAAACCGACGTGGCGAATGCCAAAAGCATTCTGGAGCGCCTTAAGAGGGCGTTTCGGTTGAGCAACGGCAAAGTTCCGGCAAAGCAGGATATGGACACCGCTGAAACCAATTGCCAGGTTACGCTGGCCCAGGTCGAGGTTGCCAGGGCCAATATCAGCAAAGCCAAAGCGGTCCTGGACGCAAACATATCCGAGCTGGAAAAGGCAACGATCTACTCTCCGATCACCGGCATCGTATTGAACCGTTCGGTGGAAGAGGGCCAAACTGTCGCCGCTTCGCTTCAAGCGCCCGTTTTGTTCACCCTGGCAGAAAATCTGGCCAATATGATGCTCTACGTATCCGTGGATGAGGCCGATGTCGGGCAAATCAAGGAGGGCCAGTCAGCCGAGTTCATCGTGGATGCCTATCCCAATAAGACGTTTCCCGCTCAGATCACGCAGGTCCGTTTTGCGCCGCAGACCGAAAACGGTGTTGTGACCTATCAGTGCCTGCTCAAAGTGGACAATTCCGAATTGCTCCTGCGACCGGGGATGACCGCCACAGCCGACATTTTGGTTCACGATGAGCAGGATGCGCTGCTGGTCCCCAATGCCGCCCTGCGGTTCACACCCTCGCAGTCGCAGGTTTCATCGAGCAACCGCGGACGACAGGACGCCGACCGCAAAGGGCAGTCGAGCATTTTGTCCAAATTGTTTCCACGGCGCCCTCGCGGTCGCAGAGGTTCGCGCTCTAATGCAGACGTCGTAAAACCGGATGCGACCAGGGTCTGGATCGTGGAAAACGGGAGATCTGTTCCCGTGTCGGTTCAAACCGGGGCTTCAGACGGTATTCACACCCGCATCGTTTCGGGAGATCTGACAGCGGGATCGCAAGTCATCGTCGGTATGCTTCAGGAGGCCAAATAATGTCCGGTCAGGATGAATTGTCGCTGGAATCCAGGGAACATCCGCTGATCGAGTTCAAGTCCGTTTCGAAAGTCTACGGGCGAGGTCAGGCTAGGGTTTCAGCCCTGATGGATGTGGATATTAAAATTATGAAGAGTGAATTCACGGCTATCATGGGGCCAAGCGGTTCCGGCAAATCCACCGCCATGAATATTCTGGGTTGCCTGGATACGCCGACACACGGATCCTATTTATTCAAGGGTATTCCCGCTGGAAAGCTATCCCGCAATAGACGCGCTCTGCTGCGCCGCCTCTATCTCGGATTCGTTTTTCAGGGTTTCAACCTGTTAAGCCGAACCTCGGCGATTGAAAATGTGGAGTTGCCTTTAATCTACCGGGGCCTGAAGTCGAAAGAGCGGCAGGAAGCTGCCGCCGAGGCGCTGGCCAGGGTCGGATTGGCCGATCGCGGCAGACACAGTCCGGCCGAACTCTCCGGCGGACAGCAGCAGCGGGTGGCCATCGCCCGGGCACTGGTCACCGAACCCTCGGTTCTGCTGGCCGACGAACCGACCGGCAACCTCGATTCAAGCCGCAGCAGGGAGATCATGGAGCTGCTGACCTCGTTGAACCGCGATCTGGGCCTGACCGTCATTATGGTAACCCATGAGGACAGTATGGCGGCTTACGCCGATCGGATCATCCGATTTTTGGATGGCCGGATTGAATCGGAAGCATCCGGCCGGGAGGTATGATCATGTTTCTGAATGCACTTTTACTGGCCATCCGGGAAATCAGGCGCAATGTGCTGCGTTCGTTTCTGACCATCCTGGGTGTGGTGATCGGCGTAGCGGCTGTTGTCACGCTGGTGACCGTCGGGCAAGGCGTAACCGCCAAAGTCAAAGAAGACATGGGCAAACTCGGCAGCAACCTCCTCATGGTGCGATCCGGCCAACACCGGGGACCGGGCGGCGGATCATCGGACGCCAGGGCATTGACAGGCGCCGATGTGACCGCCATCAGACGCGAGGTCGGGTCACTGAAAGCGGTGGCCCCGGTAAACAGCAAAAGTGCCACGGCCATATTCGGCAACACCAACTGGGCCACCAACGTGATCGGAACTGAAAACGACTATTTTATCGTCAAAGACTGGCCGCTTGAAGAGGGCCGGTTGTTTACGGAAAATGAGATGCGTTCGGGCAAGCCGGTCGGCATCATCGGCCAGACCGCTCGAAAAGAACTTTTTGGAGAGCAGAATCCGATCGGGCAAAGAATTCGGCTGCAAAAGGTTTCCTTTCAAATCGTCGGCGTTCTGGCAGCGAAGGGAACCACCGGCATGGGAAGCGATCAGGACGACACCGTCATCATTCCCATCCGCACATTTCAAAGGCGAATTGCCGGAAACCAGGATATTCGAATGCTTCAAATCTCCGCGGCTTCCGCCGAGTTGATTCCAAGAGCGCAGCGGGAGATCGAAATATTGCTGCGGGAACGCCGGCATATCGCTGCGGGAGAAGATGACGATTTCATGATCAGAGACATGACCGAAATCACTGAAACCATGCAGGGGACTACCAAAATATTGACGACGCTTCTGGGAGCCGTCGCGGCTGTCAGTCTGCTGGTGGGGGGCATCGGCATCATGAACATCATGCTGGTTTCGGTGACCGAACGCACCCGGGAAATCGGGACGCGTCTGGCAATCGGAGCGATGGAGCGCGATGTGATGGTTCAATTCCTGGTGGAAGCCATGGCCTTATCCAGCCTGGGCGGGCTGGTGGGCCTGGCGCTTGCGCTGGCAGCTTCCCTGGGGCTGATTAAAATGCTTGAAGTTCCTTTTGTCTTCAATGCCGGCATCAATCTTCTGGCATTCGCATTTTCGGCCGCAGTGGGTATCGTCTTCGGGTTTTTCCCCGCCAAAAAAGCGGCGCGCCTCGACCCCATCGAAGCGCTGCGCTATGAATAGCCAATGGAGTTATCATGAAACTTAAGGATTTTAAAATTTGTGCGCGCAGGTGGATCGCCATGACGATCGGTATTTTGTTTCTGACGGGATGCGCGGTCGGTCCCGATTATCGCAAACCGGACATCGATATGCCGGCAACCTATCTCAGTCGATCGGCTGCTGCCGAAGATTCGTCGGAGAACAACTACGAGGCCCTGGCAGAATGGTGGAACCTTTTGAAAGACCCGATACTGGTGCGTCTGATTGATACCGCCGTGGTCAACAATTTCGATATCAAAAAGGCGAAATTAAGGGTGAAGGAAGCGCGCTATCGGCGCCAGATTTCCCGTGCGGATTTGGTGCCGACATTGTCTACGTCCGGTACCGCGGGCAAAAACTACAACGGAAAAACCAGAGACACGCAGAATTCGTATAATGTCGGTTTGGATTCCGGCTGGGAACTCGATATTTTCGGCGGAACGCGGCGCCAGGTCGAATCGTCCCAGGCGCAATATGAAGCCGCCCGGGAAGATTTACGCAGTGTGCTGGTCAGCCTTGCAGCCGAGGTGGCCATCAACTACGTCCAGCTGCGCACCTTCCAGAAGCGGCTGATCTGGACGGAAAACAACCTGCAGCTTCAACAGGAGACGCTCGATCTGGCACAATTGAAATTTTCGACCGGTCTGGGCGACGGCCTGGATGTCGATCGAGCCGTGTACAATCTATCCTCGACCCGTGCCCAGATCCCAAACCTTAAGTCCGGAATGGAAGAGCTCCGCAATCGGCTGGGCATGCTTCTGGGGGAATGGCCCGGAGAATTCACCGAACTGTTATCTGCCCCGGCACCGATACCGGCCAGCGAACTGGAAATAGCAGTCGGGATTCCAGCCGATTTGCTGCGCAGACGACCCGATATCCGCCGGGCGGAGCGTTTGCTGGCCGCCCAGACAGCGCAGATCGGGGTAGCAGAAGCAGAAGCCTATCCGAGTTTCAAGCTCCAGGGGAGCCTGGGGTACGAATCCCTGGCTCTGAGCGGGCTTATATCCCAGGCCAGCTTCGCGGCCGGTGTTTTATCGGGTATTTCATGGCCGATATTTCAAGGAGGGGCGATCCGAAATAACATCAAGGTCCAGACTGCGCTTCAGGAGCAAGCACTGCTCGATTATGAAACTGCAATTTACCAGGCGGTCGAAGAGGTCGAAAACGCTTTGTATTCTCTGGCCAGGGAACATGAACGCATAAAGGATCTGGAGGTCGCCACCAGGTCCGCCGAAGAAGCCGCCAACGTGGCGCTCCAGCAGTACGAAGCCGGCATGGTGGAATATCAAAATGTATTGGAGACGCAGCGCTCGCTGACCAATTTCCAGGATCAACTCGCGCAAAGCCGGGGAACTGCGACGCTGGATCTTATTGCAGTGTACAAAGCGCTTGGCGGCGGTTGGACCTCAATCGATCATGAAGGCTGATATCGTTTGCGCTTCTGTAGACCAGGAAGCACCAGACCGCTTATCGAGCAATATCACATGAATTTTTTGAGCATAGAAGGTGGTTTAAGCTATAAATCAAAAAAACTTGCAATAGCATAATAATAGGGATTCAGGTCCTTTGTGCTCATCCGGACGGGAATCTAAATTCCTGAGGCATTAGGCAGACACCAAAGCAAAGGATGAAAAAAACCACAATATTGGCTGTGGTTATAGGATTTTCTCTCTTCGAGTTGATTGAGCACGCGGTCTTTCCTTTGTTCTGGTTTATCATGGGAGGAAAAGAAAATGGGATTGTTTGAGATTAGCTAACGCCATACAAAAAT
>JBATKU010000261.1:0-2545 GCA_049669725.1 Desulfobacterales bacterium
ATCTACTACGGCTTGAAGCGCTTTGCCTTTAAAGCTCGTTTCATGATTTTGATCCTCACCATATCGGTAATATGCCTGCGGATCAAAATCACTCCAACTTCGCTTTAAACGCAAGGCTTTCTGAGACTTGCTACGATACTTGGTGCAAGATTCAGGTACTATCTTCCCAAAACGCATTAGGACAACGGGGAAATCTTAAAAAAGAGCAATATTATGCCTTGAATTCCGATATAAGGATTAAACGAGAAACGGCGTTTGCGAAGGAAATTCCGAGAAATGGGATCAGGAATTTTTATCTAACAGCTGTTTCGTGTATTTGGCAAAGATCTGTTCTCGGGTGATATTGAGCTCTTTTGCAATGTCGTGAACAGGCACATTGGCCAACATGAAAACTTCATGGGATGGAAAAATCCCGAAGTACTGACCAACAAAGACAATCAGTTTGTTTCGGTTAAGCACCTTGAGCTTTCGCCGGTACATTTGCCACGTGCTATGTTTACCCAGGGCTTCCAATTGGAGTTGTTCTTCCTGCCATTTTAGAAAGGCAGTGGTAAGGGCTTTCATGGCCATGGTCATGTATGTCTGGATATAGACACCCTCTTTGGTCTTTTTGGGAGGATGCTCAAAGTGCCAGTTTTGTTTAACCTCTCGAAAGAGTTTATTTTCCATAAGACTGCGGTCATCATAACGATCAAAGGTGATGAAAGGGTCCCTTACGCCTATATTGGTCACGAACACGACCTGCTTTTCAATCGGAGGCGTTTTGTTGTCCCATGTTTTAACAACCACTGCATTTAAAGGAATAGGTTCATAATCTTTCTTAGCGGTATTGGCCTGGGAGCCTTCTGGATTAAACCAATCACAGGTCAAAAGATCAGGCACCCCCACCAGGGTGGTAAGCACTTTTTCGGTGTATCTCTTTTTGCCATAGCCATGAACAACTTCAACTTCGCGAGTAACAGGAGGGAAACTCTCAGAGTCTAAAGCTAATTGACGGGCATCTTTGGCTGCTTCCATATTCCTCTTTAAAGGGATGACAAACTCGATGCCTTGTTGGTCAATTTCATAAAGGACTTTGCCGTCAAGGAATCCGCGATCAATCACCAGGGAATCAATCCGGGTGGATGCCTTCACATTCTCTTTGGCCTGTTCCAAGACCGTAAGGATATGCAGATTGTCCGGTTTTTCGATTGTATCGATTTTGATCGCCAGAGGTATGCCCGTCTTGATCTCATAGATGGCCCAGACTTTCCACCCATAAAGGGTGACAGATACTTCTTTGAGTTCCCCGCTTTTCCGATAACCGCGGGCCTTCACTTTGACTTTACGGGTGACCGAACCACACCCCTTAAATTTATTGGTGGTTTCATACAAAGTAGCATCACATGCGGCATTGATCTTTTTAGGGAAAACACCCTGCTTTGCTAATTGCTGAATGCAGCGGTTAAAGAGATTTTCAATTCGTCGGGGGGTAATGGTCCCAATATGATTAGCAACTGTATCTACACACAAAGAGCCTCTGATATCAGGAATGGGTGTTTTGCGAAGTTTTGTTCCCCGGTCGCAACTGCCGTTTTTTACCTGGTGGGCATTGAAACCGCATATACTCATGAGCAGTTCATCGGTTAACAATAGATCGCTAATTTCATCTATGGTTTTGATGGAACCTACAACCTTCATCAAAAAGACAAGCACCAACTGGATGAATGGAATATTTTTTCTTCGTTGTTTTTGTGGATCAAGATGTTGCAAAAGAGGAAAGACTTTGATCTCCTGTAGATAATTGAAGAAGGAATCAAATAAGGTGGCCTCATCCATGGCGTAAACCACATCCATCTCACGGAGATGGAAGAGGTGCTCTGCAACTTTGGCATCATCGCGTTCAGCGGTGTGCCAGAATAGTCGGTTACAGAGCGTTTCTTGGAGTTGATCCTGGCTGGTCATGTCCGTAGGTTAAGCATAAAAATGGGCGGATGTCAAGTTGGGGGTGGGTTATTTACATAATAATATCAATTAGTTATATCGCATTTTTTGGTACCCTTGGAGGGGTTTTTATTGCGTTATATATACCCCCCTCCGATGTCTGTGTCTGATGGTGGGCTACCATGGCGCCTGTGTGCTTTCAGGCCCCTTCTCGTAGCAACGTGAAAAAGAGAAGGAAAATCGGTAGGAAGTATTTTTTTTGAAAAAAATTCACTTTTTTTTCATCCTTATATCGGAATTCCAGTAAACGAGTATTCTTTCTTGACGCCAGTCTGTGGGGTTGCTATATTTATTTGGCTTCGCTTCTTTCCGCAATTGGAATGTTGTAGTAGTGGAATGATTCCCCATGGTTTATTGAGTCTATGCCCCGAAAAAACCTTTTATTTTCAATAAGTTTTAAGAATCCCGATACACATTATGAAAATTAATAGCAGAGGAACCCGATGCCCTATCCCCGAATGATGTGTATCCGCCAGCATTTCGATGCACCAACGCTCCAGGACGTTCCAGGGGCAATTCGTCAAGAGCTGGCCAAGCTGCCTCTTTCCACTCGCATCAGGCC
>JBATKU010000262.1:0-1597 GCA_049669725.1 Desulfobacterales bacterium
ATCGAGAGCCAGGCGCTCTACAATGTACTGGAAAATGAAGTCATTCCCTGTTTTTATGACCGCAAGAACGGTAACCCGCCCACCTGCTGGATAAAAAAAATGAAGGCCTCCATGAAAATGGCCATGGAATCGTTTTGCAGCCTGCGCATGGTCTCAGAGTATGAAAGCCGCTATTATATTCCGTGCGCCAGACGCTGGGATTCTCTAATTGCTGAGGAAGCCGATGAAGCCAAAAAGCTGGCCGCCCAAATAAAACGACTGCGAAGCCTCTGGAAAGAAATCAAGATTAATCCCCCCGTACGGCAGGCCCTGGGACCCTGTCGGGTCGGCGATGACTTCCGGGTGACATCGGAAGTAAACATCGGTGAACTGCAACCCGACGAAGTCGACGTAGAACTGTATTACGGCAATTTAAAATCACCGGGAGAAGTCTCCGCCAGCCGCGTGGCGCCGATGAAGGTCCTTGAGGACCGCGGAAAGGGTAACTATCTTTACGGTTGTAACTTGATCTGCGAAATTTCCGGACGCTTCGGATATACCGTCAGAGTAACGCCCCACGGAGATGAACGCATTAAATCAACACCACGACTGCTTGTGTGGGCATAGCCAGAGTAGTTAATTGTTATTTTTTATTAGAAGGAGGGTCTGTCATTCTGTATCGAATAACAAATAACGAATAACTTATACATCCATCAGGGTAATAAAGATAAAATATTGTAAGTCCTCCGAAAGAATCGACAGCTAATGAATGAAACACCTTGCAACCCTCGCGTCCTGATCGTAACCCCGGAAGTCACCTATCTGCCCGACCGCATGGGTGGTCTGGCTTCCTTTTATACGGCTAAAGCAGGCGGCCTGGCCGATGTATCCGCCTCTCTTATCAGCTCTTTGTTTGAACAGGGAGCCGACGTTCATGTGGCTATTCCGGATTACCGTTCCGTTTTCAGCGACAAACTGGCGCCGGTTTTAAAAAACGAAATTAACCGCATCCAGGATAAAATGCCCAATGACCGTGTCCATCTGGCCGAAGATCGGGCCTTTTATTATATCAACCGGGTATATTCTTTTTATGGGGGAGAAAACATCAAGCTTTCCCTGGCCTTTCAGCGCGAGGTCATCAATAATATTATCCCCCGGGTCCAGCCGGATCTCATCCACTGCAACGACTGGATGACCGGCCTGATTCCGGCCGTAGCCCGCGAACACGGGATCCCCTGTCTTTTTACCATCCATAACATCCACACGGTTAAAACCAGCCTGGCGCACATTGAAGACCGTGGGATTGATGCGGCCTATTTCTGGCAAAACCTTTATTTTGAAAATATGGCCGTCAGTTACGAAAAGGTTCGCGATTCAAACCCTGTGGATCTATTGACCAGTGGAATATTCGGGGCCCATTTTGTAAATGTGGTCAGCCCCACGTTTTTGAATGAAATTGTCGAAGGCAAACACCCTTTCGTTGAACCCCAGATACACCGGGAACTGGCCAATAAAGTCCGGGCCGAATGCGCGGCGGGTATCCTCAATGCCCCGGATCCATCATTTAATCCGACCCTGGACGAAGATTTGGTGCTAAAATTCGGTCCGGGTAATCACC
>JBATKU010000263.1:0-6190 GCA_049669725.1 Desulfobacterales bacterium
CATTACTCTGGCAGCAACCGGTACCCCTCCCCCCTGACGGTTTCGATCAACGGTGTATCGCCAATCAGGACGGCTATTTTCTTGCGCAGCTTCAGCATGTGAATATCCACCGTTCGGGTTTCGATGTCCGCGTCGGCGTAGTGCCACACCTCGGTGAGAAGCTCCTTTTTGGAGACGATCCTTTCTTGATTACGATACAGGTAAATAATGATATCCATTTCCCGGCGGGTAAGTTCCATCGATTGATCCCTGCTCCGGGCTTTCAGGTTTTTACCGTCAAAAAGAATGCCCATGTAATCGACTTCTTCATCACCCAGATTTTTCCCGGTGCGTCGCAGAACCGCTTCCACCCGCACCATGACTTCTCGCAAGGAAAAGGGCTTGGTGATATAGTCATCCGCACCAGATTTAAAGCCCGTAACAATGTCATCTTCCGCCCCTTTGGCAGTGATGATGATAATCCCCTGCCCCGGTTTTTTTCGACGTATCTCCTCGCAGATGCTGAAGCCATCGAGTGTGGGCAGCATCACGTCTAAAATAATCAGGTCAAATTTCTCTTCCAGGCCTTTACTGAGGCCCTGACCGCCGTCCTCAACGCCCCGGGCCTCATAGCCGTTGAATACCAGCACATCGAGAAGACCTCCCAGCAAAGCGGCATCATCCTCAACCACCAGTATGCGGGCTTTGGGTTGTTTCATTTAAGGCGTCTCCCAGTTAGAAATGCCTAAAGTGTCTAAATTGTCTAAAGTGCCTAAAATTGCGGAATTCTGTCTAATTTAAAATAATAAAGCACATCAGTTATGATTTGCACCCAACTAAAGCTTATATCACTCAGCCCTTTTTTCAAAGTAAAAGTTATGTAAAATATGACTCGCCCTTTTTTACACTTCTTTGAATTGCAATTAGCGGTGCTTGAAGTAAAATTGAAGCATGGTAGTAAAACCGATCCGCCGAAGGCGGGCATTAATTTTAGGCACCTTAGGCAATTTAGACACTTTAGGCATTTTCATGTGAAAGGAGCATGTCATGAAAAAAAATCAACTGAAAAATTTCATTCTTATCACCGTTCTTATTCTCGCCACCGGAGGCGCCATGGCTTATTCTTCAAATAAACCCAATGGCTTTTTTTCAAACTGGATTTCCGGATCTCCCCATCCTCACACAGGAAATGATGAAATCTTAAAGGCTTCCGGCCATTTGGTTCAAAACAAGGTCCTTTTAGGATCCGACGGCACCGTGGGATTGAGCCTGACTTTGCAGGCCGACGACTTTGCGGCAGGCGACAGCGCAGAAGCCCGCAATGTAGACATGGTAATCGTATTGGATCGGAGCGGATCAATGCAAGGTCGCAAACTCAAGGACGCACGCCGGGCAGTGTTAAAACTGTTGTCCAATCTTTCTGCTAAAGACCGTTTTGCGATGGTCACCTATTCAGACGGTGTCCAAATCGCTTCCGGACTGGTCAATGTTACCCAAGACAACCGGGTTCACCTCGTAACGGCGGTCAATGGCGTCAGGGCCGGCGGCGGAACGAACCTGGGAGCCGGTCTTCAGGCCGGAATCAACATGCTCCGGACGCCCTACCGTTCCAATAACGCCGCCAGGGTCATTCTCATCTCCGACGGACTTGCCAATAAAGGCATAACTGACCCTAAATCTTTGACCGGCATTGCCTCAGCTGCCGTAGAGGGTGAATTTGCGGTCTCCACGGTCGGCGTCGGCATAGATTTCAATGAGCAATTGATGACGGCCATCGCCGATCGGGGAACCGGCAATTATTATTATCTGGAAAATCCGGCTGCGTTTGCCGAGGTATTCCAGAAAGAATTTTACAATACCCAAAGCGCCGGCATCACCGGCCTTAAAATTCAGATACCCGTTAACACCGGAATCGGCCTGTATGATGCCGCCGGCTATCCGATAAATATCCATAACGGACAGGCCGTTTTTTACCCGGGAAATCTGCGATTCGGGCAATCCCGCAATTTGTACCTGACCCTCCAGATTCCGACCAACCGCCAAAGGACGTTTGAGCTTGATCACATTCAAATTCATTATCAGCATAACGACCGGTCGTACATCACCACCTTGGATGAATCCTTAACGATTGCCTGTGTAAATGATCAGAAAAAAGTATATTCATCCATCGATAAAACCAGTTGGTCAGAAAAAATAATCAATGAGGATTTTAACCGTCTCAAACAGGAGGTAGCCTCAGATATCAAATCAGGTAAAAAGCAAGAGGCTCTCAAAAGAATAGAAAATTACCACAGCGACCAGGAAGCCGTTAATGCCGTTGTCGGTTCTGCCAGCGTGGCCGACAACCTCGACCATGACCTCAAAGAATTGAAAACCATGGTCAAGGACACATTTGAAGGCGAACCGGCAGACGTAAGACAAAAGCAGAAATCGAACGCCAAGTCGCTGCAATATGATGGCTATCGAGGCAGACGCAAATAGTTAATTAGGATAAATCAAGGTGTCAGGTGTCGGGTTTCGGGTGTCAGGAGTTCGGAAGTCGGAATGCGGAATTTGGAAAATTAAAAAAAGTGGTGGGAGTATACAACGACCGAATCTGACACTTTTCGTACTCGTACTCGTGCTCGTCCTCGTGAGCTATAATTTTTTAAGGGACGAGCACAAAGACGGCAGCTGCCACGGCAAAGTAGTAGGGCGGGCCTCCGTGCCCGCCGGATTCAGTTCATCGCGCACTTTCGAATTTGGCCGGCACAGAGGCCGACCCTACTAACCTTCGTCATGAAAACAACATTCAATTTTTTGAGGTTTCATATGAAAAGCGAAAAACTAATCAACTATTATTAATGATCTAAATTTATCCCGTGAAATTCCCTTTAGGGACGAGCGAAGCGAATTTAACTGGGACGAACATAACGATCATAACGAACTAAACGAACATAACCATCTAAACCATTAAGGAGACAGACATGGGAATCGCAAGCAGAATTGTCAAAATATTTAAAGCCGACATCCATGGTGTTATGGATCAATTAGAAGATCAGGGTTTATTGCTCAAACAGTATCTGCGCGACATGGAGGAAGCACTGAATCAAAAAGAAGCGAAACTCGCACGGAATATCGCGCTGCGGAATCAGGCCCAAAAAGAGTATGATAAATACGATCAGCAGTGCCAGACCCTCGACCATGATCTGACGGTGGCCGTAAAAAGAGGCAAAGATAACCTTGCCCGAATGCTTATCCGAAAAACCAAACCGCTGGGTAGTCTGTGCGATGAGCTTGCCGGTCAGGTCGCGACACTGGATGAGGAGATATCTCAGTTTAAAGCGCATTTGTCAGAACAACGTCTGCAATACGAACAGCTCAAAATCCGGTCCGCTGAATATTTTCATCGAACGGAAATGCGAGTGCGGGAAAAAGATATGCTGGATATCATCCCCAACAGTATCCCGGGCGAGTTGTCCGAGGATGAAATAGAGCTGGAACTTTTAAAACGCAAGGAAGCACTCTCACCCAATTGAGCAGGGCTCAGTTGGGAGTTAGTAGTTATGTGCTATTAGTTATCAGGGAACGGTTGAAAACAAGTGTGCTCGCTCCTTATACCAATTCGCAAATAGCGAGAAGCTATCTCAAAATAGTAGATTACGTTCAAGGGCAAGGCGTCGATTTGGTTTAAAAGCGGAGCGTACACGTTAGTACGTGAGCATTTTAAACCGAATCGCAACGCAGCCATTGGACGGAATATGCATTTTTGAGATAGCTTCGAATAACTAACCGTGGGGAGGTATACTCAAATGAAAAATATAAAGCATCCGGTTAGCAAAACAATACTATATGGCTTGTTTTGCGGGCTGTCTTTTGTCCCCCTGAGCCTCGCACTAGGTACGGTTCTATCCTGGCCAAGCGCGTCTTGTCTGGCCCTGTGGCTGTTTATATCCGGCTATGCGGTTTTGTTGAGCCGCTGGAGCAATACCGCTTTGATATCAATTGCATTTCCGCTCCTGCTCCTGGTTCCGACAATTTTTCTGGTGAACTCAAGGGTTCTTTTCTTTCTTCTGGCCTTATCTGTTATCAGTTGGGTTCGCAGTGGGATTTGCTTTCAGAAGCCCGGCGGCATGCGGCTGGCAGTTGAGTTGCTGCTCTGTTTTTTAGGTGCTGTTCTGTTGCGTGGGTTCACGCCCGGTTCGGTGTTTGGCTGGGGACTGGGCGTCTGGATGTTCTTTCTGGTCCAGGCCCTTTATTTTGTTTTCTTTGCGCCGGCTGACAATCAGCAAGAAGCATCCAGCCGGTTGGATGCTTTCGAACAGGCAAGCAGGCAAGCAGAGAGGGTTTTGTCCAACCCCTTTCTCCAGTAGAGAATCCTGGCCCAGAGGATCAGGCTTTGACTTTACCCCAAAGCTGCGGTGTTCACAGTCACATAACCCATGGAATATTGGAATAGTGGAATGTTGGCCCGCCCTGGTGCGACGCACGTATAAATTGGAGCTTTTGTTGTAATATTTGAAATCCATAAGTTAAGACGAACTGTTAGTAGAATCGGTCTGGGCCAGGGAATATTGGGGCTGAAAAAATGAGAAAATCCCTTTCGGTTGGATTTTATACTAAATGGTACTATACTGTGTACTGCGATGATACGCTCTCAGAGAGGCGGCTTTATAATCAATACTGTTGTGTTATACCGCTTTTCATAACAATATTCCGAATGGTATAAGTGGTTGTAGAAAAAACCGTTTGAATAACGGAACGTTTTTTTGACAACCTCTATAAGAATAGCATTCAGGGGGAAATTGTTCACCTTAAAGCCGCAAGATTCCAGAGATTCTTCCCCCT
Source organism: Desulfobacterales bacterium (assembly GCA_049669725.1). Classification (GTDB taxonomy): domain Bacteria; phylum Desulfobacterota; class Desulfobacteria; order Desulfobacterales; family JAFDCJ01; genus JAFDCJ01. The sequence goes on from JBATKU010000263.1 coordinate 4,807, forward strand.
TTCTTAAAGGGGGACCGAGGGGGATTTTAATGAATATCAACTTCATTTACATGACGGTCGGAAGCAAAGAGGAAGCGCGAAAAATCGGCAAAGAGCTGGTGACCGCCGGACTGGCGGCATGCGTAAACATCCTGGACAATATGAACTCCTTTTATGTGTGGGAGGGAGAACTTCAAGATGACACCGAAGTGGTCATGATTGCCAAAACAACCGAAGACCGGGTTGCGGATCTGATTAAAAAAGTTAAATCGCTGCACAGCTACGACTGCCCGTGTATTGTCAGTTTACCCGTAGCAGGCGGCCATCAGCCGTTTTTGGAGTGGATTGCCGGGGAAGTCAAATAGTTTCCATCCATAAATGGTCTTTTTTCTCCGCCTGCGGCGGATTCCCGCGGGTTTCCGGCTGCGACGTACAGAAAGTACGTCTCACCACAAACCCTTGTGTCCGCCTCCGGCGGACCCAACGGAAAAAATCCTCATTTATGAATTGGAAACTTCCTGCACCAAATAATAGAAGTGGTTTCAAAACCTCAGATCATGTCCAAAGACAAGGCGCGAGTTGATGAGAAAGCACAGCATACACAGTAGTATGTGAGCATTTCGAAGAAACTTGTGATGCACCATTGAATAATAAAATCGATGCGGAATCAGGCTTTGCGTGGCAACGCCGTATTTGGGCATTAGATGGGGTTTTGAACCGCTTCTAAAAACTATTCGCCAAACCTTACCTTAATAAACCGCGGCCGGTAAAGCCTGGCATCGTTCACCATGGTGTCAAAATCGGTTGAATTGGGGATATAGGTGACCATGAGTTCGTTGGGGTCTTCCAAGATACCCGGGTGGCCTTTGGCGGCATAACAAATTATGTTTGAGTCCCAGCGCGCCTCGGGACAGCGGTAGAAAGAAACCGGATCATCCCAGGGCCCCCAGGGATTGGGCGCAAATCGGGCCACGATGTTATCAGGGCGGTCGCTGTCACTATACACGGCAATATAGCTGCCCATGGCCGGAAGATAAGATACCGAGTATTCGTTGGCCACGCCGGCACAAAGACGTTCAGCTTTTTTGTAATCCGCCGACCACCTCCCGTTGTTATAAAATTGCCATTGATCGAACTTAGCCAGCCCGCTTTCCGGTGCCCGTGCCAGAATCATGTATTTGTGGTGAAAGCCGTCAACGACATCTTCGGTGGTGCCGTAAATATAAATCCATTGCCCCTGCTTTAGTACCCAGGATCCGAACAGGGTGGCGGCCGAAGAAGAAAAACTGCCCCAGGGGATCCTGTGTTGGGTAATTTGCCAGTTTCCCGGCGGATCTCGGGGATTGGCCACATGCGCCAGCCACGATCCTATTAATCTGAAACCGGCCGCAGGCGGCTTTTCCGT
>JBATKU010000264.1:0-2597 GCA_049669725.1 Desulfobacterales bacterium
TCCCAACCGCTGTTTGGAAAGACGGGCGCTTCTGGATCACGGCTGCGATAGAGAACTACCCGTGACGCTGCTGAACCGACATTGGCCGCATCTTTTAGGATTTTTTTCATACGCGCGTCTGGTTTGAAGGGCTTGCCCTTCTCGATACCAATCGAGCGAAGCAACCCAAGTATCTCAGAATTTTGCGCCTCATTGGGCTCGTACTGCACAATATCGTTGATGTGATCAAAGAAAGTGACATCTGAGGCGTGAACGGTATTGAGATATTTCATGGAAATATCGTAATACTTCACTTTGGATGCGCTGGCTGTCTTTCCGAGTGGGTAGAGCTTGAAGTTGTCCTTGATATTCTTCACACCAGGTGCAGCGTCACCGTTTTCCAGAAAGCCGCGGATGAGCAACCAGTTGCCGTAGGTTGCTGATTTAGCCACATGATAGCTATCGGGTATATCGCCCTTATAGCCGGGTGGCAATATAAGGTACTTGCCGCCCTTGCCTTTGTCTGGGCCAGCCATGCCAAAATCCGTGACATACTTGAACCAGTGATCATCAATTAGACCGAGCACCTTTGGCGGTACTTCCATGACCATAGGACCTTTTTTCAAGTCAAGCCACAGGAAGAGATAGATCACCGTGGTATTTGGTGTCAGCAATTGCACTTTGGAATCCATACGTGGCCAGATAATAGCAGTCTCGTTGTCGGGCCCGTACTTACGGATGGCCTGGGCAAAGGCATGCACAGAGGCACCTGGTGTGGTCATCATCACACTCTCCACAGCACGTTGAAAATCCAGTTGATCATAGATCTTCTGCGCGGTCTCTTCAGTTGGGAATCCATCTTCAAAGGTCAAAGCGCCAATACTGGTTTCCACCTTGTCTGCAATCGTGATGGATGACGGTATCTCGGTAGTCATTTTCATCTTTGGGGGAGCGGCCCAGACAGCGGTCGACAGGCAGATTGTCGTCAGCCCCGTAATTGCCAAGATAAAAAATTCTTTTGTTTTCATCTTTTCTTCCTTATTACTCGCTTTCATTTTTGTGTCATCTCACATAAATATCCAAGCGGCTATATCAGTCAACTTTGACGAGGTCATTGAGTTTCCAACTCTTTTCCCACACAGCCTTCTCCGGTCCGTAAATGCGGAAGTAGAGAAAGAATTCCTTACCGGCTGCGGTGGGTACCCAGTTGGCTTCCTTGCCTTTCGGTGCTTTCTGGCTGAAGTAAATATCCACGGTACCGTCTTTATTGGTCCCGATACCTTTATCGATTGAAGCCACACCTGATTTGGGCATGTTCTCTATCATTGTGGCCTCATCAGCGTCGTAAGCAAGAACCGACCAGAAGTTTTTCATGGGAACCTTGGCTGGCACGGTCATCTTGTACGTATTGCTGCCTTTGAGGCGTCTTCCCTTTTGATCACGTGAGACTTTCAGATAGAAACTTGCTGCCCCCAGTTTCCTGAAGCTGGTATAAAAACCGAAGTAACCCGCACCGCGCGCATCATAGTCAACATGGTTCGGGAAACGCCAGTCCATGTATGAAATCACGCCGCTGTGCGGAACCGCATTGGACCATTGTCTGTCGGCATAAAACGGAGGAGCGACACGATCAAGATAGCTGTTCTTCAGGTAGGTGTGGGCATCCTTTGCCGCGCTTGTAAAGATCTTCTGGTGGTGCTCATCCGGTTGATAGGGAACGTCTTTCATAATACCGATGCTAGCCAGCACGCCTAAAAACGTCAGGTCTTTCTCCTCGATCTTTTCTTCCTGAAGAATCTCGTGAAGCTCTTTGAAATAGCTCAAGTCAAACGGGGGAAGACCGTTGATGACTTTGTCGTAGATATCGACATGACGGGTCGCGGTTGGATTGGCAGCTTTTGACAATGGATACACTTTTATCGTTTTTACAAAATCCGCGACCTTTTTCAGGGTGTCCGTACTCGTATCCTTAATCAACGGACGAAGTGTGGTGGAACCATTGTAGGTTTTTTGCTGGACAGCAATATAACCATCAGGATAAGGCCCCTGATAATCTGGAGACAGAAGCAGGTATTTGCCGCCACGCCCCCCATCAAAACCGGTGGCACCAACTTCCTCCGTCGTGCGTTGCCAGACATCGAGCAATGTGCCGACCAGTCCGACATCTTTGGTGCTGGCCGGGATTTCAACAACTACAGGTTCTTTTTCCACATTCCAGAAGATATGGATATAGGGCGTCGTATTGTTGTTGGTGGTGAACCTTTCTTTCCAGTTTTGTATTTGAGAAAAGTAAGCCACATCGTTCAAGCCGACTCCCGCATCTTTTTTTAGCCCATCGCGCATCATTTTGGTGCTGACCATTGGTATGCTCCAAGTGATGGCTTCCATGGCTCGGAAGTGAATGACTTGGTCTTCCAGATTATATTTTTCTTGCGCTTGTACAGAAGTCACAAGGCTTGCAGCCATGATCATCAGCCCGGCCAGTGCAACGGTGAATAATTGCTTTGTTTTCATTTAGGCCCTCCTTTATTTAATTTTCTCTATCTTGTTCATAGGGAAGGACTGGTCAAAATAGGCTTTCTCCGGGCCGTACAATCTCAGGTAGATAAAGAAAGACT
>JBATKU010000265.1:0-21820 GCA_049669725.1 Desulfobacterales bacterium
TATAGCGGTTGTCATAAATTTTCATGCCCTTACGCGCACAACGAAGCATGAAACAAAAGTTTTTATTGAAATGTCATAGCTATCCTCTACAAATAGAGCATGAAAATTTATTAATAAAAAAGGAGGACAGCTATGACACCAAAAAACAATAGCAAAATAATCTCAGTTGTGCACCCCATTTGTTGCGGATTAGATGTTCATAAAGACATGGTTTCGGCCTGTATCATTATCACCAGAGCTGACGGTGAAGAGACCTTTGTCGTCAAAGAATTTTCGACCTTTACTGATGATCTTTATCGTCTTAAGGCATGGCTTTTAAGGCATGCTTGTAAAGTTATTGCCATGGAAAGCACCAGTGTTTACTGGCGGCCCGTGCACAATGTGCTTGAAGATAGCCTTGAAGTAATTTTGGTTAACGCCAAGCATGTGAAAAATGTACCTGGAAGAAAAACAGACATTTCAGACAGCATGTGGCTGGCGAGTCTTTTGCGTATCGGTGTTTTAAAGGCAAGTTTTATCCCTGAAAAGAGAATACGGCAAATAAGAGAACTGGTAACGCTTCGAAAATCATATACAAAATCTTTAGCTGATTACAAAAGACGCGTTCACAAACTGTTCGCCACGGCCAATATAAAGATCGGATCAGTTGTGTCTGATTTGTTTGGCAAGACCGGACGCAATCTGATCGGCACGTTAATGGATACCGATACCGAATTGAAAATTGAACACGTTGAACAATGTGCCGAGGGAAGCCTTAAGCAAAAAGTGGCCGAACTGTTGCGCGCTATTCAAGGTTTTTTTGAAGCCCATCACCGTTTTCAACTCAAAATGATGATGCAGACCATTGAGCATCTTGAAAGTGAGATTGAAGCCATTACAAAGCGCCTGGATCGAATCCTGATTCCCAATCAAGCACTTATGGATCAACTCGATGAGGTTCCCGGCATTGATAAAAAGACGGCCCAGTCGATAATTGGTCATATCGGTGATACATTAACGAGTTTTAGATCCGATAAAGCCTTAGCCTCATGGGGAGGGCTTTGTCCGGGAAATAATGAGAGTGCCGGCAAACGCAAAAGTGGAAGAAGTCCGGTGCGCAAACATCCTTTTAAGGAATTAATGATCGAAATTGCCTGGGCTGCTGTAAGGACAAAAGGCTCTTACTATAAAGATAAGTATTACCGTCTAAAATCCAGGCGGGGCGCCAAAAGAGCCATTGTTGCCGTTGCACATCGGATCACCAAGGCCATTTACTATATTATCAAGCATAACAGATCATATATCGATCTTGGCGAGGCGTATCTGATGTCAAAGAGCAAGGAAAAAAGAATAAAAAAACTAAAAATGAACGCCAGGCATCTGGGTTTTAGCCTGGTGCCTGCAGGTATCAATTGAAACCGTAGCTGAGGTCGTTACATAAGTGAAGCCATTGAGCGCGACATAAATATGATCGGTCAGCCAAGTGCACAACAAATTGTCGGCATAGACCACGTAAATGAAACTACGATACCATAAGGCTGACACTACGGTTTCATCAATGTTTTTTTTAACATTAGAAACGTTCCTAATAGATAAAGAGGCTTATTATGTCATATCTACGGTTCTAACATGAACGAGATACAGGCTGATTAATGTTTCTAATGAATATGTTGGGTTTGCCAGATTTTCTAACAGGAGCCATAAAACATTTAACAGGCTGAAATTATTAGAGCGTTTGGATCAGGCCATATTCGATGTTATCGACAATCCGGAGAAAAACCAACAAACTACCGCTATCGGAACGTTATCCTGACAAACGCTCTAACTGCAGTTAAAGCGATATACATCTTTTTCCAACCAAAAAGCAACTCCCGCTGGAGATTATAAATGGCAGCGGCTCTGGTTTAAGATAAATACTACATATTTGTTATAATATATTTATACTATAACATTTTTGTAATTTTAATTCGGTTGCAGTTTTGGCTGCCTATTTAAATTTTCTATTTAATTCCAGATGGTTATAATTCTTGAAAGAATAACAACCATTCTGGCACGGGCATTGCTAAATATGTAGTCTAATTTGCAAATCCCGGGGAATACTAACCACCAGAATACAGGAGAACAACGAATGAAAAAAATCGAGGCAGTTATAAAACCCTTTAAACTGGATGAGGTCAAAGAGGCCCTGAACGCAATCGGGGTTAACGGCATGACCATCAGCGAGGTTAAAGGCTTTGGCAGGCAACGGGGTCATAAAGAGATCTACCGCGGGGCCGAGTACCAAGTGGACTTCGTACCCAAAATTCATATGGGGCTGGTGGTCGATGATGACCTGTGCACCCGGGTCATCGAGATTATCAGAGACACGGCCAGAACCGGTAAAATTGGCGACGGTAAAATATTTGTTTCGTCACTTGAAGAAACCATCCGGATCCGCACCGGTGAAACAGGTTTAAACGCAATTTAACCATTTTGACGAGAAGCTATCTCAAAAAACGGATTTTTGCTCAAGGTCGCGGCGGACGCAAGGTTTGAACCGGAGGAATCCTCCAGTATTTCGAGGATTTGAACCGAGCGCCCAACAAAGACAAAGAGATTGGGCCAAAAGACTTTTTTGAGATGGCTTCTGAAGGAGGAAAACGACCTGATGAAGAAAATTATTCTATCACTTTTGTTTACTGTAGTATGTATCAGCCGCCTGTGGGCGGGAGACGAACCAACGACAATTGAATCCAACAAACACCTGATCGACCTGGTACAGTCCCATGCGGATTATGTCTGGACCCTGGTGGCCGCCGCCCTGGTTTTTTTCATGCAGGCCGGCTTTGCCCTGGTGGAGACCGGCTTCACCCGGGCCAAGAACGCCGTTAACATCATGATGAAAAATCTGATGGATTTTTCCATGGGATCGCTGGCCTTCTGGGCCATTGGTTTCGGGCTTATGTTTGGGGCATCTTCCACCGGCTGGTTCGGCACCTCCGGATTTTTCCTGTCCGATTTTAAAGTCGGCGGTGATCCCTGGGTCCTGGCATTCTGGATGTTTCAGGTCGTATTTTGCGCCACAGCCGCCACCATCGTTTCGGGAGCCATGGCTGAAAGGACCAAATTCGCCGGGTATCTGATTTACAGTGTCGTTCTCAGCGCCATCATCTACCCGGTTTTCGGCAGCTGGGCCTGGGGCAGCCTTTTCAACGGCAAGGGCTGGCTGGAAGGCCTTGGTTTCATCGATTTCGCCGGCTCCACCGTAGTGCACTCAGTGGGCGGCTGGGCCGCTCTGGCCGGTACCATCGTTCTGGGTCCCCGGATGGGCAAATATACCAAAGACGGCAAGATCAAACCGATTTTAGGCCACAACATGCCCCTGGCAGCCTTGGGCGTATTTATTCTCTGGCTGGGCTGGTTCGGATTTAACCCCGGATCCACCACCGCCGCCAACAAAGACATCGCCATGATTTTCGTCAATACCAACCTGGCCGCTGCTGCCGGTTCGGTCCTGGCCATGTTTACCTCCTGGTTTAAATTCGGTAAACCAGAAATAGGCATGAGCCTAAACGGTGCCCTGGCGGGCCTCGTAGCCATCACCGCTGGATGTGCCTCGGTTAACCCGCTAAGTGCCGTCATTATCGGTGCCGCCGGCGGTGTCATCGTGGTGCTCTCGGTTCTATTCTTTGACAAAATCAAAATTGACGATCCGGTGGGCGCCATTTCGGTGCACGGTGTTTGTGGTGCCTGGGGTACCCTGGCAGCAGGTATCTTCAACATCGGCGGGACGTCGGCCAAAATTATCGGTGTCCAGCTGCTGGGCATCGCCGCCTGCTTCCTGTGGGTATTTCCGGTGGCCTTCCTGATGTTTAAGCTGATCGAAAAAACCGTCGGCCTGAGAGTCTCGCCGGAGGAAGAACTCGAAGGACTCGACGTCACCGAACACGGCGGCAATGCCTACCCGGATTTCGAAGTCTACTCCTATGGCAGCATGGGCTCGGGGGGCGGATCATCGGTGGCCGTACCCGTGGGTTCACCGAGTAAGGCAGAATTAGAGCCCGTCGAACAAACGTAAGCTTTTCCACCCTCCCTCCGGGAAAAGGCCTGCCGGTCAGCCTATGGGCTGCCGGCAGGCAAACGATCTTGTACGCCAGGGATCATAGCAAGAGCATACATTTTTGCGGGTTTAGATACAGGTAGAGATCCTGTCCTTCTTCCTGTGGCAGATGATGGGGAACCTGGACCCTGATCATGGTGTCATTTACACTCACGAAAAAGTAGAGAAAATTGCCCAGATAGGCCCTATGGGCAATGGTACCCTTAAAAAGATTCTCCCGGGCCTGTGTCGGATCGGTAAATATTTCTACATCCTCGGGACGTATCGACGCATACACTTTTTCTCCCGCTGATGTGGCCGTATTTTCTGAAGTCGTGCACAAGATTTTATCGCTGAATGCAGTGCGAACACGAACCCCGGCGGCGTCCGGGAGGACCTCGACGACTTCCCCGGGCATAAAGTTCATGGTACCGATGAAATCGGCGACAAATCTGTTGGCGGGTTTGGCGTAGATTTCCTGCGCGGTGCCGATTTGCACGATGTTGCCCGAATCCATGACGGCGATTCGATCCGAGATAACCATCGCTTCGGCCTGGTCGTGGGTGACATAGACCGATGTGATGCCCATCCGCCTGACCAGGCTCTTGATTTCAAATCTCAATTCCTCTCTCAGCTTGGCATCCAGATTGCTTAGAGGCTCATCCAACAGCAGTACTTTAGGGTTTCCCACCAGGGCCCGCGCCAGAGCCACCCGTTGTTGCTGCCCCCCGCTCAACTGGGCCGGATATCGGTCTTCCAATCCATCCAAACCAACCAATTTCAATACCTGTTGGCCCTTTTCTTTAATACTCTGCCTGGACATCTTCTTAAGCTTCAAGCCGTAAACGACATTATTAAATACCTTCATATGCGGCCAGACAGCATAGTTTTGGAACACCATCCCGATCCCCCTCCTGGACGGCTGCACAAAACCTTGCGAGAGCATGGGCTTGCCGTCTATGACGATGTCTCCGTCATCCGGCCTCTCCAAGCCGGCAATGCAGCGCAAGGTCGTTGTCTTACCGCAACCGCTGGGCCCCAGAAGCGTCAGCATTTCGCCCTGGCTGATTTCAAGCTGTATGCGATTTACGGCCACGACGTCCTTAAAGCGCTTGAACAGGCTTTGGATCTCTATGAATGCCATTAAATATTTCTCCTTGATATAGGTTTCAGCGTTCTGGGTTCAGCGTTCAGGGTTATCTCAACCACGAACCCATGTACCCTGAACCGCTGAACATTTAGTTCTTACCGGCCCCCCAGGCGGCTTTGAGGACGCCCCCCCCGATTCTTGATATGATCAGCAGAAGAATGAAGGTGATTACAATCATCAGAAAAGCCATGGCAGCGGCGATTCCGAATTCCATGCCGCGGTGCCAGTTCAGATAGATTCCAATGGGCAGGGTCTCCCATCCGCCTTTATAGAGAAATACCGCGGTGGAGATCTCCTGGAACGCCATGATGAAGAACATCACCACGCCGACGAGCACCCCTTTGAGCAGCAACGGCAATGATATAAGAAAAAAAGTTCTGATTTTGCCTGCACCCGCTACCTCGGAGGCTTCCTCAAGGGAAGGATCCAGCTGCAAATAGGAGGAATGCGCCATGCGTAAAAAATACGGGAGCCGCCTTGTAAACAGGGCCAGGGGCATGATAATCCAATAATGGGCTAGAGGTATGCCTTTCCAAAATGCCAGAAGATAACTCACCCCGATGGCAATGCCCGGGAAGGCCAGCATCAGGGTGATCACAAAGTCGAGCGCATCCTTGCCCGGGGTCCGGGTGCGGACAATAAGATAGGCCACCGGAAGCCCGAAGGCAATCCCGAAAATCAGGGCGATTCCGCTGAAAAGGAAGGAGTTTTTTATCAGACCCGGGCTTTCCAGCAGGATTAGCCTGAAATTTTCCAGCGTCCAATAAGTTGGAAATATCTCAAAAGACCATCTCCTGGAAAAAGCGGCTAGCCCCAGCACGATCGGAATAAGCAGGACGAGGACGGCGATAAAAATCATGTACACATACGCGCCCGATTTCACCCACACGCCTGGCTCAATCACCCGGCCTTCAGAGGTAGTCCCTTTTGAGAGACCGGTATACTTTTTCTTCTCGACCCACCATCTGGCGAACAAAAAGAGGCTAATGCAAACAATCGCAGAAAGGACCACCGCCACGATCCCCATGTGCTTGCGGTGCATATCGGTAAAGTGATAGGAGATGTTGATATACGAAACCGATGGGAGAAAGTCCGTCTGCCCCAGGATCAAGGGCGTGAGCCAGTCGGTAAAGGGCCACAGGAATACGAGCACGGCACCCGCCAGATAGCTTGGCGTACAAAGCGGCAAGGTGACGGTGAAAAATCTCCGAAAGCCGCTGGCGCCTTCGACTTCGGCGGCTTCTTCAAAAGAGGGGTCGATGTTGGTGAAACCGGCCGAAAGACCCAGGACGATAAACGGGAGCATATGCAGGGATTGGATGAATACCAGCCCATGAAAACCATAGATGAGATTCAGGGGTTTGTCTATCAACCCGGTTTCCATCAAGATTAAATTTACAGTACCATATTTTCCGAGAAAAATGATGAATGCAAATACGCCGGCGAAAGCGGGTAAAACAATCGGCAAAAGGATCAGGGCTGTGAAAACAGTCTTGCCGTGGTGCCGGTATCGCGCCAAAATGTATGCCAGCGGTACCCCGAACACGGTGGTCGTCAGGAGCACCAGCGTACTCAGAAGCAGGGTATTCCCAAAGCATTTAAGATAATACGCGTCCTGGAAAAATTCCAGGTAATTTCCGATGCCCCAGCCGCCCGTTTCGGCGATTTTGAAGCTTTCCACCAACAGAATTGACAGCGGATAAAGCACCAGGAAGGCAATCACCAGCCACAGGAGTGCTGCCAGAGAGATACTGCCGCGAGACATATCACACCTTTAGTTTATAATTACATGCCGGAATGCCGGCCCCTTGATGCGGGGATTATTCTGGCCTGAATGAGTGGTTTTTAAAGTGTGGGAGCGGCTTCCAGCTGCGATGGTTTCTTTCTTAAAAATACGCCGATCGCGGCTGGAAGCCGCCCCCACGAAAAAAGCAGCTAAATTAAAATAAGCGCTAACGGAAACCGCATGAAAAACTCCTCCCCGGAAAAGGGGAGGAGTTAATCTTATAAAAAACATAAGGTCTCGCGCAGGCGCCTGTGGATTCAAGTCTGCTTCTACGGTGCTACCAGCAAAGCACGGGCCTTCGATGCGGCCAGGCGGGCTGCGGCATACTTGCCATCGAACTCGAAGAGTTTTCGGGCTTCTTTAATTTTCGCATCGGCCTTGGTCACGTCCATCTTCTCGGCTTTGGCCGCGTCTATTTCTCCTTCGACTTCCTCTATCAGGAACAGACTGCTTTTCAACTCGCCCCACTTGCGGTAGATCTCGTACTCGTATTTCTTGTTGACTTCGTCCCATCTCTTGGTTGCCAGGTCCAGGTCATACTCGATGAAATCAACCTTCAGATCCCAGAACGAATCAACGCCCAGTGCCTTCTGGGCATGCTTGGCCATTTCGACGCCCTCTTTTTCCCAAACCGAAAATTTAATGTCCGTTCGGGCTGCAAAATAACGGCCCTCCAGCACGTATTTTTGTCCTTCCATGCTGAACAGCCAGTCCAGAAAGATCTTGCCGACCTTTTCATTGGGCGCGCCTTTGAGCAAGGCCACAGCTTCGGGAACCAGGATGGTTTTTTCCGGCAGCAAATCACGTACGGGAAAGCCGTCTTTGCGCGCAGCCATGGCGTTCATCTGCGGCTGTGCCATCCCGATGGGGACTTCACCCCGGGCCACCAATTGGGTCGTATCTGTACTGCCGGTGGAAAAGCGCGCCAACTGCGCCGCCAATAATCTGAGATATCTCCAGGCTTCCTTTTCTCCAAATCCCTGCATCAGGATTTCAATGGCTTCATGCATGGTGCCGGAGGCGTATGGCAGGGTATGCACGATGTTGCCCCTGTAAATGGGATTGAGCAGATCGTTCCATGTTTTGGGCGGCGGCAGCCTCAGCTTTTTCAAAACCTTCTCGTTGTAAAGATTGGTGACGATCCAGGGCGCGAAACAGGTCCATAAATCACCCTTATCCTTTACCTTCATGCCGTGCCATTCGGCGGGAACCTTATCCCACCCCTTTGGTCGGTAAGGAACGATCAGGCCCTCCTGCTTTAAGACTTCATGCGCTGGAGCGCCGGCACCCAGGAAGATGTCAGCATCCGGTTTGCCGCCCCATGCTCTGACTTTGTCCAGGCAGACCGGCCACCCGCCCGGACGCACGAAGGTGATGTCCACGTCCTTGCCATAGGTCTTTTTATAATACTCTTTAAACCCCTTAGTCAGACTCGCGGATAACTCCTTGTAGACGGGACCGACCCAGCCGATTTTATCTGCGGCCTGCACCTCCTCTGCACAAAATGGCATGAACAGAAGCCCCATTGAAAAGACAGCGAAGATTGCTGCGGTGAAGATTCTCTTGCTCATTTTGACCTCCTTTCCAGTGACATGGTCATTTTAGATAAATAGAAAATGTCTTTACCTTCAATCAATTCCTGCCGAAAGCGTTTCCTCCTTTCATCTGTTAATCGATTAGAGTTGAGCGGTTAAATTCTTTTAGGTGATTATAAACCTATTGTGAAATCAAACATCAGGACCGAATAGCGGCCTGCAATTCGCTCAACATAAGGGCAGCTAATTAGAAAGGTTTAAGATGATCGGGTATAATAGTTAGGTAAGTAATGGCAATTGGGAATTGAGTCAAGGAATAAATGATTGAGCGGGCATTTCGGATGAAACGCCCGCCCTTTATTGATATACGTTAAAGCTTATATGAATTTAGGGTCCCCGGCATGGCGCCTGGCGACCTGGAAGCCACCTCTAGTACCAGCAAGCACCTCCCCGGCCTGAAAAGCCCTGACCCATTCCGCCACCGCCCTTGCCGTAGCCCCGGCCCATGCCAGCGCCTCGGCCTTGACCGTAGCCCCGGCCGGCAAAAACGTCAGGATTTTCCTTTTGCATCTTAATGCGGTGTTCAACACGTTTTTGATTCAGCTGGCTTTCAAGATCCGAGATTTCCTTCTGAAGGCCGACAGCCATTTTGGCATCCGGGTCTTTTTTGGCCAGCTCGCTTCTCAACTCCAGTTCCTTCTGGTAGAGATTTTCCCTGAGCTCGCGGGTGTCTTCAAAAAAGGCCTGGCGCTCTTTGTTCAGCTTGTCGAGGTCTTCATCGCTCAGATTATCCTGGTAGCCGGCCGGGCCTGAACCTCTTTGGGTCCATCCGGATCCCTGACCCTGGCAGTAACCGCCACCGCCTCTTCCCCAGCCGGCAAAAGAGGTTGCGGCATATCCGACGATACCGATAATGGCCAATACGATAATTGTTTTACTGAATTTGTTCATTTTCTTGCCTCCGTTTAAGTTAGTATTCAGGGTTAAACTTGATTGAATATCAGAATGATTTCATCATTTATGCTTTTGTATATGAGCAAAGGATGTGCCAGGATATGGGAAAATATTTGTGCCTCAGATAAATATTCGATTTTTATATATTAATTTTCTTGAAAAGGCATATCGTTGACAAAATTGAACAGCGTCTCATATTTGATAGTGGGTACAAAGTATCCAGAGCAGCGCAATGAGATGGGTAGGAAGTATCCAGATGAGGAAAGTGCCTAAAATTTAAAATGCCTAAATTGCCTAAAATTTTAATTGGATTTTACATCTGTTTTTTATTTGATGAACAACCCCGCCGCAAGCAACGGGGTATCAAACGGAAAATTTTAAACGCCCCAAGGGGCGGGGAATTAAACCCTCGTCCGCCACAGGCGGATTAAAAGAAGGGGGCCTTGCTGATACCTGAGAAGCCTATCGAAACGCTCATTATTCCGCTTTTCTAATTTTAGGCATTCTTGTCCGCCTCAGGTGGATTAGTTCATTTTAGGCACTCTTGTCCGCCGTGTACTTTGGCGGATTAGTCATTTCTTTTAATTTGGCCTTATTCTTGCTCTAATGATATTTTATGACAATTAAAATCAAAAATTATAAATCCTGGCTCGGTGTTCCGCCCTGGGTGTTGATCGGAGCGGTGGCCGTACTGCTGCCGATATTCACCTTTATGACCATTGAAAACATCAACCGCCAGAAAGAAAAAAGCGTCCAATTATTGGTGGAGAAAGGCGCCGCCCTGATCCGATCGTTTGAAGCCGGCACCCGTTTCGGGATGATGGGCATGCACCGCGGTGGTTTTCAGCTTCAGCAACTTTTAACCGAGACGGCCCAGCAACCGGATATTGTTTATCTTTTGGTAGCGGACATCAACGGAAACATCCTGGCCCACAGCAACCTTGAAAAAGTCGGGAAACGGGTTGAAAACCAATCGGATCTGGCAGAAATTTCCACTGCCGACCGTATTTTCTGGCGCCAGGTAACCCGGCCGGAAGGTGGCAGGGTGTTTGAAGTTTACCGTAAATTCAACCCGACCAGACGGCCCGGAGGGAAGCGCCATGGCACCATGATGATGGGCCGCGGATTTCAACAACAGCAAAACCGACAAAATATGCCGTCGGAGCCCGGCACCCAGTCTAAAAGTATTATATACGTGGGACTCGACATGACCGCGATTATTGAGGCCCAGAAAGCAGATATCCGGCACGCCCTTGTCATGGGAGTCATTTTGCTCCTGGTGGGATTTGCAGGCATTACCCTGCTCTTTTTGCTGCAAGGCTATCGGGCAACCAGGGCTTCTCTGACGCGAATCAAGGCCTTCTCAGATAATGTTGTGGAAAACATGCCGATCGGTTTAATTGCCCTGGACGACCAACATCGTATCGCGTCCTTCAATCAAATCGCGGAATCCGTCCTGCAGCTTGCCTACCGGGATGTCATTGGAAAAGATGCCGCCCGGCTGCTTCCGCAACAGCTGTGGGCAACCATGGAACGCGCCCAAAACCAGAATCAGGTGATCGAGGCTGAGATCGATTGTATTGTCAAGGATGGAAGCTTTGTTCCGCTTGAAATTGGTGCCAGTATTTTGCAGGACGAAAATGACCGAATTTTAGGAACCGTATTGCTGTTTAAAGATCTCACCGAAGTCCGCTCGCTGCGAAAAGAGATCGCCCGAAGCCAGCGCCTGGCCTCCGTGGGGCGTCTGGCCGCCGGTGTGGCCCACGAAATCCGCAACCCGCTGAGCTCAATCAAAGGATTTGCCACCTATTTTAAAGAGCGCTACCCGGAGTCGCCCCAGGACCAAAAAACGGCCGATATCATGATCGCCGAAGTCGATCGATTAAACCGGGTGGTGGGACAACTGCTGGAATTTGCCAAACCGGTGCCTGTATCGCCCAAACCGACTGCCCTGAATAACCTGGTGGCTGATTCCGTCCGGTTGATTGAACATCAGGCCGCCGCTAAGAATATAACTGTAAAAACACTCAATTCGGCAAAGATAAATGAAGCCATTGTCGATCCGGATTGCATTAATCAGGTTCTGCTAAATTTATATCTGAATGCCATTGAATCCATGGAACCAGGCGGTGAACTCGATGTGAAACTGACTGAAAAAGATGACAACCGGATAGAAATAAGAGTGTCGGATACAGGCGGCGGAATTGCCGGCAAAGATTTGGCCCGAATATTTGATCCCTACTTCACCACCAAATCTTCCGGGACCGGCTTGGGGCTGGCAATTGCCCACAACATTATGGAAGCAATGGGAGGTCAGATAACCGTGGAAAGCCTTCCCGGTCAGGGGACCATTTTTAGTTTAACAATACCGAACACGGATAAACCAAAAAATGCCTAAAGTGAGCTAAAATGCCTAAAGTGCCTAAAATTGTTGTGTCGCTGGCCGCAGGGTACCCAGAAATCAGAACAACGAAATGACAACTTACCGGGAGTTTCTATTTTCATAAAATAGATAGAATACATTTACTTTAGACATTTTAGACATTTTAGACATTTCTTCAAATACCATGCTTTTTCTAAAAAATTAAGATAGAGAGAAATAGCCAATGAAGAATAGAAATACCATATTGGTAGTTGATGATGATAACGCCCATCGCACCATGCTATATACCCTGATGAACGGATGGGGTTATGAAGTCACAGAGGCCGATGACGGCACCACCGCCATCGAAAAAGTCAAGGAACAGTCATACGATCTGGTATTGATGGATGTTCGCATGGTGAAAGTATCCGGTCTTGAAGCCCTGGAGCAGATTAAATCTTTTAACCCGGCCATCCCGGTGATCATCATGACGGCTTACTCTTCGGTGGACACCGCCGTCGACGCTCTCAAACAGGGTGCCCACGATTACCTGACCAAACCCCTTGATTTTGACAAACTTAAAATAACCATTGTAAGGGCCATGGAGCACACCCGCCTCAAGGAGGAAAACCGCCTCCTTAAGGAAAGCCTGGGAAAGCATTTTGACCGCCGGAATATCATCGGCCGAAGCCCCGCCATGGTCCGACTTTTGGAAACCGTGGCCCAGGTTGCACCCTCCGAGGCCACCGTGCTCATAACCGGTGAATCGGGCACCGGCAAAGAACTCATTGCCGGGGCGATTCATTTTAACAGTTCCAGAAAAGACGGCCCTTTTGTTAAAATCAACTGTGCGGCCATCACCGAAACACTGCTGGAGTCTGAGCTTTTCGGCCACGAAAAAGGCGCCTTTACCGGTGCTGATCGCCGCAAAGAAGGGCGGTTTTATCAGGCCCACGAAGGCAGCCTGTTCCTGGATGAGGTCAGCGAAATGTCTCTGACCATGCAGGTGAAGCTGCTGCGGGTTTTGCAGGAAAGAGAGTTCACCCGGGTCGGCGGAGAAAAAACCATCCAGGTGGACGTGCGGGTCATTGCCGCCACCAACAAGGATTTGCCGCAATTGATCGGTAAAGGAAAATTTCGCGAGGACCTGTATTACCGACTCAATGTGGTTGACATGGAAATCCCTTACTTGCGACAGCGTAGGGAGGATATCCCCCTGCTGGCGCAGCATTTTCTGCAATTTTTTGCCGCCCGAAACCATAAAGAGATCAAGGGCTTTACGCCGCAGGCCATGGATCACCTGATCCGCTATAACTGGCCGGGAAATGTCAGGGAACTAATGAATGCGGTGGAAAGGGCCGTTGTTTTATCCCGCTCTGATTATCTTTCTGGAAAAGATTTCCCCATCATCTCAGGATCAGAAGCTAAAAAGGATGCGGACCTGCCGGAAACAGCCCAAATCAATGAAGACGGCACCACCCCGCTCGAAGAAGTTGAAAAAACCACCATATTAAAAACCATGGAGGCCGCCGGCGGAAACAAAAGCGAAGCCGCCCGCCGTCTGGGAATCACCCGCAAAACACTGCATAAAAAGCTTAAGACTTACGAAAACAGAGGTAAGCGGTCAGATGACAGATGACAGAAATCAGAAAATAGATATCGGAGTCGATGTTCCAGGCGGAGGCGAATCAGGTTTCAGATGCAGAATCAGATATTATTAAAACCTTTGTTATATATTTCGAAATGAAAAGGCAGGGTCATTTCTGACTCTGCTTTCTATACAATAAAGCTATCTTGGTGCTTTCCAACAAATTCTATTTTATCTGACTGCTTTCTTACAGGTCCAAGAATGTTTTGGAAAACATCCCTACCAAAAGAATAAATATTAGATTTTTACAAAATATAAATACGGGTCCTCTATCTTTGACTTCTGCCTCAGAGATATTATTATATAGGAAAATTTTTGAACTTATACCGCTTTTCTAAAATACGTTTCGAAATTCGAAAGGGTGGTATAAGTGGTTGATGAAAAACGTTTGAGTAACGGAACGTTTTTTGACAACCACCATATAAGGAGTGAAAACGAAAATGGCGCAGGCAGACACATACATTATCAAGTGCCCGGGATGCGGCGCAGCGAATCGAATTCCGGCCAATCGCATGGGCATGACGGCAAAGTGCGGGAAATGCCATGAGGAATTGAAAACGGATGAACAGAGTGCACGTTCGGAGGACAGCTTTAAAATGCGCTGCACCCAGTGCGGTGCCAAGAACAAGATTCCGGCCAGCAAGCTCAAAGCGGGTGCAAAATGCGGCAAATGCAAATCGGCACTAAATACTGAAGAGCTGTTTGCCCCTCAGCCGATCATGGTAACTGAGGGAAATTTTGATGACAAAGTGTTAAAGTCTCCCCTGCCGGTACTCTTATTTGCCTGGGCGCCCTGGTGACCGAGTTGTGGTGCTGTGGCACCGATTATCGACCAGTTTGGGGTCGAATCCAAAGGCAAAGTAAGGGTCGGCAAATTGAATATCGATGCCAACCAGAATCTGGCTTCAAAATTCAATATTCTCAGCGTTCCGTTTCTGTTCATCTTTGACAATGGGGATCTAAAAGAAAGTATGCCGGGCGGTATGCAGAAGCATGATCTTATGATGAAGATGGCACCATACATTTAGAACCCATCTCAAAAATGCGTCTAAGCGCCCATGGCGGCGTTGCCCCGCAAATTGAAATGCTCACGTACAAACGTGTACGCTCCGCTTTCAATTCGCGGGACGCCCTGCCATGAGCGCTAATCCACACTTTTGAGATGGGTTCTATATATTATTTCTTAGCCCTCAATCAAAATCCAGGCATTCTGAAACCAGTTCAATTCAGAAATTATTATTTTTATGGAACCTCAAGATAAATGTGAATTGATTGCCGATGAGATAAAAAGAATTCTCAGCAAAGGCATCGATTTGAGTGACGACGTTGTTCACTATATTGACTCCACCTTCTCCAATCCTACCATTGAAGAACTTCAAGGCATCCTGGCCGATGATTCCAACTGCGAGAAAGACTCCCTGATGGAGCTGCTTTTTTTCCCGGATGAATCCATTCAGATCCAGTTGGAAGAAACACTCGAAGGACAGAGGCCTCAGGAAGAAGACGAAAATAAAGTATGGACTTACCTGAGCCGGGACCCGCTGCAGGTCACTTTTCGCTTTGATGATAAGCGGGGATATTTTAACCTGCCTATTACAGAAGATGTAACCAGGGGGTTTCTATCGCGCCTGAATATCTCGAAACACCTGGAACCTGCATTGATTGCAAGCATCATCGATTACGGCGATGAAGCTAACCGCAACCGCTTCAAGGTTAAAATAAGAAATTCCCGATTTTTTCCTACCACTGAAAAAACAGATTTCCTATGCAAATTTTTTGATAAAATCGGCGCCCAGAGCAATGATATCTTTGAATGCCTGGAATTTGTACTGGCATTTTTAGATGAAATCAAAAAAGAAAAGGATATCTATTGGGCCCTGATGGATAAAAAGAAATTTTATTTTATCAGTCTGCAGAAAGCACAAAAAATGGATGCCCGACTTGAGAAAAATAATGTCGAAACCTTGATGTCTCAGGGAGAAAGGGTTGTGCTGATCGATCAGGCCGATATCCGTAAGAGAATGCGGATTATCGACCGCATCAGCCAGGCTGTGTTCGGTAAAACAGAGTATTTTGACCAACCTGTCGGCGATGAAATGCAAATGGAGGTTGGTTCTCCGGAAGCTCTAAAATCAATTGTGAAATATTTTTCACCCTAAGAAGATGATTGCCTGTGGGTATCTGTTGACTGGATAGACAGGTGCGGCTACAATGATCGCAAATGTCGGTGGTTACGTAGGAGGTGTGTGGTGAAATCTGCAAGTGTCGGCATACGGGATGCGAAAATACACCTGGGCAAATACATCAAAATGCCGCAGCAGGGTACCGAGGTCATTATTACGGACCGCGGACGGCCGGTAGGCAAAATTATTCCCATCCAAACGAAAGAGCTTCCTCTGGACGAACGAATCAAGCGCATGGAAGATTCGGGTCTGATTGATCCAATCGCCGCAAAAGGCCTCACGAAAATTCCGCCGCCGATTCCGGTCCCCGAGGGTATTGCTCAAAAACTGCTTCAGGAGGATCGATAATCATACGATGAAGATAAAGATCATCAAAATTCTATTCTGGGTTCTTATCTGGTTGGCAATGCCGCTAATCATGTCGCCGGGACTCCGCTTGACCGCCCTGGCTGCCGAATCCGACCTCCCCCTAGAACAAATCCTGAACCGGCTGGAAAAGCATTATAGGGGAAACAATTTTAAGGCCGAATTTATTCAGGAATCCACCGTCAAGGCAATGGAAATCACTGATTTTGCTTCCGGAAAAATGTTTGTGCGCTATCCGGGTAAAATGAGATGGGAGTATGAAAAGCCGGAAAAGCAGATCATTATTACAGACGGTTTTAAATTGTGGATTTACAGGCCTGAAGACAACCAGGTGATGACCGGCAGCGCGCCGGCTTTTTTCAGTGACGGCAAGGGGGCCAGTTTTCTGTCGGATATAACACTGGTTCGTAAAAAATTTAACATCACCCTGGGGGAATCAAAGGATGATTTTTTCTATGAGCTCGAGCTGAAACCGCTGGAAAAAACCCTGGATGTCACCGATATCCGTTTATCCGTTACCAAGAACACATTTACCGTTATCCGGGTGATTACCTACAATTCCTATGGTGATGAAAACCGCATCGAGTTTCTCAACCATAAGTTCAATGCGGATTTAAAAGACTCGCTGTTCAGTTTTGAAGCACCGGAGGGAACTGATGTGTTGCAGTTAGACGAATAATTTTTTGCGAATGGGGATATCGGATTCTTTCGATTTCGGATATTGAACTGTGGATTGCGGATTTAAAAAAAAGGGAAATTGTCTAATTTAAAACCTTCGGCCTTGCGCCTTAAACCGTGGGGGCCGGGGCCATGATTCCTTAAAACGCTACGTCTTAAGATTGCATAGAAACCTTTGAACCCTGAACGCTGAACCTCTTCTTGATCACATATTATTGATAACTTCCTCGGGTATATCCGCGTTGGTATATACCTTCTGAACATCATCGCAATCTTCCAGCATTTCCATCAACCGCACCATCTGCTCGGCTTCTTTGCCGGTAAGATTGGTGGTATTCTGGGGCAGCATGGTCACTTCGGCATCAATATAAGGAATTGAAGCCTTGTCAATCGCCTCTATGATTGTTTCAAAATCTCCCGGTTCGGTAATGACCTCATAGTTGCCGTTATCTTCTCTGATGTCCTCCGCCCCGGCTTCCAGAGCAGTTTCCATCAGGGTATCTTCGTCGACGGCACTTCTCTCTACTGCAATGTAACCTTTTTTATCAAACATCCAGGCGACACATCCATTTTCACCCAGGTTGCCGTTATTTTTGCCGAAAATGCTGCGAATGTCAGCGACTGTCCGATTTTTATTGTCGGTAAGGGATTCTATCAATACGGCTGCGCCGCCGGGACCGTAACCTTCGTATGTGAGTTCTTCATAATTGACACCCTCAAGCTCCCCGGTTCCCTTTTTGATGGCACGCTCGATATTATCCTTGGGCATATTTTCGCCTTTTGCCGCAAGAACTGCCGTTCTCAGTCTGGGATTGGCCTCCATATCGCCCCCACCCATACGCGCAGCCACCGTAATCTCTTTGATCAACTTTGTAAAAATCTTGCCCCTTTTGGCATCGGTGGCGGCCTTTTTATGTTTGATGCTAGACCATTTACTGTGTCCTGACATGAATTCCCCCTTAAGCTCAATTGAGATGAACTCAATTGAGTGTGATTCGTTATTGGTTATTGGTTAGGGAAAATCAGATGATATCAATAATTTTATAGAACCTGGTTATCTGGGAAAAACAAGTGTATTGTATTCCAATTTCCCAATGTTTTCGTAATTTTAAGCTGACAGAGTATGTCCTGATATATTATCTTTTGAAACCCAGTCCAATAATAAATATTTCCCTGCTTGCTTTGCGGCTGCTCCGGGGTTTGAATATTTTTTGTTTGTCAAAGCCGGCTCTGACAGAATTTACGAATTGATTAAAATCCGAACCCTGAAAAATTTTGCAGACAAAGGACCCACCGGGCAGCAAAACACTTTGCGCAATCGCCAGGGCAGCTTCGCAAAGACCGGTGGAACGCAATGCATCAACGGCTTTGTGGCCGGTTGTGGCCGGCGCCATATCGCTCATTACGACATTGAAATTACTTCCCAGGGATCCGGCATCCAATGCAAACACATCCCGGTTAATAATTTCTATGTTAGACGCCGCCTGGATCTTAACCGGCTTAAGGTCAATGCCGATAATCCGGCCCTTTTCGCCGGTCAGTTTGGCGGCATACAGCAGCCAGGACCCCGGAGAACAACCCAGATCAAGGATTTTGTCTCCCTTTCTGATCAGGCGGTGTTTTTGCTGAATTTCTTCCAGCTTGTAAACCGATCTCGCCGGGTATCGATCCTTTTTTGCCTGTCGCGAATAATGATCCTGCCACGGGTTAGACTTGCTGTTTTTACGCTTCATGAGTTCGGGTTATTGAAACAAAAACACTGTTTTATACTATCAGTTGCTCCATCAGTCAAGAATCAGCTGACTCAAATTTGATCTGTAAAAAGTTTAATCCGTGTTTATCAGTGTTCATCCATGTCCTGATATTTAGAACAAATTTTCAACCGCCTCCGAAACCGTCCTAACCCCCATGATCTCAATCCCTTTGATGTCGGGCAGGCGCTTGAGATTACTGGCCGGGGCCAGGCAGCGGGTGAAACCCATTTTGTGGCTTTCAGAAATGCGGGTATCCACCTGGCCGATGGCTCTCACCTCACCGGTCAAACCGACCTCCCCCAGGACCATGGTTCCTTCAGAAATGGGCTTATCTAAAAAGCTGGAGGCAACGGCAGCAACGATGGCCAGATCCACCGCCGGTTCAACCACCTTTACCCCGCCGGCCACGTTCATAAAGATATCATATCCCATCAGGTGCATGCCGAGTTTTTTCTCCATAACCGCTGCCAGCAGGGCCACCCGGTTGGCGTCAAGACCCAGTATCGTGCGACGCGGGGTCCCGAAATTGGTGGCACTGGCAAGGGCCTGAAGTTCAACCAGAATCGGGCGGGTACCTTCCATGCTCGCCGTCACAACCGAACCCGCTGCTCCGGCGGGACGCTCGGATAGAAAAACCGCCGAGGGGTTAGCGACTTCCTCCAAGCCCCTTTCTTTCATCTCAAACACACCGATTTCATTGGTTGACCCGAATCGGTTTTTGACTGCCCGCAAAATCCGAAATATGTGATTGCGATCACCTTCAAAGTATAAAACGGTGTCAACCATGTGTTCCAACAGTTTGGGACCGGCAATCGCACCGTCTTTGGTCACATGACCGACCAAAAAGGTGGGGATACCCGTTTTTTTGGCCATCAGCATCAACCGCACCGTTGATTCTCTGACTTGGCTAACGCTGCCGGGGGCCGATGTCAACTCCGCGTTAAACATCGTCTGAATCGAATCAATAACCAGTACTTCTGGTTTGCTGGTTTCAATCACCGCCAGTATCGATTCGATCTCAACTTCCGAAACCACCAGCAAGTCGGCTGCCACTGTTTCCAATCGTTTGCTTCGAAGCCGCAACTGACGGATGGACTCTTCGCCGGAAACATAAAGAACTTTGTGCCCCTGACGGGCAAGCCCGTATAACGCCTGCAGCATCAGGGTGGATTTGCCGATACCCGGATCCCCTCCTATCAGGACAAGGGTGCCGGGCACAAGACCGCCGCCCAATACGCGGTCAAATTCCTGGATACTGGTATGCAGCCGGTATTCGGTATCCAGTTCGATGGAATCAATGGGAACCGGTGTGGTCGATGCCGCCGATAACCCACCGGCTTTCCCCCGCCTGGAACTCGCGACCATCCTTTCTTCGACAAAGGAGTCCCAGGTGCCGCAATCCGGGCATTTGCCCATCCATTTCGGGGCCTGATAACCGCAGGTTTGACAGGAGTATATGGTCTTTGGTTTCTTTTTCACAATGGCAAATTACCGGTATTTATGCTATTATTGATGATTAGATAGCATGGGAATTAGATAGGATCAAGCCGGAAAGCTCAAAGACAGAAAATAGAGAAGGTAAGAAAGTAGTACATTAAGAGCCATTTCCCTTTCAAGTTTAGTGCTTATATTGTTCAGATAAAATTCTGATTTTTAGCGCAATAGGAAACTAATTATATGCCAGGTTATGACCGGACACCCACCAGGACCCTTCGTTTGGCCATTTGTTTTGCTGTGCTGTTGTTATGGCTGCCAGTAACGACAAGAGCAACCGTGCCAAAAAATGCCGATCAATTTCAAGCACTGCAAAAAAAACTAATAAAGGACGGTTTTAATTCCGAAAAGATCACGAAGCTCTACAGCCGTCCCCAGGTCTTTTTCGAGGCTGATGGCGTCACCATTTTGTTTACTTACAGTGAGGCCAAGGTGGACTATAATCAGTTTGCCAACGACTGGTCCATCGGCAAAGCCAAAAAATATATGGCAGAACATCGGCAGGACCTTGATCGGGTTGAAAAAACGTACGGTGTGGACAGCCGGGTCATCACGGCAATTCTCCTGGTGGAATCAGGGTTAGGTAAGAACACCGGTAAGCGGTCGACCCTTAACAGCCTTTCCACTCTGGCCTCTTTGATGTACCCGGATGTGCGCCGAACCTTCTACAAACAGATCCCGGCAGAAAAACGGCCCCCAAAAAATAAATTTGAAAAATCCGCCAAACGGAGATCAAATTGGGCCTATAACGAGCTGAAAGCCTTTTTGAAATACGCCTACAAGGAGGGTATGGACCCGGCGGAAATACCCGGATCCTTTGCCGGCGCCATGGGGTACGCGCAGTTTATGCCCAGCAGTATCCTGGCCTACGGAAAGGACGGCAACGGTGACGGAACCGTTGACCTGCTGACCCATCCGGACGCCATGGCCAGCATTGCCAACTATCTCAAACGCCACGGCTGGAAGCCCGGCATCAGCCGCAAAAAGAAGGAAAAAGTCATTTACCACTACAATCACAGCGAGTATTATGTGAAAACGATTTTAAAAATTGCAGAGCGTCTGAAAAGCTGAAGATGGGAATAAAGACAATTGTAATATTTGTGGGACTCTGTGTGCCGTTTTTTTTAGGTTCCATCTGGGCCATTGTGGATGTGGCCCAGAAAGATTTCGGTACGACAGGCAAAAAGGCCCTGTGGTGGATTATCGCCTCCGTGCCCTTTATCGGGTTTATTGTCTATCTGTTATTTGGATTTAGAAAAGGCAAAAAGACGGGCCTGCAAATTTAGCTGATGGAGTACAATCCTGATTTCGGGCGAACAACTGCCAGTTTCAAGAAGCAATAAATTATCGTTTGACATAAGATCTATATTTGCAGTATTAAAATCCAGCAAAAACTGACATATGGTCCCATCGTCTAGTGGTTTAGGACGCCGGCCTCTCACGCCGGTAACGCGGGTTCGAACCCCGCTGGGACTACCAATAAATACAGGTAGTTATAATTTTATAACACTTTCCCCAAAGTCCGGACACCCTGCCGGACACCCTTTGCCTCCAAAACTAGCCCTTTTGGAGGCTTTTCTCTTTTGAACTCAACCACCTCACCTGGTCTTTTAAAGCCTTCATCAAGACCCTCGCGGAGAGGTTTGAGTCCCAGACTTTTTAAATACTTTTCAGTGGTTGTAGCGTTTTTGTGTCTGAGGAATGCCTGAAGCCAGTTCAATCCCTTCCCATTGTGATACTGCACAGTTGCCGCCAAATGCCGGATCGCATGAAATCCAAATGGTTTAACCTTTGCTTTTTTACAGATCCGTCTCATAAAATGCTGCCTGTAAGCAAAGGGCTTACCATAATAT
>JBATKU010000266.1:0-2288 GCA_049669725.1 Desulfobacterales bacterium
GTGCTGGATGATAACAACGGAGTTTCCGTAATGATCATAGAATACGCTTATGGGTTGGTCGAAATCGGCATGATACCTGGTGTAGTCGCTGACAACATAATCACCGGCAAGTACAATTGAACAGAAGTTTCAGAGATAAATACGGCTTTAAGCCGCGAGCCCTTTTCCGGCACGGATTTAGGCGGTCTTAGGGTGTAAGACCCCACTGTCGTCAATGCGATGTCCAAGCGCTGATAGGACTTCGGCTTGGGTCTTCGTGGGGGTCTCTAATCGCCTGATCGGTTTTCTGGACCCCTTGTTTAACGATAGCACCGAGTGTAAGTGCTGCATATCATCGATCACATCTTCTGCTGTACGCTTTATTCCTGCTGAAGAAAGCTTGAGCTCTAATCTGCGCAAGTAAGTCATTGCCGCCACACAAGTAAACAAGTGGCAGCGGATTTTACTGTCGGTCCAGTGTCTAACAGGACGGGTGCCAACCAAGTCATCGTTTTTACTGAGACGAAAGCGGTCTTCGACTTGCCACCTGTCGAGGCTGGCCTCTACGATTTTACGTGTCGTCCAGTCCGTGTTATCAGTGATAATAATATTTTTGCCAAACATGGCCTGTTTTCTGCTTATCCTGTAAACATCTTTACGAAAGCTCATCGAAAGACCGTCTTTGGTATGTTCAAAACTGATCGTGTAAAAATCCGATGACACATGTAGACGCTCACATAACCGCACATAACGTTCGCGGATGGCATCGTGCTTTTTCCAGTGTGGGGCTTTCTCACGAACTTTGTTTCGCATTATCAACAACTGCTCACGAATCGTATCCAGTTTGCTTTGGAATGTATAGTCTTGCTTACGTGCCGTAGCCGGAGTGTAGGTCACCACCACAGCTCGTTGTTTGCCCCAGTATTCACCCCTGGTGCGGTAGGCAAGTATGCGATCTCCAGCATTGCCAGCTTCTACCAGCTGTCTGTTTTTTGCAATGTCGACTGGTTCAAAACGCTCAAGTGTCGTTGTGGCAAGTTTCTGAGCAAAATAGGTTGAATATGTGGTCACAAAATGAATCCGTGCATGCTCGTCTATCCAGGCATAATTGCTCTCGGAGTTCATCCCCTTGTCGATAACCACTGTCAAGCGTTCTTTGGTCTTGTCAAACCCACATACGATCCCAAACATCTCATCCATGATCGCTTCAAATTGTTTGCTGTCATGCACGTTGCCCGGATATACGCTATAATATAACGGCAGCCTTGAATCACGAGCCACCAAAAGACCCAGGCCGATTTGTCGTAAGTGGTGACGACCGTCTTTGCTTTTTCCCCGCCGGGCAAGATCAGATGCTGTATTACTGGCTAAAAATGTATAGTAATTGGTCGTGTCAAACAGAAGGCAATCCGCATTCGGAGACTCCCGTTGCCAAATGCGTTGAAAAAAAAATTGTGTTATCGTTTGCAGCGCTTTCTCACTGACACGATCCCATTTTTCCCAGTAACGCTGGCTCGTCAACTCACCGAGATTGACAGGGCGAATTTGCTGAACCGCTGTGTTGCCATACCATCGTGATAATCGATTTTTACTGACGGCTTCAACCATTCGGTTCCATATGCAATAAAGAAAATACTCTCCAATAGTGGGGCCGGTCTCCCTGGCCGCCTTCGGCACGATGTCGTCGATTATAGCAGCCAGTTCGATATCTTGATCCATTTGCTGCGCTAGCCACAGGGCTCCGAACTCTTCAACTTTTATCTTCACAGGGCCTTTTTGTGTGCCGGAGGCTAAACCGGCAACGCGCTCTGGGGAACCGATGTATATCTGGGAGACAACTTTTGGCTTGCCGTCAACGCGAGCGATCTCCCGCACGTATAGGTAGGGTCTTCCCTTTTTCTTTTTAACATGGAAATGAGACATGTTGACACTATATATAGTAGGGTCTTACTTGTCAAGCACAAAATAGCCCTAAACGCAATAAAAATAAGCAATGAGCGGGATAAATTAGGCATAATCCGAGGGGTCTTACGGTCAAAAAGGCGATAAATATTGCAATTTCAGCATGTTATGGCAATTAGAAACGGTTATCTCTGAAACTCCTGTTAAAGAGGCTAATGATTTCATTAGAAGTCTAAAGGTATGGCCCGAATATCATGAAAGTGGCACAGAGATTAGTTTCCAAGAACCAGGAAAGTCACCGGTTTCATATAATCACAAACATATGGATTTCAGAAACCCAGAAGATATAAAATATAAAGATTTTGTCAGCATATTATATAGCTCAACGCATATATATGATTTAGGCC
>JBATKU010000267.1:0-12258 GCA_049669725.1 Desulfobacterales bacterium
ATCCCTGAAACCGGCAAAGGACAGGTACTTGTTCAGAATATCTACATGTCGGTAGACCCCTACATGCGCGGACGCATGTACGATCGTAAAAGCTATGTCCCGCCGTTTCAAATCGGTAAACCGCTAGAAGGCGGCTGCGTTGGACGGGTGGTCGACTCGAAGAACGAAACGTTTAAGGTCGGCGATCATGTTATGAGCATGCTGGGTTGGCGGGAGTATTTTGTATCCGGCGGCGAAGGATTGACCAAAATAGATCCCGCAATGGCACCTCTTCAGGCCTATCTGGGCACTGTCGGTATGCCAGGGATGACGGCCTATGTCGGACTGCTTCATATTGGCGAGCTTAAAGAAGGAGATACCGTTTTTGTCTCTGCCGCGGCAGGCGCCGTGGGTTCGGTCGTGTGCCAGATCGCCAAGCTCAAAGGCTGCTTTGTGGTCGGCAGCGCCGGCTCTGATGAAAAGGTCTCCTGGCTGGTGGAAGAAGCCGGAATAGACGCGGCCTTTAATTATAAGAAGACTGATGACGTCATCGCCGAAGTCGGCAGGCATTTCCCCAAGGGTATCGATGTTTATTTTGAAAATGTGGGGGGCGTGCATCTTGAAGCAGCCCTTGAGCACATGAATCCGAAAGGACGCATTGTGATGTGCGGTATGATCTCCATGTATAACGCCGTCAAACCGGTTCCGGGACCTACCCGCTTACCTTATGTTATCTCTAAAATGCTGACAATGAAAGGTTTTATCGTCATGGATCATTTCGACAAATTAGAGCCATTCATTGCCGATATGGGAAAGTGGATTGTGGAGGGCAAAATTAAATGGAAAGAAACCATCGTCGATGGTATAGAAAACGCACCGCAGGCTTTCATTGGACTATTCAAAGGTCAAAATTTTGGTAAAATGATCGTTAAAATCGGTCCGGAGTCGACTTAGTTATTAAATGGAAAATTAGTAGAATAGTCAAAGGTTGAAATCCTTTTAACTAATTAACTGAAACTCCCAATAGCCAACAGATAGCAATCCATGGAAACGATCAAATCTAAAGGGATTTTTCTTCTTATTGCCTGCTTGACCTTGTTGGGGATTTTCATAGCCCTGGGTGACACACTCGGAGGTTTGCGCCCGTTAGAAGAAGGTGCGGTTTCAAATCCAACGGGATCATCTGTCATTTCACTGCCTGCCGCTGATGATCTTGCAGGAGAACAACCGGATAACCTCTCCTTCCGCTGGTTTAACAGTCAAAAGCCCGAAAAGCTGAAAGGGGTTGCTCTGGTTATTCACGGCCTTAACCTGGACCCTGACAGAATGGGGCCTATCATCAATAATCTGACGCGGTCCGGAATTGACGTTCTGGGATTGTCACTTCGCGGACATGGAGCGAACTATGCACATCGTGATGATATGGACGCGACGGCGGCGAGGATGACGACCTTCAAATACGTATCCTACTCTCTGTGGGCCAACGAGGCTTACCTGGCCTACATGCAGGTCGAGCTGAGAGCACAGCAGAGGCAGGTTCCTGTTTTTCTTGTCGCTTTTTCCCTCGGGGGCCTGATCGGACTGGACCTGCTGGTCTCCAACCCGGATGTCCACTTTGATAAAGCCGTGTTACTGGCACCGGCCGTATCTTTGCGTGCAACCATTTATTTGGAACGCGCCTTATCGTGGTTGCCTCGCCTGGTCATCCCGAGCCTGGCCAATGAAGCCTATCTTGCCAATAAAAAAGGAACCCCCGTTGCTGCCTACAATGCATTATTCGAAGCCCTTTACCATTTTGAAGAAAATGCCGGCCCAAAATTAAACCTGCCCACCCTGGTATTTATCGATGAACAGGATGAATTTATACCACTATGGGGCTTAAAAAATCTGGTGGAAGAGCACAATCTGGATAAATGGAAATTCTACACCGTTCAAAAAGAAGAAGAAATGGGAGGGGGAACATTTCATCATCATATTATTGACGCATCTTCCACCGGCGAAGGCGTGTGGCGGGACATGATGGCGACAACCACAGGGCATCTGCTGGAGGCTCAGGCAAAGTAAAGCTTCATCCAGGATCCCCTTTATAGTAAATTAGAATAGGGGGACGTTCGTGCAGAACGTACATAAATTCTGAATGTTCTGCACGAACGTCCCCTTATAATACCTTATATTAATATCTTGTCTTTCAGGTTTTGATGACAATGCGTCACCTGCGAAAGACCATCGCACCGGCGGTTAACCCGGACCCAAAGGCATCGGTTAGAACTGTTTGGCCTTCCCGAATGCGGCCGTCCCGAATAGCTTCATCCAGCGCGGTGGGAATCGTCGCTGCGGAGGTATTGCCGTAACGATCCAGGTTGACAATCACTTTATCCATTGAAATTCCAATGCGGTTGGCCACTGCCTCTATAATGCGCAAATTGGCCTGATGGGGAACAAACCAGTCAAGCCTTACAGCCGGTACGTGGGCTTGCTCAAGGGAGCGCAACGCACATTCGGTCAGCGTCCGCACGGCCACTTTAAAAATTTCCCGTCCACTCATGCGAATCTTGTGCAGATTCTGCGCATAGCGTTCGGGAGTGACTTCCATGGCAGACCCTCCGGCCGGAACGTGAAGTAATTCGCTCAAGGTGCCGTCCGAAGACAGATAACTGGATAGAATTCGCTGACGTGATCTGGCGGCAACCTGTTCGACCACGGCCGCACCGGCCCCGTCACCAAATAAAATGGATGTGGTACGATCCTGCCAGTTAATAAAATGACTTAAAACTTCCGCCCCTATTACCAAAACAGTTTTGGAATGGCCGGACCGGATAAACTGCTCGGCGGTAACCACTCCGTATATGAATCCCGAACAGGCCGCGTTGATGTCCATCACCCAGGCCCGGTGGGCCCCAATTTTTTGCTGCAGCCAGCAGGCGGTGGAAGGCAGTGGTGTGTCAGGAGAACAGGTGGCATAAATAATCTGATCAATATCCTCCGGTTTACGCCCGGCCATTTCCAGGGCCTTTTGAGCTGCCCGGGCACCCAGAGAAGAATTGAGCTCGGACTCATTTTCAACATCTGAGATTCTTCTTTCGGCCATGCCGGTTCTTTCCCGGATCCATTCATCGTTGGTTTCCAATCCGAATTCGGTCAATTTCCGGGCAACATCGTCATTGGTCATCCGTCTCTCCGGAAAAGCCGAACCGGTGCCGATGATTTTGGCTGCAAATTTCATTATGAGAGCCTGCCTCCTTTGGTATCCCGTTCAGAACCTGGCGGTTAAAAAGCACCTATACCATCCTTCCGTATTTAGGATCTTTTTTTTTAAAAGCGGTATAAATAAGGATAATTGCAATAATGGAGATTGCAAGCTGTATAGATTTTTTAGGAGGTTTCTGAAGCTAATTTAATATATCCAGCCCATCAGTCCCATTCCAAATACATTCATCGAAATGGCCAGGGTGTAAATGTAAAAGATAATGGCCAGCAGCGGTATCACATACCACTTGAGCATCGTAAGGTCCCTGAGACCATTTAAGGCAAGTTGCGAAGCAGGTGTGGGCATGGCGTTTCTCCTGTCGATTTTGGTTTAGAAGGTTTGGAAAGTTTAGATCGTTTAGATGGTTACGGTTATACAAAAATGAATAGGATTAGATTGCAATAGAGCCGGGTTTAGACGGGTAGGTGTGATCCGAAGGCAAAAGAGATCCTTCCAAACCCTGTTCTAATCGTCTTTAAAGAGATTTAGAAACTTCACAATCTCCAAGGTCCCACCCTCTTTGTCCACGTCTTTGACCAGGGCGATGGCTGGATTGCGAAAGCCGGTCACAACTTCTTTCCAGACAGTTGAATCGACGATCAGGGTAATGTCAGGATTTACTGGAAACTGCGGCCGAATTTCCGCCATCCCTCGGCGCACATGAACGGTGAAGGCTTCTCCGGTATCCGGAAAGCGGAAACCGGCTACCGTGTCTATTGCAGCACTCTTGTCCGGATTCAGGTTGACCACCATTCCGCTGAATATACCATCCAGCGGCCCGGCATGAACCACCTGCTTATCTTTTAGTTTCATCATTCCAATGTGGAGTTTGTTTTGGACTTCCAGCGCCCGGGTTAAATAATAGTGCCGAGCAGTTGCAGCTATCTGTTTACTACCCAGGGCATTGAGAGCCGCAGCCCTGAGCTTACGAACCAATTCAGAATCCGGGTTTATCCTCAGCAATTGATCGGTCAGTTCCAGTGCCCACTGGTAATCTTCCTTAGCAACAGCCTGATGGGCTTTCTCGGTCAATCTTTGCTCACCACCGGCAAGATCGACTAATCTTTTGGCTCTCTCATCCTGTGGCAGTGGAAAAAGATCCGAGGCATTTCCGCTGAACCAGCCAAGGTAGCCCTCAAAAATGGCCCGAACCGACCACGCGACCGTTCCATAATATTCATGCAAATAAGACTGGCGGGCAAGATGCGATGGAAGCTTCACACGTTCGACAATCTCCAGAGGTGTGAGGCCCTTGTTCATCAGCTGAATGGTTTGGTCATGCACAAATTGAATCGCATCACGATAATTCGTGAGGACTTCATAAATTTGATCGGGGGTTTCACCAGGTGCATGAACCAGTACCAGCTTCATACCGGATATCGTCATTTCATGTCGTTCACCGGAAAACGTATGTGTGGGAGGCATAAGTGCAATTGTTTTGGTTTCATCAAATTCCAGACGCGGGCCTACCCCGCAGTTCAGAACACCGCCTTCGGGCAGTAGTGATCCAAACTGACGCATCGCCCTTCGATAGGTTGTTGCCCGGGTAACGCTCGCAATCCGTTTCAGATAGTAAAGCGTTTTTTCATGGGAATATATGGCAGGGTTGTCGTCCCCGGCCATAACTGTTGCACCCTGGGTGTGATCAGAATGAAAATGATTGTAAATAATGGCCTTAGCCGGCTTAGAAGTAATTACCGATGAGAATAACGATTGAACAGGTTAAAAATGAATATTTTTTCATGCTATTAATCCGATCGTTTATTTATAGAGGCCTGCACCTGGCCTCTTTCTGTTAACACAAAGAAATTATCGGTAGTCGTTTCGATCCAATACACCCCGAATAGGATTGCCCAGCAGAAAACACTTAACATTCTCTATCGCTTTGCGGGTAGCAAGGAGCATGGACCGTGGAACGTGATCGGCGCAATGCGGTGAGCCGATGATGTTCGACAATTCGAAAAAAGGAAAATCAAGTTTCAATTCTCCCTGGTCGGTGGGTTCCGACCACCATGTATCGATACCCGCTTGAAAATTCGGATGGGACTTCAGATGGTCATAAAGTGCTTTCTGGTTGATGACATCGCCGCGTCCCACATTAATCAATATGGTATTTCCTTTCATCCATTCCAGTTCTTTTCTCCCGATGAGATCTCTGGTTTCCCGGTTCAGGGGGGTGGTGACCACGACCACATCTGAAGATTCCAAAACCCATTTTAGATCTTTGGTATTACCGATAAAATCGATGGATGCATCTGTTTTCCCCGATCTGTTTATACCGTACACTTTCATATCCATCGCCTGCATGGTTCTGGCAATGGCTTTCCCGTTTCCGCCGAATCCAATTATTCCACAGATGCCTCCGCTGAGTTGCCGATTAAAACCGGTTCTTTCAAATCGGCCTTCACCAAGCATTTTGTTTCTGGGCAAAAGATTTTTAGCCAGCGCAAGCACCAGCGCCAGTACGTGTTCGGCAATGGGTTCGGCAAACGCGCCGACATTGCCGGCCATAATGATGTCTTCAGGAATTAGGTTAAAAGGAAGGTTGTCGGCACCGGCATAAACCAGCTGGATGAAGAGCAGGTTTTCCAGATGGGTCATTTCCCGGGGATCAATTTCTTTTTTTGAAAAGCTTAAGGCAACCATAAGGTCCGCCCCCTCCAGCAATTTGATCCGCTCGGAATCTTTGCTCTCCGGAAGAAAATCGATACGGCCCAAACCCCCCAGGGCTTCATGGTAGAGTATTTTGATGTCTTTGGCCGGTGAATAAGATACTACTATATTTTTCTTCATTTTCAGTCTTCCGCCGTTTGTCCTCTGTCATCTGTCCTCTGTCCTATACCTTGCATAATTTTCGGACAATATCGATAAATATCTCGGTTCCCCTGATCATGTTTTCTTCCGAAATTCTCTCATCAATGCCATGAACCTTGCCGAGATCTTCCAGACTGATTAGCATCGGGCATACGCCGTAACAGGGTATCCCTTTTTCCCTGAAAAATTTGGAGTCGGAGGCGCCGAACAAAAGCGAAGCCACTGTCAGGGCCCTGGGGAAATGTTCAAGATAAACACTTTTTATGATGGCGAAATCCTCCGTATCCATCGATGACTCGCTGGCCCTGGAAGCCCTGGCAATTTCTACCTTGATGTTTTCATCAGCCAGGTGCTCTTGTATATCAGCAATAACCGTATCCGGGTCGGTTCCTGGCAATAATCGGATATCCAGTTCCGCTTCGGCCGCGCTGGGTATCACATTGACTCTGTTGCCGGCGTTCATTCGATTTAAACTGATCGTATTTTTCAGCATGGCCGACATCTGGGGGATGTCCAACATACCTTGGTGGTTCAGAATTTCAATGAGTGTCTCAGGCTTGCCGTCTTGAACGTATGGCCTTAAAAACTCCCACGCAGGAGCAAGCTGTTTAAAATACTCAGCGATCAGCGGAGTGATGATAACCGGATTTTCTTTTTCTATAAGGCGGCTTAAGCCCTGCACAAGTTTCTCCAGGGCGTTTTCGCTGTGGGGGGCACTGCCGTGACCCGGGGGACCGCTGCGTGTCAGTTTAACCCGGCAGACTCCCTTTTCGGCGGTCGCAATCATGAACAACGGCTGGTCCGGCAACAAATTGCTAAGTCCGAAGCCGCCCTCGTTAATCACCAGATCCGCCTGAAATTCTTCCCCATGATTGTTTAATAAATATTGTACCCCATTGATGCCACCGGCCTCTTCATCTGCCACCGCCAAAAATATTAAATCGCGGCAGGGCGTATGCCCTTTTCTTTTGAACTCAAGAAAAGCAAGCAATTCCAGGATGCCCTGCCCTTTCATATCCAGGGCCCCCCGGCCATAGATAAAACCGTCTTTAATTTCACCGCCGAACGGATCAACGCTCCATTCGTCGGCCCTGGCAGGAACCACATCAATGTGGTTGAGCAAAATGACGGCCCCTTTATCGCCGGTTCCCGGTATGACGGCACTGATCGAGCCTCTTCCGGGAGACGCTTCGTAAATCTTGTACGGAATTCCCTCTTTTTCCAAAATCTCGGCAAAAAAGGCTACACCCTGGTCTTCATTTCCCGGCGGGTTGGTGGTGTCGATTTTTACATAGCGCAATAATAGTTTAACGGCTTCATGCTTCATGAAAACCCCGATGGTATTTTATTTGATAGAAAAGACACTGAGGATCAATAATAGAAAAACGCGAAATTTTCTATTCCTGCCGGTGGTCAATCGTATATGTTCTGCTGAAAAAGGTGGTCGTAGAAATCTCGACAGCGTAAGCGGCTATATCTTTTGACTGAACGCCCTTGGTTTGTTCAGCGCCACGCAAATTGCCAATTATGGTAACCGGTTTTTCCGCGTAAGTTTTGAACTTAAGGTAACGTTTTCTCAGATTACGAATCTCTGAAATGATTTTTTCTGCAAGCTCCGACTTTGTCGCTTTATCAACACGCTCATATTGGTTTATCAGGGCCTCCAGGTCGAACAGTCGTTGGGTAGACGCAAGTAAATAGAATCTTTCCTGACCGGCGTGCTCATCTAATTCAAACCACCGGTTGCTTTCCGGGATATAATGTTTGCCCGACATCGTGTCTCTGCTTTCCAGCTGCTTAAACCGGCGAGGAAATAACACGCTCATTTCACGCAGCGAACTCTGGTATATGAGATAGAGAAAACCCGGGTTTTCCAATCTTACGAAAAATTTAACCTGGTCACCGGATTTCAAAGCTGTGTCGCGGGTGATAACACTAATCTGCGGACCGCTATCTGCTTTGCGCAGGGCACAAAATGCCCATTGGAAAACAATTTTTTTGCCATCCTTTCCATCTGCCGGTTCAGCACTTATTGACTCATTTTGACCCAAAAGCCCGAAACATAAGATGGCAAGAAAGGAAAGGAGAAAGACCCGGCGGCAAGTTTTCAATTGAACCCTCCAGCTGTGCGGGGCGCATTTGTTGGTCGATTAAGGGTGCTCGGCTTTTATCTGACAAGATATTTCTAACAATATTATCGATTCAAAGTCAAGCGGCACGGAGCGGGGGTTTGAAGTAATCCGGCAAGGTTACTTTAAGAGAGAAGAAGTGCTGTTTATTACAGAAATATTGCAGCGCCGTGCGGGAAAAAACCACCAATCAAATCAGTTTGAGATGGTTGCTATTCCAACAAGCCGGCCAGTTTCAATATATTCACGATGGCAGTTTTTTCCTTTTCTGACGAAGGCAGCAGAGGAGCCCGGGGCTCTCCGCCGAAATACCCCCGTAAATCAAGGGCCGTCTTCAATCCGGAAACGCCAAAGGTGGCCGTCACGGCCTGATTGACCGGAATCATTTTCAGCTGAATTTGTTGGGCCGCTTTAAAATCGCCGTCCTGCACGAGCTCATGGATCCTGACACAATTTTCGGGAGTCACATTGGCAAGGCCCAGCACGCCGCCGGCACAACCCAGGGCAAGACCGCCATAGAGGGCGCCGGCAGTGCCGACCAGTATGCTGAAATCAGTATCAACCTGATTTAAAAACTCTCCCAGCTGGATCACGTTTCCGGTGCTGTCCTTGATCCCGATGATGTTCGCATGCTGAGATAACCGGGCAACAACATTGACGGTCAGGTTGACATGGGTAAATTTGGGCACGTTGTAAAGTATGATTGGGATGGGAGAACTATCGGCCACCGCGGTAAAATGCTTGACAAGGGCCGCTTCGGTCATTTTGCCCCCGAAATAATGGGGTGTGACGACCAGGGCGGCGTGGGCCCCCAGGTCAGCACAGTCAGCGGTCAAACGGATCGTTTCCCGGGTGGATTCACATCCGGTGCCGGCGATAACCGACATATGCTCCGGAGCCGCCTGGACCACGGTCTCGACCACCTTTCTTTTTTCTTCTTCCGATAAACTAACATACTCTCCGTTGGAACCCAGCACCACAAATCCTCTGAGACCGGTTTGCTCCCATTTTTCAATGTTGGACGCCAGTTTGTCATAGGCAACGTTGCCATCAATAAAAGGGGTGGGTATCGGTGGAAAGATTCCGTTCAGATCAATTGGGGCCATGTTTTACTTCCTCCTCTACATTGATTCCTATTAAAAGCTATCTCAAAATTGTAGAGTACGTTCAAGGGCAAGGCGTCGATTTGGTTAAAAAGCGGAGCGTACACGTAGTATGTGAGCATTTAAAACCAATTCGCAACGCAGCCATTGGACGTAAGATGCATTTTTGAGATTGCTTTTAGGCTTGGCCGGTCACTACCTGGGATATATGACAAACCTTTGTCTTCAACCCATGCCGGCGAACACCGTAGGATAATTGAATCATGCAGGCCGGGCAGGACGTCACCAGCAAATCGGCGTCGGTTTTTTTGAGATTTTCCATTTTTCGATCGAGCACTTTCTGGGACAGGTCATAATGGGAGAGGGCATAGGAACCGGCTCCCCCGCAGCACCAATCCGCCTCGGGCATTTCCCTGTATTCAATCCCTTCAATGTTTTTGAGTATTTCCCGGGGCTCTTTTGTGAGCCCCTGGCCGCGTGAAGCATGACAGGGATCATGGTAGGTTGCAACTACCGGGTTTTCAGCGGAGACGGAAACGGGTTCATTGGGCACGATCAGTTCCACCATATCTTTAAAGCGGGAGGCAACCGTCTCCGCCAGCTGGCGGCGCCCGTCGTCGGCAAATATTTCCGGATATTTCTTTAAAAATCCAGCACAGCTGGAGCAGTCGGTAACGATGACATCGAATTCATCCGAAGCGAGTACATCCAGGTTCTTTGCGGCCAGTTTTTTAGCGGCCTTGACGTCGCCATAGGAATGGGCAGGCAGGCCACAGCAGCAGTTATTTAAAATCGTTATCGATTTGCCGATGTTCTTTAAAATTTCCAGGGTGGCTTGACCGGCCTCCTGTTGAATGACATCGACACCGCATCCCACAAAGTAGCCGATGCGCATTGATTCCCCGAAACCCTCATAAACCCCGGGTTTGAATTTATCGCGAAAGGGCAGGGGCGGCAACTTTTCGATGATTTCCTCGGCCCGGGAAAAATCGCGCCCGAAAATCCTCAGCAGCCCCAGGGCGCGGGCCATACTCGAAATTCCGGTGTTCTTCCCGAGTGCCACAGCACGGGCCGCAAGGTGCAGCCGGCGGGGGTAAGGCAGCAGATAGTCAAACAGCATCTGGTGGATGGGCTTGCGTTCGACCTTTTCAAGGTATTCGGTTCGCGCTTTATTGACCAGATCGGCGGTAGGAACGGCCGGAAAACAATTGGCGGTGCAGGCGCCGCAACCCAGGCAATCATAGAGGGGTTCTTCGAGTTCTTTGTTCCAATCCAGGCGCCCTTCAATGATAGCGCGTAAAAGAGCCAGGCGACCCCGGGCAACGCCGGATTCATGTCCCGTGGAGCGAAATATGGGACAGGCAACCTGGCAGAAACCGCATTTATTACATTGAGCTATCTCGTCGTAGTACTCAGCTATATCCATATTGGTGCTTACCTCCGTTTAAGGCAAGATTTTAATGGTTGTTAAAAAAATCGTTTCAGTATTGCTGTTTTTTTTACAACATCCGAAATCTCCAATCTAAAATTCAATTTATACTTTCCCCGGCAGACTGCCGGGTGCAAAAATATTATCTGGATCCAAGGCAGCCTTGATCCGGTGCATTACCTTCCATTCCGGCCGCTGCGTACCAAAGA
Source organism: Desulfobacterales bacterium (assembly GCA_049669725.1). Taxonomy (GTDB): domain Bacteria; phylum Desulfobacterota; class Desulfobacteria; order Desulfobacterales; family JAFDCJ01; genus JAFDCJ01. Next base: position 10,911 of record JBATKU010000267.1, read on the forward strand.
CATCATGTTGTTTCCTGAAATCATCCGGCGCTTTAACCAGCAGTCCATGACCGCCACGCTGGTCGGTCAGTTCACATATGCGCTTCCAGTCATCATTGCCGAGCGCATCCAGGCCTGCCAATATTCGGCCGCATCCAAAATCCAGCAACACCCGGGACATAGCCGGACGGCCGTCCAGGGCATTGACGAAATCGGCCACCCGATCCAGGTGAAAATCAGCCCGCAGAATAAAAGGCGATTGGCTCATCTCCTGGTAAACATCACCAAATCTTCCTGCATGAACCGGATAGTCTGCACCTTCCATAGATTTAAGATTCGCCGCTCCCAGCACAATGCCACATTTTTCCAACTGATAATCCACTGTTTTGGAAAATCCTTCAAACCCGACAACTATTTTCCAGTCAGCAGAACCATTATCGGGAAGGCATGTTACATAAATCGGTGAAAGTTTGGACTGAACGATTTCAAGCGCTATCGCAGTACAGGCGTCCAGAGACCCGGAGGCGGTTATGGCTGCACATCGCTCCGGTATCGTCGAAACCCGCCAGGTGGCTTCCGAAATAAACCCGATGGTCCCGGCCGAACCTGTGATCAAACGGGTCATGTCGTAACCGGCAACGTTTTTAACGACCCGGCCCCCGGCGGTTACCTGGCGACCACGACCGTCGATATACCGCAGGCCCAGCAAAAGATCCCGCGGGGCACCGTAGGCCATGCGCTCAGGGCCGCAGGCCGCCAGCGCAACCAGGCTGCCGATAGTGGACCTTGAACCGAAAAAGGGCGGTCTAAGCGGCAGCCACTGATTATTGGCTTTCAATTTTTCCTGAAGCGCAGCCAGGGACATTCCCGCCCCCACCGTTATGACCTGGTTGGGTGGATCATACTCAATCACATCTGCCATCGATAGGCTGGATACGGTTTGGGTCTCCGTATTCGGCAGATTGCCAAACTGGCTGAAAGTGCCACCACCCGCCGGCACCACTGCCTGGTTTTGCGAAGCCGCTCTTTTGATCTTTTCCATAATTTCCGAGGCGCGCTTACCGTTGCCGGAGGCGCCGCGAACCTGTTCCAAAAGGGTGGGCTCTGCCGCTTCACCATTTTGGCGGCTGTCCTTGGGTGGCGGAATCACTTTACCGGGATTGAGAAGGTTTTTGGGGTCAAAGGCATGTTTGAGCGCCCGCTGGGCATGGAAATCATCTTCGGAAAAAACCAGGCGCATGGCCTCCTGTTTTTCCAGGCCGATGCCGTGCTCGCCGGATATGGTCCCGCCCAGTTTGACGCAGGCTTCCATGATTTCCCAGCCGGCTTTTTCAACTCTGTGCAATTGATCCGTATCCCTGGAATCAAA
>JBATKU010000268.1:0-2353 GCA_049669725.1 Desulfobacterales bacterium
CTCCCACCCTCTTTCGAGACTTTGTGGGAGCGGCTTTTAGCCGCGATGGAGAGAAAATATTTAGTGTGCCAATAATGAACCATACCGCCGCAAGCAACGGGGTATCAACCGGAATATTTTTATCGCCCCAAGGGGCGGGGAATTAAAACTTTAGCCGCCGCAGGAGGACTCGTCCGCCGGCAGATTAAATCCATTGCGTGATAAAATCATATGGATATACGCTCCTTTAAAAAAAACAGTCAACAATTAAAATGGGAAGAACCCCATGAAAAAAAAAGTCCGCGCTCTAGGCCTGTGCTCCGGCGGTCTCGATAGCATTTTATCCGGCCTGGTGCTGCGCCAACAGGGCATCGAGGTTGAGTGGGTCTCGTTTGAAACGCCTTTTTTCACTGCCGCCAAGGCCCGCAAAGCATCGCAAATGACCGGGATTCCCCTGATCGTCAAACCCATTTACAACGTTTATATAAAAATGTTGAAAAATCCGCCGGTCGGATACGGAAAATATATGAACCCCTGTATGGACTGTCATACCCTGATGTTTAAACTGGCGGGGGAAATGATGCCGGCAGGCAACTTCGATTTTCTCTTCAGCGGTGAAGTGCTCGGTCAAAGACCGATGTCCCAGAACAAGCAGTCGTTGCAGTATGTGGCCAAACATTCCGGTTATAAAGGCTATATCCTGCGTCCGTTGAGTGCCAAAAACCTGCCTGAAACCATTCCTGAAAAAGAGGGGATGGTGGACAGAGAACAGTTGTTAGATATTGCGGGCCGGGGCCGCAAACGACAGATTGAGCTGGCCAAAAAATTCGGGATTACAGACTACCCTGCCCCGGCCGGCGGTTGCCTGTTAACCGACAAAAATTATTCCATCCGCCTGCGTGAGATCTTCGAACACCAGGACACCTGCAGCGAAGAAGCGCTCCATCTTCTGAAATACGGCCGCCATTTCCGCCTGAACCCGGAAAACAAGCTGATCGTCGGTCGTACCGAAAAAGACAATGAACAAATCCTCAAATACCACAATCCGGCAACAGACACCGTTATCGATGTCAAAGATTATGCCAGTCCCATCGGGCTGGTGCCCCACAGTGCTCCGGATAACGCCATCCTGCTGGCCGCCTCCATTTGCACCGGCTACAGCAAAGCCCCCAAATTGTCTCCGGTGGATGTGGTTATTAAAACCGCCCAGGGCCAAAATGTCATCCAGGTGATTGCCATTCAACCGGGTGATGTCCGCAAGCTGATGATCCGGTGAAAAATATGTTGAGCCTATAACCCAAAGAAAGGCATCCTTTCCCTAAAGATCCTCTTCATCATTTGAGATAGAGACCCGTCAAGGAATTGGCACAGGCGTAAGCAAATTCTTACGACGGTACTGATGGAATTTAGAAATCCGGCAACAAAACTCATCATTCCCCGCCAAAAGCATTTGAAATATGTCTGTGGGAGCGGCACTTTCATTTGGCTTATGTCACTCCTATCGGTTGGCACACAACTTGCTTTCATTTTGGGAATGCGCCCCATGCCTCCACATGGTGATTATTGACTTTTAGGTTCTTTAAGTAAAGATCCGGGTCAAGAGAGCCCTGCTTTGGTCCACCCCGGGGGGGTGATAGGGGTGATTACGTTTGCCAGACGTGTTCAGGTTTTCGATTTTGAATAAACGAACTTTATATTATTGAAATCTTGCTCTCGGTTTTTCCAACAGCAGCTATGAACAGGAATATGTCAGTCGATCCCAACAAAACCATCTTTGAAGGCCCTAAATCCAGCATTGAGGTTCGTCCTCGCCACCCACACCTGGTCCTTTTCATCGGCCAGGACAGCGGCAAACGATTCAAACTGACACCAGGCAAAATGACTGTCGGCCGGGCGCCTGAAGCCGATATCACCCTTGATGACGAGTGGGCTTCACGCATCCATGCCATCATAGAATGGGCCGATGAGGTCATCCGGATCAAAGACAACGGATCCACCAATGGTATCTATGTCGACTACCGCAAGGTGGATTCTGCAGTTCTGGCGCAAGGGGTGCCTGTTCAGATCGGTCATTCGGTGATGAAAATCGATTTCAAAGACGACGCTGAGATCCGTTTGGAAAAAGATCTGCTGCGCAACGCCTGTATTGACGGCTTGACGGGTATTGCCAACCGTCAGCATTTTATGAAACGAGCGGTGGAACAGTATTCCTATGCTCGCCGCAATGGTTTGACGGTAGGTCTGATCATGATCGACATTGATCGATTTAAGGCGGTGAATGACACCCACGGTCATCAGATGGGGGACGCCGTCTTAAACCAATTTGCCGGCATTATCAGCCGGGTAAAGCGCCAGGAAGATATTTTCGCCCGCT
>JBATKU010000269.1:0-1750 GCA_049669725.1 Desulfobacterales bacterium
GCCCTGCCTCAACCGTTCCATAAACCATTCACTATGAAATGCTGGGATATCTGTCCTCCGGCTGGCAGATACGCTGTTTGTCAAGGTAGTTGTCGCATGAATATGATTTTATTTTGATCATCGATTACCTTCATGCAGCTACTTTCAGAACCTCGTCACTTTTGCCTTTTGGAGGGTTCAACCAGACATGATCAATGTAATCCCAGTTCCTGGTTTCTCCGCTCCAGCGGTTTCCATTACGGGTTTTCGCTTTTTCATAAACTATTTGCCGTTGTTGAAGTATTTGACGATCTTCCCCCTGATGCCTTTGATTCGGGGTGACAAATCGAATCGCACTATGTCGATGAATATTGTTATACCACAAAACAAATTGACTCACCCAGTTGCGAGACTTCTCGATCGTTTCAAATCCGGATTTGGGATAGTCTGGACGATATTTGCACGTTCGAAAAAGCGCTTCCGAGTAGGGGTTGTCGTTGCTGACTCTCGGCCGGCTGAACGAAGGCATGATCCCCAGCAATTCAAGTTTGGCATTAAGGGTAAAGCCTTTTTGCGGAGAACCATTATCAGAATGCAGCACCAGCGGTTTGAGGATACATCCTTCCGCCAAAACGGCCTTGTAAACAAAACTGCTCGCGTTGCTGGAGCTTTCCCGATCAAACACCTCCCAGCCGACAATTTTCCGGCTGAACACATCCACAATCATATAAAGGTAAAAGAACATGCCTCGAATGGAAGCGGGCAGCCACGTAATATCCCACGTCCAAACCTGGTTGGGACCTGTTGCACAAAATTCCTTAGGTGGCATGCTTTTTCGCGGTTTCTGGCTGCGGCCCCGATGGTGCTGCTCGTTGGCCTCGTGAAGAATCCGATAAAAACTCGACTCAGAGGCAATATACTGACCCTGATCCGCCAATTTCGGCACAATCTGCGACGGGGGCAGACTGGCATTTTCCTTCTGATGACACACATCCAAAACGTGCTGTCTTTCTTCCGTTGTCAGCTTGTTGGCCGGTGTAGGCCGAATGGCATCCGGCCGTCTATCCTTTGCGACACTTTCAGTCTTTGTCCAACGCTGGTAAGTCCTGGCGCTAATCTTCAAAACCTGGCAGGCGGGTATCAAGCGCGCTCCATCCCTACGGGCCGTTTCGATCAGCTCAATGGTTTGACGGCGATCCGGCTCGCTGATCATTCGTCCTCTGGGTCCCCCCAGATCGCCTGTGCTTTTTTTTGCAGCACCAACAAAGCAGCCACTTCCGCCAACGCCTTTTCCTTGCGCCGCAACTCTTGTTCCAATTTGCGGATACGCTGGCGATCGGTTTTCTTTTCTGTCTTTAAACGACGATTACTTTCTCGGTCCCAGTCATTGGCCCGTTCACAAGCCCTGCGCCATTGTGAAAGTTGCTCGGGGTATATGCCTTTTGTTCGGCAATATTCGGCCAGTTCGGTTTCGTTGAAAGCTGCGGTTTCTAAAACTGCCGCAAACTTGTCCCGGGCTGACCAACCCTCCGGGCCACTATCGCCGTCCGGCAGCAGCAAGCCCTTGTCTCGAGCTTGCTTACGCCAGGCAAAAAGAGTGGCTTCGGAAATGCCTTCTTCCTGGGCCAATTGTTTGATGGATCGGTTGTGCGGCGGCATCATTTTTCGCAGCACGGCATCTTTACGTTCAGGTGAATATCGCATGAGTCGTCCTCCTGCCCCCTATTATAGCGGATTTTAACTCATGCGACAACTATCCTAACACAGGGGG
>JBATKU010000270.1:0-1875 GCA_049669725.1 Desulfobacterales bacterium
AATGCATATTTTACTTGCATTAATAACTCGTTGACGGTAGTTATCTTGTTGAATTAACGGTAAATACCGATTTTCTACCCGGAAAGTAGAAAGACAAAAACGAGTCAAACCTGAAAAATCTTCGTGGGAATAATCTATGCGAAAAGTCATCGATTTGCAAATGGAATTTTGGAAAAAAGATATCGCCAACATTGAATTTGACCTTCAATCTCGAGATGAAATCCCCAAGCTGCTGATGGGGTTGCAATACATCTATCGTACATCTTGCTTAAGGCAGAAGGTTTTCAAAGTTTTAAAACAAATAGTGCCGAAAAAAAGCCATGAAAATGGAAGACCCGGCATGGATCTATGGAAGATACTGGTTTTAGGCACCTTGCGATTAAACTGCAACTGGGATTATGACAAGGTCCAAGAGATGGCTAACAATCACCATCAATTACGTGAAATGCTCGGACACAGCAAGACCGATTTTGAATCCAAATATCCTTTGCAGACCATAAGGGATAATATTGTATTGCTGACCCCGCCGATACTCGATGAGATTAATCAAGTTGTGGTTAAAGCAGGCCACAGCATTATTACGACAAAAAAAGATCAACAATTACAGGGCAGCTGTGATTCCTTTGTCGTTGAAACCGATGTGCACTATCCGACTGACACCAATCTGCTTTTTGATGCCACGCGCAAAATGATTAGCCTGATTGCAATCATCTGTTCAGAGGTGGGCATTACGGCCTGGCGGCAAAGTCATCATAACATAATACAAGTAAAACGATTATTGCGTGGCATTCAAAAACTGAAACGCTCCACATCAAAGGATGAAGCTAAAAAGCAAAAAAGAGATAAATTCATTGTTACCGAGCATCAAAATTACATCGACGTATGCCAGGGCTTTGTATTAAGGGGCAAAGAGACGATCCGTATTCTACGAGAGCTTGGGATAGTGTCAGTGACCCAGGATTTAAGACTGAGCACAATTGAAGAGTATATTCGCCATGCGGAGCGCCAAATCGATCAGATCCACACAAGAGTCGTACTGGATGAGAGGATAGCACACGGAGAAAAAGTTTTTTCAATTTTTGAACCACATACTGAATGGATCAGCAAGGGCAAAGCGGGCGTACCGCAAGAGTTAGGCTTAAAGGTTTGCGTGCTAAAAGATCAGTACGGTTTGATTCTTCATCACCGAGTCATGCAGCAACAAACCGATGATAAGGTGGCTGTTGCTATGGTTGAAGGGGCCAAGGATAGATTCGAAAATCTTGTCGGTTGCAGTTTTGATAAGGGTTTTTATAGCCCTGACAACAAAAGCCGGTTAGCCAATGTATTGGATTACGTCATTTTACCCCAAAAGGGCCGATTATCCGCCAAAGACAAACAAATCGAGCATTCGGAAGAATTTATCGAATCCAGGCGCAAGCATTCAGCAGTTGAATCTTCTATAAATGCGTTAGAGAATCACGGATTAGACCGCTGCCTGGATCATGGATTACATGGATTTGAACGTTATGTTGCGTTATCAGTGTTAGCACGCAATATACAAATATTGGGCCACCTGCTTCAGCAGAAAAAACTAAAGCAGCAAAAGCGACGCAAAGCAGCATAAAAAGATAACTTCTACTTCTGCTTTCAAAAAGAACACCTTACGCAGAGGCAGGTCTAATTTTTGAGACGCTGTTGCTAATATTTGATTTTTTAATCGCTGCCATCATTTTGAACGGTAGTAATTTAATGATTTAGCAGCGGGGACCTCGTTGACTTGTAAAACAGCGACTTTTCGTTCAGACACTAATTAACGTAATTAGTGTTTGAACGGGTATGCAGATGCTTCTGAAATCATTGACAAACTTCGCATAAAAGTAAAACGAAGATTTT
>JBATKU010000271.1:0-6086 GCA_049669725.1 Desulfobacterales bacterium
TGGCGTTTTGGCAGTAGCGTTGAATGGTGGTGCCCTCATCGGGTTTGCGACTTGTCTGTGTCAGTCTCTCGGCGCTGGTAAGTTCAGTGTGGAGCACGCCTTTCATGTAATGGAGAAATTCCGCATAGCCGGAAAACCCCATGTCAACGCTAAACCGTATTATCGTCGGTTCACTCACGTCGCATTTCTCTGCGATTTCTCTGGCCGTCATTAGAAAGATATTTTTGTAGTCATTCATGATCAAATCGGCAACCCGTCTCTTTTTGGGAGACAGTTTGGGATAGATACGAATAATTTTATCAAAAAGATCTTTCTTGGCTGATTTCATTAAGTTAACTCATCATCTATTTTTGAGATCGCCTCTAATGGTCTCTGCCGTCTATCCCCGCCAATGCAGTTTCCGCGGCGTCTTTGGCTGCATGAACATCCGATGTGGCCCCTGCCAGGTAAACTCTGCCGCTGGCGCCATAGACGGTGACATGATTTATAGTAATATCTGCGGCTTTTTCAGCCTCGTTGGCCGCATAGCCGGCATAGCCGGCCGGCACAACCTCAAGGATGTACAGGGTTTCGTCGCTCAAAGACATGCTGGCCGACCGAAATCGATTCACAATTTGACTCATATACGGATTCAGCCGTTCGACAATTTCGGTTGATAAGATTTTTGGCTTGAGCCGATCAGCCTCCTTACAGCCTATATAATCCAGGATCACCTGACCGGCTTCTTTAACATCGTCCGGATCATCGGCGTGAACCTCAAGCATGCCGTAAGACCTTTCCACCACCAGCGCACCAGGTAGAACATTGGACCTTTTCATAACCGCATCCGTAATGGTATTGATCTCCATGCCCGGCGCAATTTCCAGGAATAAAGCTGCCTGACCCGTAACCGGGTAATAGCCCCGGGAGGCCGAACCGATATAGGCCACCATCTGTTTTTGCAGCTGGTCAATGAATGCAAAAGCTCTGAGGTCGATCATTTTTGCTAGTCCCAATCCTATTCCTATGAGATTATCATTTTGTAACTTTTAGCGTATAACCATAGATGCCGTTTATTTGTAGGTGTCAGGTGTCAGGTTTCAGGTGTCAGGGGATTGAACTGAAGAGTGGAAACCTGCACATCTTCACACTCTCGATATCTTCATAAATCTGTATTGCTACAATGTCTATCCTGAAACCTGACACCTTGACACCTGAAACCTATGCAATCAAAAAAGGGTTGCTTTGCTGTCATAATTGGATAAGCAGCTAAAAGTGCTTTCCTAAATATCCCCTATATGCTTTTCAGCCATTCCCGCTTATTCGGACAAATTGCGGTTACGGTGGTACAGGCTGCATTTCCCTGGCAGGAGCATTCGTGCTCGGAACCCTTGTAAAATCGACCGTAGCAAAAATCATTAATCGGAATAGAGGTTTTGCAATCCAGGATCAGCTCTGAAATCAACCGGCCGATCACCGGTGCCAGACCGAAACCATGTCCGCTAAACCCGGTGGAAAAGACAAAGCCGGGAACTTCAGAGGTAAAACCCAGAACCGGTATGGCATCCGACATCTGGGCGATGAGACCCGACCACATCCGAATTACGTTGAGGTCTTTTAAAACTGGAAAGAAATCTAAGACCATCTGAGAGATCGCCGGACCGATATAATGGAAAAGGGGTTTACCTTCACGGTAAATAAATTGCTCGGTTCCGACGAAGCCGCCCCAAAAGAAAGAACCGTGGGCAGTCTGCCGTCCGTAAAACAGCCCCTTGGCATGTCCGACCATCTGTTTAAATAACGGGGGGTAGGCTTCGGTGATTAGCGCCTCTGAAAAGATCGGCCGCATGGGTAAATCCAATCCAACCATGTTGGCCACCTTGCGGCCGGCAACTCCGGCGGCATCAACCACCAGATCGGTTTCAAAGGTGTTTTTGTCGGTCACCACCCCGGTGACCCTGCCTTTTTGCATCCGAACTTCTTTAGCTTCTTCGTGGGTATAAAACCGGGCGCCGAGGCTTTTGGCCTTTTTAAAAAAGCCGTAGGTAACCAGGAATGGATTGACATGACCGTCCGTAGGGCAAAAACTGGCGCCGATAACTTTGTCACCCACATGCGGGTTGATATCCAGCACCTGCCTGCGATCAAGCATCATTAGTTCCAAACCGACCTTTTTCTGATTCTCGACCGCCTGGCGCATGGCCTCCAATTCTTCTTCGGAGGTGCACAGCCTAAGGTTTCCTTCCCGCATATATTCCACGTCCATCCCCAGTTCTTCATGAAGCTGGCCGTAGATCTGAATGCTTTCCATTGCCAGGGGCATTTCTTTGAGATTTCTGGCCGACTGGCGCACACCGCCACCATTGCTGCCGGACGCCTCGCCCCCGATATCTGATTTCTCGATGACGACCGGTTTTAATCCTTCTTTGGCCAGATTGTAGGCGATAGCACATCCCATCACGCCGCCGCCGATAATGACTATGTCTGCTTTGGTGGACATTGTAATTCCTAACCAGGGGATGATTGCTTTTTCCCCACTTAGACTTCGCTTGTGATTTATATCAAAATTAGGCTCATTGGTTTCAGGTTTCAGGTGTCAGTAAATAGGGTTCAAAGGTTCAGGGTTACCGTTTGCAAACGGTTAACGGCAGGAACTTTTCGACCTTTGAACGCTGAACCCAGAACCTCAGATCCTGACACCTGACACCTTTTAACTATTAGCAAACACCTCCAACCGCAGCGGTCGCACCGGCCCTCGGGCAGTGGTGGGGTCGATATCCGCTGCGGCGATCCCAAGTTCTTCGGTAATTATACGGGTCACCAGCCGCTGGCAGGTTTGCCCCTGGCACAGACCCATGCCGGCCCTTGTGACGCGTTTAATGCCGTTTAAAGTCTGAAAGCCGTTGCGGATCGCATCTTTGATTTCGCCCAGGGTGATCTCTTCGCATCGACAGATAACCAGGTCATCGAGGTCATCACTAGCGGTTGATGCATCTTGCTGAATGACCGCTGTGTCGGCTTTTCGGGGTTCTTCTTTTTCCGGTTTTCCGCCTTTTAGCTGTTTGAAGCGGTTAACAACCCGGTTGACGATTTCTTCAAGTTCTTCCCCCGTGATTTCCGGGGCCGCTTCAGGCTGCTGAGTCGGTTGCGGTTTTTTGGCTGAGAGCACTGCCTGCTTTTGGCGGCCGGATTTACCGGTCGGCTCAGTCGATTTATCTCCAGGTCTAGATGGTTTGCCGGAAACGTCGCGACCGGGTGCGACGGTTTTGATCTGGATTTGATGTTCTTTGATCAGGTCGGCAGCGGCCGAGGAAATGCGGGCCCCTTCGGGGATTTCGATTTTCTTTTGACCGGATCTCACAATACTCCAAACTTGCTCAGCGAATATATAAACAGGTGCCATCTTGTTGCTCCCCAATAAACCCAATCAACTCTTCTTTTTTTTCGGCGATGCCTTTGGTTGCAATTCCTTCTTTTGAGGCATTTTTCCCGCGTCGGTTCCGGCGGGTATCATCCCATCTATATCGTCATGCGGCCTGGGAATAACGTGGGCTGAAACCAATTTGCCGATCCCTTTACAGGCAGCGGCGCCCGCATCCACAGCCGCTTTTACCGCACCGACATCACCGGCGACCATGACGGCCACCAGACCGCCTTTGACTTTCTGGCGACCCAGAAACTTGACTCTTGCCGCTTTAACCATGACATCGGCCGCTTCAATCGCTCCCACCAATCCCCTGGTTTCAATAAGCCCTAATGCCTGTTGCATCGTACTATCTCCAAATTAGATTCTTCTTTACCCCAATTGCATTCAAAACAAATTGGGAGTTATCAGTTTTGCAGGCTTGAGGCCGGGAAGCTGGAAAGCTGAATGCTCAAAAAATCTGCAGCCTCCCGGCATTCCAGCTTCCTGGCCTCCCAGCCAGCAACCCTCTAAGACGTTGATCAGGTCTTTGTAACGTAAAACAGATGCCAAGGGTCGTCTAATTACGTAAACCCTAAATCCAACTACTGTTTTCGCCCTTTTAACTGGTTTAATGTTTCTACTATTTTTTGAGCTGCGGCCTGGACCTCTGACTCGTTACCGGCCAGATAGATGCGCCCGGCAGCGCCGAAAAACCGTATGTCGACCAGCCGTACATCGCAGTATTTTTCGGCTTCGTTAGCAGCAATTGAAGAGTAAGCTGCCGGCGTAACCTCTAGCAAATAAACATCATCGCCACCTAGTATCAGCATGCCTTTGCTGTTGCGATTGATGATGACCGCCTGGTATGGGTCTATTTTATTGATGATACTGGTCGACAGGATGCTGGGAGCCACACGATCTTCTTCTTTTAGGCCAAGTTCTTCCAGAATCATCTGTCCGGCATGCAAGACTTCTTCACGTTCAAAGGAGTGAATTTCCATCATGCCGTAACGTCTTTCCACAATCATTTCGCCTGGTTTGGAATTGGTGACCTTGAGGGAAATATCAGCCAGGCGATTGATTTCAACACCCGGCAAAACCTCAACAAAAAGGGAGGCCATCCCCTCCACCGCTAAAAATCCCCGGCAGGAGCTGGAAAATAAGGATGCAAACTGTGGTTGCATCCGATCTATGTGACAGTAGGCTCTCAGTTCGGCCATTTATATTTCTCCTTAGTAGTTCAGAAATTCCCTCTCACTGGTCCTCGTCAATATGCTTAAAAGAAGAACATCCAACATTGAACTGATTGAACATCGAACATCGAACGCCCAACGTTGAACATCGAATATTGAAATCACTTTGCTTCGCAAATTAATTTCCTTTTTTGCAAGTTTTCGATATCCAACTTTGTTCGATTACTCACTTTTCTAAATCTCATGTCCGTGTCTTCATTCTTTTCACTTCGGCGTTCGATGTTGGATGTTCGATGTTCCTTTAGTAAAGGTCTATGAGCCTGCCCTGATAATTCTCATACCATATTCCCTGGCCTGATCTTTCGCCAAAGGAGTGATGAGTCCACCGCGTGCCAGTGTAATCGTGTCTTGATTATTATTGGCGGCCATGCGGATATCCTTGGCACTAATCAGCCTACGACCCGGTGCTGTCTGATTGTCGGGCTCTTTTTTGGTTTCGGAAGGGACAGACTTATTGGCCCGGGTTACCATTTTTTGAAAAGTCGTTGCCAGTTGTTCCGTTTGGCAGAAGACCACACCGAAATTTTCCAGTTTGCCCAGTATTCGTTTAATCTCATCGCGGATCCCTTTATTGGAAAGGGTATTCAGCAAGGTGAAACCATCGCTGGTGGCCAGAACGGGTTTGTCCTGGATGAGTGCTGACAGCACGATAGTGCTTTCCTGGTCATCGCCGATCAGGCGAGCCACTTTGGCTGCCGTCTTAAAGCAGAAGGTCGGCAAAACCAGGATATCCGCTTTTTGCAGGGCTTTTTCGAGCCCTTCCGGTTTAACCGTATCGAGAATACAGCGGCTGCCGGTTTTTTCTCTGACATCATCGCCGCATACCCAGGAGCGCGCAGAATTCACCGTAAATGTACTGGATCTGGCGGCAATGTCTTCAATTAACCCGACTTGTTCCAGGGCCTGTTCCAACTTGCGAACCCCGGGATGAAAGACGTTCAGTACGGCCGGGGTTGGCCGGGCACGTTGGACGCGATTTAATACCGGTTTTTCGATCGGGCGGGTAAGCAGTCCTTTTTCTTGCAGGACTTCCCGCACCATTTTGCTGATGACTTCTTTTTGCATAACGGCTGTTATCTAAATTTCGGTGATGATAGTTGCCCCTTAGTGGGACATAAATTTAAGTTAAGCGCAGAGACGACAGATGACAGATGGAAATCGAATCCTTCGGTCCCGTCTGTCGGGTCCGTAATCTGAGCCTCTGACGGATCATCTGTTTTAAGTCCTCTAAACGCTGTCATCAGTTCTCTGTCTTCTGTCCTCTAGACACGAAAGGGCAATACCCAGTGGTGTCGTGAACCGGGGAAATTCAGGTCGAAAGGTCTTAATGCTCAAATCTTTTTGAACTATCTCGGTAAAGCCTTCCAATTCGCAGGTTCCGCCCACCAGGCAGACACCGGTCAGATCATCAAATTGCTGCAGGCAGGCCTCCACGATACTGGCAATCT
>JBATKU010000272.1:0-16758 GCA_049669725.1 Desulfobacterales bacterium
CCCCAGCACCAGCTTGCCACGTTCGACCTGCACAAAGGCTCCCAGCAAAATGGAAATCTTTGGCAGGCTGGCGGCATACAACATCAGGTCGCCGTTCACGGCGGCTACCCTTGGCCGTCGGGGATCAGTGACATCAGCGATGGCAATCCCCACTTTTTTGGCCTTGGCCAATTCCCAGAATTCGGCCCCGAAATGGTCAGTCAGCGCCTTTTCAAAGGCCTTTTGCAATTCAGGATCGACACTGTCACGTAATGCGGGGTATTTTGAATCGGCCATTGCCGGAGTTGATAGGCAGATAGCCACCAGAATAATTATCGAACTTATCTTAAAAATGTTTCTTATCCGCCCCAGGCGAACCCTTGAACGTAATCTACTATTTATTAGATAGGTAGGTGTAAATTGTGATAATAGTTTCATTAGAGCACCTCCTCGGTGGGGGATTCGAAACGAAGGCTGATTGCCTCTAAACGGTTATAAAAGAAGAAGCAAAAAAGGTATTGTGACACTTGGGGTGGCCAGGGCCAGCACGGCTTCCCCGAAAGTTTTTTATCTTTATACTTTAAGCATGGAAACTTAAAAACTCAAGTATATGAAAATTCGCAACTGATAAAAGAGTGGACATGAATGGCTAAATCAATATGCGGACGCCGGCAAAGCGGTGCTGTCAAATATCGAAGCCCGATTCATCTTCTTCGGGCAGTCCGCTCTTGCTGCGTTCGAACTCGGCGATAACCTGGGCACCCAGCAATAGGATGATCACTGCAATTTCAATACTCAGCAAGGCAACCACTGCTGTCGCCAGGGAACCATAGATCACATTGACCAGGGAAATTGTCGAATAGTACCAGACAAGTATATGCCGGATGATCTCCCAGAGTACGGTGGCAGTGATGCCACCTGCGAGGGCATAACGAAAGGCGATTCGTCCGACCGGCATCACCAGGTATAAGGAAGTCAGCATCATGATCATGCCGAACATCCCCGAGAAGTAAAGGGCGATTCGGGAGGTCGCTGCCAGGCTCAGGTCATAACCAAATAAAATGATATGCTGGTCAGCCAGGGCACCCAATGCGCCGGCGACTAAGGTTACCAGCAGCAGCCCGATTCCCAGTAAAAAAATGTAGGCGTAAGGGATAATGGCCGAAATGAGGAAATGACGGCGGTGTTTTCTGACCCGGTGAGAGAATATAATTGCCATGGCGCTTTCAAGCACGGTGAAGGCCATGGAACTGAAGAACAGCATCACTATGATTCCGACGACCCCGACCAACTGCCGCCGGGCAAGAAAGCCCCACACCTGGCCGGCCACTCTTTCGGCATGGGCCGGAATAACGAGTTTTAAGTTGGTCAGGATCGTGCTATAGATCTGTTGCTCATCAATGAAATGCGACAGCCCGACCAGGATCAGTGCCAGCATGGGTATGACCGACAGGAGGGTGTAATAAGCAACCGCCCCGGCCAGCAACAATCCCTGGTTGCGCCTAAAACCGGTTAAGACCCTCAAAAGGAATTTTCCCGGACGGCGCAGAATTTCCGAGGTATGTCGTTTGGCGGGATCCATATCCGTAGTTATTTTCCTACTTGCTAAATTATTTCCGCATATTTAGATTTTTCAGGGCGTCAAATTTACCGGCCGGAGGTGAACGATCGCAATCGCATTCTTCAGTATTTAAATCGGCACCGCATTTGGGGCACAATCCCCTGCAGGCCGGCTTGCATATCGTTTTGAGCGGGAATGCCAATACCACCTGCTCCTGGATTTCATTCTTTAAATTGATTTCTTCGCCCTGGTAGTAGATCAGTCCCATGTCTTCGGCTGTTAACTCGAGTTCTTCCTTGTTGGAGCCCCTCTGTTCCGGGGCCGGCTCCGTTTGGCTGTAAGCCAGAGCAAAGCTGGACTCTAAAGGCATCGCAAATGATTGCAGGCAGCGTCCGCAATTCATACGGACCACTGTGGAGATGTTGCCCTCTATCTCAACTATATCACCGATCCTTTGTGCTCTCAAGGCAGCCTTTAGGGGGGCCAGAAATTCGCAGACACCGCTGTCGGCCATCTCTGTAAGGACCGGAAAGGACTCCGGCGGTTCTTCAAATTTCAGCCTAAGCATCCCCTCCGTTAATTCTTCTAAACGAATGTGCATGGTTTCTGGAGTTCCTTTCGATATATTCTCAGGATATGATAATGCAATTTTTCGGAAAAGGGAATAACCGATTATCATCTGTGGGGCGCTCCAAAATTTTCACCAGTTTCATATAATAATTCAAATGAACTATTGCGTCCGGGTTATAATTCTGATTAAAAAATAGTTTATACTGGCTTTCAAAAATAAGTCCCGAATTACGGAAGGGTGGTATAAGTGGTTGTAGAAAAAACGTTCGAATAACGGGACCCTTTTTTGACAGCCGCTAAATATACAGCGGAAAGTTTTTTGGTTTTAAGCTCAGAAAGTGTAAATAATGATTGATCAAGCTCGATCTATTCTTAAAAGCGTTTTCGGATACGATGAATTCAGGCCGCTTCAGTCCGATATTATAGCCAATATTCTGGCTAAAAATGATGCGCTGGTGGTAATGCCCACCGGAGGCGGTAAATCCCTGTGTTATCAAATTCCGGCCCTGATATTTGAGGGCCTGACCATCGTCATTTCGCCCTTGATTTCATTGATGAAAGATCAAGTGGCTCAGTTGACACAATCCGGAGTAGCGGCGGCGGTTTTAAACAGTTCTCTGTCACCGGATGCTTATCGCAGCAACGTCCAATTGGTGAAACAGAAAAAAGCCAAATTACTCTACCTGGCCCCGGAAGCTTTGCTGAAATCAAATATGCGGGAGTTGCTGTCTGCCGTCAATATCGAGTGCCTGGCCATTGATGAGGCCCACTGTATTTCTCAATGGGGTCATGATTTTCGACCGGAATATCGCCGGTTGGCAGAGGCCCGTGATCATTTCACCGATACCGTCTGTGTGGCCTTGACGGCCACGGCCACCCCCAGGGTTCGCGAGGATATAAAAAACAGTCTTCACATGGACCCTGACCGGGAATTTATGGCCAGCTTTAACCGGGAGAACCTGTTTATCCGAATGCTTCCAAAAGACCGCCCGGTTGACCAAACGATTGAATTCATCCGTAAATTTCCCGATCAATCCGGGATCATATACTGTTTTTCGCGCAAACAGGTAGAGGATCTCAATGCGATACTGGAAAATGAAGGATTTTCCGTAAGACCTTACCATGCAGGCCTTTCAGACATGGATCGGCACCGCAACCAGGAAGCATTTATTCGTGATGATGTACTAATTATCGTCGCTACCATTGCATTCGGGATGGGGATCGACAAACCCAATGTCAGGTTTGTGGTTCATTTTGATTTGCCTCAAAATATTGAAAGCTATTACCAGGAAATTGGACGGGCCGGCAGGGATGGATTAAAATCCCATTGCCTGTTGCTATTCAGCTACGGCGATGTTCAAAAGATCAAATACTTTATCGATCAGAAAAATGATCACGAGAAGCGGGTGGCCAATATCCACCTCAGTTCCCTGATACGACTGGCAGAGACTGAGATTTGCCGCCGGATTCCACTGATGCATTATTTTGGAGAAGGCTATACGATCGACAAATGCAACATGTGCGACAACTGTTTGTCGGAAGAAAAAGACCCGGTGGACATAACCGTAGATGCCCAGAAATTCCTTTCATGTGTTAAAAGAACCGGTGAAAAATTCGGCAGCAACCATCTTATCGATGTGCTTCGCGGTTCCCAGGCCAAAAAGGTGCAGCAGTTCGGACACCATAGATTGTCAACCTACGGCATCGGCCAAAGTTATTCAAAAAAGCAGTGGCAGCAGTTGTCGCGTCAGTTTCTTCACAAGGAACTGATGGTTCAGGACATGGAGTTTGGCAGTTTGAAATTGACCGCTAAGGGGTGGGATGTTCTCAAGGGTGATTTGAAGATTTGGGGAGTGCTGACACAAAAAGAGACTGCCGCCCCATCCGCTCGGGAACCCGACAAACTAGATGATTTGGACTATGATCGGCAATTGTTTGAGATCTTGCGCAAAACCCGAAAAGGGCTTGCAGATGAATCCGGAGTCCCCCCGTTTGTGATTTTTTCGGACAAAACCCTGGTTGAAATGGCCACATTTTTTCCGCAGTCCAGCGACAATCTTTTGGATATACACGGTATCGGCACGGTTAAAGCTAAAAAGTTTGGTGACCTTTTCATGCAGGTAATTGGTTCCTACTGCCGGGGAAAACAGATTCAGGAACGGCCGAAAAGACCCAACAAATACTTATCAAGCAAAGAGAAGAAAAACGTTTCGGCAAAATCCGCCAAACCCCGACACATCCATGTCGGCGACATCTTTAACAGCGGCCGATCCATTGCGGAGATTATGGACATCTTCGATATTAAACAAACCACGGTCATAGAACATTTGAATAAATACGTGATGGCAGGGAATGCACTGCGCTGCGATGAGATTCTGGCCCTTTCTACCCTGACGGCGGATAAAAAAAATGTCGTTCTGAAAGCCTTTGATCAATGCGGCAGTGAATATCTAAAACCGGCCTTTGACTTTTTAAACGGCGAAGTGGATTATGATGAGTTGAAAATTATTCGTCTTTATCACTTAAGTAAAAAAAATGGATTCTGATAATAAAAACCAGCAAAGCCCTGAAAACGAATCGATTCCTGAATCCGACACGACTCAGAACACCTGTTTGCGCTGCGGAACATGCTGTCAGAAAGGAGGCCCCTGTTTTCATCAGGAAGATCGATTGCTGATTGAAAAAGGGCAGATTCCTTCTAAAAATCTTTATACCATTCGCAAAGGTGAATACGCCTACGACAATGTCAAAGGCTGTCTGGTGCCGGCGTCGTCGGACATCATTAAAATCAAAGGCCAAAAAGGCAGCTGGACCTGCCTTTTCTTTGATGCCGGGGAAAAGGCCTGCTCCATTTACAATGACCGTCCCCTGGAATGCCGGACGCTTAAATGCTGGGATACCGATGCGCTTGAGCAAATTTATACCCGCAACCGGCTGACACGCGAAGATCTCATATTACAGGTAAAAGGGCTCTGGGATTTGGTAGCGGACCATCAGGTGCGCTGCGATTATGAGAAAATTAAAAAACTGATCAACGACCTCGATGGTTCCCAAAAGGGCAGGGCGCGCAACAACCTAGTGGAGCTCATCCAGTATGATGCTGAAATCCGTAAATTGGTGGTGGCCAAAGGGGGGCTGGATCCGGCGATGCTCGACTTTATTTTTGGACGGCCGCTGACGGAAACGCTGCCAGCTTATGGAATTAAAGTCCGGCAGGAGGCAGAAAAAACGATTATAAGTCGCACACAACTATCAGAAGATAGATGACAGAAAACAGAGGACAGATGATGGAAGACATTTGCGGTCTCTAGTCTGATTTGGACTCAGCAAATGCAGATTCGTCTCCTGCCTTCCCCCAGATAGACTGCCCATATTTAAGATAGCCCAGCACATTATTGAGCCGTGGATCGCGGCCGGAGTCAATGGGGAGGATATTGCCCGTGATCTGGGGCTGGAGGTATTGGGCCAGTTCTCTGCAGCCGCCGCCGGTTAATATGATGGCATCAATGTCCCAGTCATTCGCCCACAACCGATCGATGTCATTGGCGATGGAAGCGGCCAACTGAGAGTAGACCTGATCTCTGATTTTAGCAAAATTGATCCCCTGGCCCCGCATTTTGATGGAGCCTGTTTCGGCGGGGTTATACAGGCGATATAGCTCAACATTGGCACCGGACTTTTCCCTCAGCTTGTTGGCGATGACACTAAATCCCTTGGAAATTCCGGTTTCCATGGTCCTGCTCCCGCGATCAATATAACGCAGGTGATCAAGAATGGTAAAATCCGTCGTCCGAAACCCGATGTCAACGACGCCCACCTTTTGATTGGCAAGATCCTTATTGGTTATTTTACCATTATCGTCCATGAGAAGATTTAAGACGCTGCCCAAAGGTTGCGGTAGCATGCGAACCTTATTGATATGCAGTTCTTTGGTGGTTTCCTGTCCATCACTGGAGTGATAGGTGATTTTGTGATGACCGGTCAGCAGTTCGTTGAAGCGTTCGTGGTTATTTTTGAAAAATCCGATGGGAAGACCTGATACCACATTAATCGGAACGTTGATTGCTCTGCCTTTATCCAGAAACATACCCGCCACAGTCAATGTCAGAATTTTGACAAAATCGGTAATTAGTTTTTCTTGATCCAGGGTAAAGTACAAGACACTTGATTGCTGTTCGGCAAGGTCGCCAATGAAATAGGATTTGTCGTCTATGGTAACATGAATGTGGTCTGTGGGGGTATCCTTGCCAAAGTCAGCCCAGAATTGTATGTCGGCGTCTTCGCCGAAGATAGACTTGAAAATGAACGTATCTTTTCCGTTGGTCGCTTTGGTAAATCCGAAACCGATATCGATGCCGAGAACTTGCATGGTATTTTCCTCCGTATCAGGTGCTAAGAATTGAAATCATATTATAGCCTAACTTTAGAAAAGTCAAAATAACTCTGGCGATAGAAATTTTTCAAGGTTATATAAACTGACGGCACCTGATATAGCATCGCAACCCAGCGGAGGGAAAAATAATGAAAGCCATCGTTGTGAAATTGGAAAACAAGAAACCTCGGTTTGTGTGGGAGGAGGTCCCGGATATTAAACCTAAGCCGGAAGAGGTGCTGGTCGACATAAAGGCCACAGCGGTCAACCGGGCCGATTTGCTGCAGGCGATGGGATTGTATCCTCCGCCTCCCGGCGAATCCGAGATTCTCGGTCTGGAAATGGCCGGAGTGGTTTCTGCCATGGGCGATATGGTTAAAGGGCGAAAAATCGGTGATCGGGTAATCGGGCTGCTGGCCGGCGGCGGGTATGCCCAGCAGGCAGTCATCCACTCCGAAATGCTTCTCCATCTGCAGGACAGCTGGTCGTTTTCTCAGGGAGCTGCTATCCCGGAAGTCTGGCTGACAGCTTTTAGCAATCTTTTTATGGAGGGTGGACTTAAATCCGGCCAAAACGTATTGATCCATGCCGGCGGCAGCGGTGTCGGCACTGCCGGCATTCAAATGGCCCGGGAGGCCGGGGCCGTCGTTTATGTGACCGCCGGAACAGCGGCCAAGCTGGATAGATGTCGCGAATTGGGCGCATCGCTGGGCGTCAACTATAAGGAGCAGAATTTTGTCGAGAAAGTCATGGCGGCAACACAGGGTCAGGGGGTTGATATAATTCTGGATCCTATCGGCGGTAACTACCTGAATCAGAATCTGACGCTTTTAAGGGAAAATGGACGACTGATCAATATCGGTTTGCTCGGTGGCAGCAGTGCTGAAATAAATCTGGGCACCGTGTTGGGTAAAAGCCTGCGGATTATCGGCACCCGCCTGCGCAGCCGATCGCTGGCCCAGAAAATAGAGATTACCCGGATGTTTGCCGACCGATTCTGGCCGATGCTAGAGGTTGGGAGGTTGCAGCCGGTCATTGATACCGTCTTTCCCATTGAAGAGGCCCGGGCCGCCCATGATTATGTAAAGCAAAATAAAAATACCGGCAAAGTCATTCTGGCAGTGGGAGCTTCTGGTTGAATTACCCCTAATGTTGTTTACCCTCCTGCTTTTGCAACGTTAGGGTTACCTGGCTCGTGTTTTACCCGAAAAGCCGAGTGCGGGTCAATAGGATTAAGACCTCACGCTTTCTCCGGTTATTCTAGCGTCCATTCAATTTGGTATGTATTTTGAGTGATGGAGGCAAGGTGCTGGTCAAAATAGAAATGTTCGATCAGCCATTCCCGATCTGTATAGCGGATTTGTATATGCCGATCGTCGATGACCCGGGTAACCTGGCATTTCAAAAGGTCTTTTAGCCCTGACCCGGAAGTCTTCACCAGGGCTTCTTTGGATGTCCAGTATCGGAAGAAGGTTTTCAACGGATTTTTTTCCGGATCAGCCAGGGCCCATTCCCGGTCACCGGCTGTTTTTGCATATAGACCCCGGGAACATTCGCGGATTCGCTCGATATCAATACCGATGGGTGTCGGCGCAACCACTCCGCCAACGTACTGCGTTTTGTGGGTAACGGACCAGTAGATGCCATTAAAGGGCAGGGGGGCACCGTTTTCATCCTGCTTCAATTCACCAAGCCGCATTTTGCTCTTTTGGGCGGATAGTTTAAGGGCCAGCCGGGCATGCCGGCTGAGAAATTTGACCCGGTCCCTGGGTTTAAAATCCCCCACTTCTTCGGGCACTGCTAATATTACGGGGTAGATTTTTTGAGTGCGGAATGGGGAGTGCGGAATGCGGATTTTTTCAGATTCCATTTAGCCTCATAATTTTTTTCAGCTGTTGCAGGCACGATTCCCTTTGCGCAGGGTAGTATATGAGATATATAGAAGCAATCTCTAAATTGTAGATTACGTTCAAGGGCAAGGCGTCGATTTGGTTTAAAAGTGGAGCGTGCACTTAGTACGTGAGCATTTTAAACTGAATCGCAACGCAGCCATTGGACGTAATATGCGTTTTAGGGATTGCTTCTACTTCTGTCCTCTGATCTTTAGCGCCTCCTGATACACCCTATTTTTGGACAGGCCGTATTTTTGAGAAATTCTTTTAGCCAGGGCCGAGACGGATTCGGTGGAGGATTTCAATTGATCCTGGATTTCGCTCTTTACCGTCTCCCAATCGACCGTGCGGCTCTTATTCCATCCGGTTACCAGTAGTGTGCACTCCCCTTTGATCCCGGAGCGCGCCTCCAGGATTTTCCGTATTTCCGACAGCTGATCCCTTATAAATTCTTCGTGGAGTTTGGTCATTTCTCTGGCCAATACTCCGTAGCGATCACCCAGGATGTCTATGATTTCATTTATAAGCGTCAGGATTCGATTAGGAGATTCGTAAAATATCAGCGTCCGGGGTTCTTGAGCAAGTTCCTCCAATTGCTTCAACCGTTTCCCCTTTTTTTTAGGCAGAAAACCCGCAAAGGTGAACGCATCGGTCGGCAGTCCGGCAACGCTTAGCGCCGCGGCAGCGGCCGAAACACCCGGCACTGGAACAATGATCACATCATTTCTGGCGGCTGATTTGATCAGGGCATAGCCGGGATCCGACACGGTTGGCGTTCCGGCATTGGATACCAGAGCGATGGACGCCCCGTTTTTTAATTTGGTAAGAATTTTCGGGGTTCGCTCATTTTCATTGTGCTCATGATATGAGATGAAGCTGCCGTTGATACCGTGCAGTTCTAAAAATCTTCGTGTTTTGCGTGTATCTTCGGCGGCAATCAGATCGACCTGGCCCAAAATTTTAAGCGCCCTCAAGGTGATGTCATCCCGGTGGCCGATGGGCGTGGCAACGACGTACAGCGTACCCGGTCTAACAAGCTCACCGGATTCATTTATAGGCGAGTTCGAAGGCATTTTTTACAATTTCTATTTGAGGTTCGTCCCGATTGGAAGTAACGGCGACGACATCGAATCTGGCCCTGGCATCCGTCTGCCGGGTTGATTTTAAATATTGCAGGGCGACCATGGAAATCTTGCGTTGTTTTTGAGGTGTCACGGCCCATTTCGGATTCCCATAGCGAATCGATTGACGTGATTTTACCTCCACAAAAACAATTGTTTTTTTCTCTTTCGCGATGATATCAATTTCGCCCAACGGTGTACGATAATTCTGTTCTATAATTTTATAGCCGTTTTTCTTCAGATACCATGCAGCCAGGGATTCGCCTTTTTCTCCAAATTTTTGACGTTTATTAGGCATATTTTTTCTCATTCGATGTTCGATGTTGAACGTTCGATGTTCAATGTTCATTTTTTACAGGTATTCCTTGACGCCTTTAAAACTGCGGCGGTGAATCGGGCTGAACCCAGATTTTCGAATGGCTTCCTTGTGGGCCTTGGTCGGGTATCCTTTATGTTTGGGAAAATCGAACTGAGGATAGTAATGATGGTAATTTTGCATCAGGCGATCCCGGGAAACTTTGGCTATAATTGATGCCGCGGCTATGGAAATGCTTAACGCGTCGCCCTTCGGTATCGGTTGCTGGGACAGTTCGCAGGGTATCGGGAAGGTGCCGTCGATCAAAAGGTGATCCGGTTGGGGATCAAGGTTTTCGACCGCTATGGCCATAGCCAGCAACGATGCCTGCAAAATGTTGATTCGATCAATTTCTACCGCATCCACAATACCGATACCGACTGCAACCGCCAGGTCATAAATTATATTAAATAAGCGTTCCCGGTTTTTGGGGGACAATTTTTTGGAGTCAGTTATATCAGGATCATGGAAGGAGGTCGGTAGAATTACGGCGGCCGAAACTACCGGGCCGGCCAGGGGACCCCGACCGGCCTCATCGATACCTGCAATAAGTTTGCAACCTTTTTGGGTGGCTTCTTTTTCGAAAACCCACAAGTCTTTCATCAGATAGCAGATGACAGATGTCAGAGGACAGATGACAGATAGCAGAGGACAGCGTTCTGATTTGTCGATCTGTCCTCTGTCTTCTGACCTCTGTGATCTGGCCTAGTTGAACCGCTTTTCTTTGATTCTGGCGGCTTTTCCTCTGAGTTTGCGCAGATAGTAAATTTTAGCGCGTCGAACGCGGCCCCGGGTAATGATCTCGATTTTGTCAATAATCGGTGAATGCATCGGGAATATACGTTCAACGCCTATACCGTAAGACACTTTGCGTACCGTAAAGGTTGCATTGGTGGTACCTTTGCGCTTGCTGATGACAACACCCTGAAAGGCCTGGATACGCTCTTTCTCACCTTCTTGTATTTTTACGTTGACCTTAACCGTGTCACCCGGCCCAAAATTGGGCAGGTCCAGGCGTAGATTTTCTCTCTCGATCTGTTTTATCTTGTTCATACTACCTCCCAAAAAAGTTATTTGTTATTGGTTATTCGTTAATTGAATACCTGCCAACGGGTAACCAACAACTTGATTTTATTATTAAAATCCCAAAATCCGATCCAGAATGATACCGGCGGCGGTCCGAACCGATAGATGATTGTAATCTGTGGAACCCATTATTGGCTCCAATATATAATGCGCTTCAGAGATAAACGCTTCCGCCAGCCCCCAGGCCGTGCCAAAAACCAGCAGATGGGGCCCACCGGATTTCAAAATGGCGCGAAATTTATCGTAACCGATACTCGACGGATACTTGCGGGCACAGGTTGCGACGGTTTTCGGATATTGGTTCTCAATACGCCTGATGTCTTCAACAACATCTGCTATCGAATCGACGACCTTGATCGTTTCAAGAGCACGGCGTCTGGCAGGATTGTAAACGGCTCCGGCACCATCGATCCAATGAGCAATAATCCTTTGCGCCAATACTTGTTGATCTCTCAGCGGGGTAACCACGTAAAAATTTTTGACCCCGTATGTTTTCGCTGCCCGTGATATATCGTGCAAATCCAGGTTGGTGACGGCTGAAGTGATGATGTCGCCGCTCTTATTTACCACCGGATAGTGGGTCAACGCCACGTAAAGATTGGGCATGCTATAAATCGATTTCGGATTTCGGAATTTGGATTTCGGATTTATCACAAAGGAAGAAATCCGATTTTAATTTTCATCCTTTGGGCCGCTTATCGTTATTATCCAAAATTTTTTCTATTTGGTGGTACCATTTTTTTAAAATTTCAATTTCCTGTTGGCCCAGGTTTTTTTGTTGCAGCAAATCTGATCGCTTCAATAGCGTACGCATCAGAGAAGATTCAAGTCGCCAGTTATCAATCTCCCGGTGGTGGCCGGACAGCAAAACCTCAGGGACTTCACGGCCTTCAAAAATTCGAGGCCGTGTATAGTGTGCATGCTCCAGCAAGCCGTCGGCAAAGGAATCTTTTTCGGCTGCCTGTTCGCCTCCGAGCGCACCGGGTATCAGGCGAGTGACGGCATCAATAATAATCATGGCCGCCAGTTCCCCGCCGGTGAGCACATAGTCACCGGTTGATATTTCATAATCAATGAGATCGTGGCAAACGCGTTCGTCGACCCCTTCGTAGCGACCGCATATCAGAACCAGTCCGTCAAAGGATGCCAATTCCCGGGCCATGCTTTGATTGAAGACTTTTCCCTGGGGCGTCAGTAATACGGTTTTGGCCTCCGGTACCGTCCGGGTGGCAGCCCGAATGGCACCCGCCAGGGGCTCGGGCTTCATTACCATTCCGCTGCCGCCGCCATAGGGACGGTCATCGGTTACCTGGTGTCGATCTTCAGCGTAATCCCTGATGTTAGTCGCCGAAGCGAAAATCGTTTGATCTTCGACCGCCTTGCGAATAATCCCATGAGCCCAGAACGGATCGAACATCTCCGGAAAAATCGTCAGTACAGTAAAAAACATAGTTTTTTAGTTAATTAGTTGACTGGTTGAATAGTGAATGGATGAAATCATTTTTACCCAATCAACGAATTAACTTATCAACTAATCAACCTATATTTTAAATCAAGCCCTCAGGTAAATCGACGCGCATACATTTATGCTCCAGGTCGATGTCGATAACAACAGATTCGAGCGCCGGAACCATAATTTCTTTTTTTTGGTCTTTTACGACGTAGACATCATTACTTCCGGTCGGGAAGATCGATGTGATCCGACCGAGATATTCATCTTCCGTGGTATAAACCTCAATTCCGATCAATTCAAACCAGTAATAGGTATCTTCATCCAACTCAGGCAATTCTGTTTCCGGGATGAACAATTGGGCACCGATTAATGCTTCAGCCTGGTCGTGATCGGTTACACCTTTAAACGATATCAGCGGTGTTTTGGTGTGAGATTTGACCCAATTTAATTCAACGCTTGCTTCCCGGTTCCGATTGTCGCGAATGAGTATCGATCGGCCGGGGTTGAAAACAGACAAGGATTCCGCATACGACTTGAACTTGTTTGTGCCCTTAATGCCATGGACGCCAACGATCTTCCCGATGAGTACATAGCCTTCTTTTTCTACAGAATTATTCAACAATCTCCAAGATAGTGCGTTTTTTTATCTTGGCAGAAGCGGCACTGAGAATGGTTCGCATCGCCCTTGCCGTTCTACCCTGTTTGCCGATTACCTTTCCTATATCTTCTTTGGCCACTTTCAGCTCCAAAACCGTGGTCTGATTCCCCTCTATCTCGGTCACGCTGACTTGCTCCGGATGGTCCACCAGAGCTTGAGCAAGGTAATTGATCAAATCTTTCATGGTGCCATCTCCTTTGGTGCAAGGGGCGATGAAACAAGATATTAATTAGTTGGCTGGGCTGAAAAAACCTTCCTTTTTTAAAAGGTTCCGTACCGTATCGGAGGGCTTGGCACCCTGGTCCATCCAGTATTGAATTCTTTCCGATTTCAAAGTTACCTGGGCCGAATCCAGCAAGGGATTATAGGTGCCGACGTTTTCCAGGTATTTACCGTCCCGCGGGCTTTCGCCGTCCGCAACAACAATTCGATAAAATGGTTTTTTCTTTGCACCATGTCTGGCCAATCTGATTTTAACTGCCATAGTTACGCTTCTCCTTAAAACGGCAACATTCCCCGCTGCATTCCGTTCATGCCGCCCTTATTAAATTTTTTAAGCATTTTCAGTAATTGGGTGTAATTTTTTATCAGCTGATTGACATCCTGTACCCGGGTTCCGCTTCCTTTCGCAATTCTTTTGCGCCGGCTGCCGTTGATGATTCCGTGCTGCTGTCGTTCCCGGGGTGTCATCGAATTGATGATGGCTTCAATCCTGACAAATTCATTTTCATCTACATCCAGATTTTTCATCTGTTTGAGTTTGCCCATGCCCGGGATCATCTTCATGATATCGCCCAGGGAGCCCATTTTGCGGATTTGAACCATCTGATCGCGAAAATCCTCAAGGGTAAACTGACTTTTTCTAAGCTTCTTTTCGAGCTCGGCGGCCTTTTTCTCATCGACGGCGTCCTGGGCTTTTTCAATTAGGGTGAGAACATCACCCATGCCCAGAATACTTGAGGCCAGCCTGTCAGGATGAAACGGTTCGAGTTCGCTTAGTTTCTCACCGACCCCGATAAATTTGATCGGTTTGCCGGTAATTTCCTTGATGGAAAGGGCGGCTCCTCCCCGGGCATCACCGTCCATTTTGGTGAGGACGACTCCGCCGATATCCAGGGTCGCATTAAATGATTCGGCGATGTTGACGGCGTCCTGGCCGGTCATGGCATCTGCCACCAGGAGAATATCAGCCGGTTTGACCGTGTCCTTGATCCGGCTGAGTTCCTGCATTAGCTCTTCATCAATATGAAGACGACCGGCGGTATCCAGCAACAGGGTGTCGCAGCCTTGTTGGTGGGCAGCCGTCTTGGCTTCCCTGCAAATGTCAACCGGATCCATATCGGTGCTGGAGGAAAATACCGGGACGTCCAGTTGCTGCCCCAATTTTTTCAGCTGGTCGATGGCTGCCGGACGATAAACATCCGCCGGCACCAAGTAGGGTTTGCGCCCTTTTTTTCTCAGAAAAACCGACAGTTTGCCTGCCGTTGTAGTTTTGCCGGATCCCTGCAGACCCACCAGCATTATCGCTACCGGACTGGATCCCGACAGGTTTAGATCCTCATTTTGAGAGCCCATCAGTTCTGTCAGCTCTTCGTTGACGATCTTGATAATCTGTTGCGCAGGTGTTAAACTGGCCAGTACCTCCCGGCCCAGAGCCCGCTCTTTGACCTCGGCAATAAATCGCTTTGCCACGCGATAATGGACATCAGCTTCCAGAAGGGCCAACCGGACTTCTTTTAAGCCGTCCTCTATGTTTTTTTCCGAAAGCTTGCCGTGCCCTTTAAGCTTGCGAAAAGCGGTTTCCAGCTTATCACTCAGGCTTTCAAACATGGTTTCACCAGCTATGTTCCATAAATTCTTGAAAATATAATTTCAATAGTGGTATGTCAAGTAAATTAATTTCCTTTTACCGGACTTGTTAATTAGTCCGATCCCGGTCTATCAGAACGGCCAATCACATTCGGCGGTTGCCAATATGGAAATTAATTTAAAATAAAAAAGGAACAGGTTTTGGTATGTTGATTGCTGGAAAGACAGATATACTTGAGATGAGTCGTGAGCAACTTATTTTCTGGTTGGCCGACAGGAAAATAGCCTCCTATCGTGCCGATCAGATTCAAAAATGGGTTTATTTGCGACAGGCAGACAGTTTTGAGCCTATG
The DNA here is from genome assembly GCA_049669725.1 of Desulfobacterales bacterium. GTDB lineage: Bacteria > Desulfobacterota > Desulfobacteria > Desulfobacterales > JAFDCJ01 > JAFDCJ01. Next base: position 15,210 of record JBATKU010000272.1, read on the forward strand.
ACCAACATATCCAAAGAGATCCGGGCTCTGTTGTCGCAGCATTTTGTGATCGGACGGTTGGCGGCCGAGCAGATTGAAACCTCCAGGGACGGTTCCCGCAAGTATTTGTTCAAATTAAAAGACGGTAAATATATAGAAAGCGTTCTAATTCCCGAGCGGGATCATTATACCCTCTGTGTATCGAGCCAGGTGGGATGTGCCCAGGGGTGCCTGTTTTGCCTGACCGCGACCGGAGGCTTCGAGCGGAATCTGACCCGTGGCGAGATCGTCGCCCAGGTGCGCGATATCAAAAACGAGCTGGAGGACCCCATGCGCCTGACCAATATCGTATTTATGGGCATGGGAGAGCCGCTGGCCAATTATAAAAATCTGGTCAGCGCCATCGGCGTCATCACCGACACCGATGCCGGTCTCCGATTGGCAAGCCGGCGGGTGACGGTTTCCACCGCCGGTCTCGTGTCCAGGCTTGCGGACCTGGGTCGGGATACCCGGGTGAATCTGGCAGTGTCCTTAAATGCGACCGACAACGATACCCGCAACAGGTTGATGCCCATAAACCGCACTTACCCGCTTGAAAAATTATTGGAGGCCTGCCGCCAGTATCCCCCGGCCCCCGGCCGCCGAATTACCTTCGAATATATTCTCATCCAAGGGGTGAATGATTCTGAAAGCGATGCCCGGCGCCTGGCCAAACTTTTACAGCCGATCCGATGCAAAATCAACCTGATCCCCTACAATCCCCACGAAGGCTGCGACTTCGATCGTCCGCCAGAAGCCGTGATCAAGGCATTTTATGATATTTTATTCGCCAAAAATTACACCGTCATCGTTCGGCGCAGCAAGGGGCAGGATATATCCGCTGCCTGTGGGCAGCTCAGGGTCAGAAGTCAGATGGCAGAAGACAGATAACAGAGGTAAATGAATGGGGAAGTTGGGAATGCGAAAATCGAAATGGTTGAATGTCTGAAGGAAACTGAGAAAATTATATCTTGAAAATAATGTTAATCCTGTCTACCAGTTTTATTTAAATAGAATCCAATCAATTCTTCTTTCCGTGCTATTCCGTGTGCTTCCGTGGTAAATATTCTTTTGTTCCTGAAATACCCACTCCGCATTCCGATTTCCGAATTCTTGAGAGCCAGACGGCTCACATCACGGATTCTGTTCGATTTCGTCCTTTTTCTTTAGCCTGGTAAAGGGCCTGATCGGCCTTTTTTATCATATCCGTTAACAGGGGTTCAATTTTTTCGTTTTGGGTGATTTTTCGGGTGTGGAAGCCCAAAGAGGCTGTGATCTGAATGCCGGTGTCACCAAATCGGAATTCTGAGATTTCGATGGCCTGACGAATTCGTTCGCAGAAACCAAACACGTCATCCGGATTGATCTGACCGCAGGGAACTATCACGAACTCTTCGCCGCCGTAGCGGGCGAAAATATCTTCCTGGCGCTTTACCCGGCTGATAATGCCGGCAAATTGGTTTAAGACGGCGTCCCCCATCTGATGACCGTGGGTGTCATTCACCGCCTTAAATCGATCAATGTCGATCAT
>JBATKU010000273.1:0-7530 GCA_049669725.1 Desulfobacterales bacterium
TCCGGGTTGTGGGCCCCCGCCTCGCCGAAGGTTTCCACCAGGTATTTCCAGGTCTGGGCGTAATCATACTGGAAGGAGAATTCATAGCCGTCACCCAAAGGGCAGCAGGTTACTTTATCGGCACCCACGGCCGCGGCAAAGTCTTTGGCCTCTTTGATAAACTGAACTGCCTTCCGGCGAATCTCTTTGTTGTGAGACGTCAATCCGCCGTTGCGAAATTCAGGTTCGGCCTTCACGTTGACATTAACCGCGGCAACGCTTAACCCATGTTTTTTCAAAAGGGTCTTAGTTTCTTCCGGGTCGCTTACCTCATAGGGGTAAACTATCTCAACCCCGTCATAGCCATTGATATCCGTCATCAACTTGAACTTCTGGTCCAGATCGAGGGGCTCGTTATACTCATGAAAACGATCTTTGGTTTTCGATAAAAAGCCCGTAATGATTGCCATCTTTAGCATTGCTTCCTCCATATCTTATTCTGATTGAAATTTAAGCGTTCAATCAGGAGTTAATCCGCGGCGGCGGATTGGTTATTGACTCAATTGGCTGGCCGCAAGTCTTCATTCCCGGTTTAAAAGCTCTTCGATAAACTCCCGGCCCTGACCGTATTCTTGCCTTACCGCTTCCGGGGCACAGATAATTTCAACATCAAAAGAGCCGTTATAGCCCGAAGCCTTCAAGCCACTTATAATTTCTGCCCAGTCGATCGAGCCTGTTCCGGGCCGCAGGGATAAGTTCTCGTGTCCGAAATTATCGCAAAAATGGGTTCCCAGGATTTGCCCGTTGAGTTTGGCCGGAATCATGTAAAGGTTTTCTTTAGCGGCCCAGGCATGGCCGGTGTCATAGTTTAAACCCAGGGTATTCGTTTTTAGCTGATCGCACAGACGCTTAAAACCGTCGATCCCACCGATGACCGCTGACGGCATGATCTCCAGGGCCAGGCGCCGGCCGGCCCTTTCGACCTGGACGAGCAATTGTCCGATTTTTTCAACGCAACGATTAAACAGGGCGATATAGTCACCGGGCTTGACAATTCCCTGAGTGTCGAAGGCTCCGAGCGGAATGGTCACGATCGGGCAGTCTTCAAAACGATCAACGATTTCCAGAACAGATTCGATTTCCACCAGGCCTGAATCGGACATCACACTTGACGTATCGCTGAAAGCTTTCAGCATAAAATGAGCTACAAATTGCGACGGCCGCAGACCGAGGCCGTTTGAACACTGCCGGACCTGTTGGCTGCCGCCATTTACCCAACCAGCCAGGTTTTCAGCGTGGAAAACTTCCGGCTGAAATTGCTCAAATCCAAGATCGGCAATTTCAGCCAGTCCTTCACACACATCCGCCGGTGTAAACCGATCGGTGAACCGTGATATAAAATAGGCCGGTGATACCCCTGTCAAGTAAAGTCTCCCAATTAAAAGTTAATTGTTATTTTTCCTCAGACTGCTTAGGCAGCAGGGCGGCCTTGGCGGCCCTGCGCGGAAATATTTTAGCAACGATTTTATTTTTGCAGTTCTTAAACAATTGAAACTGGCTTAACACCGTCCACACAATAATCAGAAAAAGAACCAGCGCCACCGGCCGGGTGAAAACCGGTAGAAAACTTCCCTGGGATACCATCAGGGCCCTTCGCAAATTCTCATCCGCCATCGGACCCAGAATAACGCCGATCACCAGCGGTGCAATGGGGTACCCCATTTCGATCAAAAAAAAGCTGATAATACCCACCGGCAGCATGAGATACAGGTTGTAGATGTTCATTCCCAGGGCATAGGAGCCGATGATACACAGGACGCCGATGATGGGCATAAAAATCTGGGTCGGTATCCGCAGCACCTTGACCACCTGCTTGGCCATCAGCATGCCCACCACCCACATCGCCAGAGATGCCAGTAAAAGGATGGCGGCGACCTCTATAATGAAGTTGGGATGTTCAAAATTAATCATCGGCCCCGGTGTGACGCCGTGCAGCATGAGTGCCCCGAGCAGCATGGCCGCGGGGGGACTGCCCGGTATGCCAAGATTCAAGAGCGGTATCATGGCACCGCCCACGCAGGCATTGTTGGCGACCTCCGTGGATAGTACAGCCGTGTATTCACCTTTGCCGAATCGTTCCGGGTGTTTGGATGCATTTTTAGCGGCGCCGTATGAGACCCAGGCGGCAATATCCTCGCCAATTCCCGGAACCGCGCCGATGCCGACACCGATCAGAGCAGATCGAACAATTTTGGGGATGTTTTTTACAATGGTGCCGAATTCGGGCAAAATTCGCTGAAACTTCTGGGCCTCGCCGATCTGAAATTGGTCCTTGAGAACCTGAATGATTTGGGGGATACCGAAGGCGCCGATTAGGACAGGTACCACTTCTACGCCGCTGTCAAGTTCAGGGATTCCGAAAGTAAACCGGGGGTAGAACTGCAGCATGTCGCGCCCCACACAGGCCAGAAAAAGCCCCAAAAATCCGGATATCCAACCCTTGATGACCAAATCCGGACTGGTCAACGTGCCGGAGATGAGTATCCCGAAAAAGGCCAGGAGAAAAAATTCAAAAGAAGTAAACTGGAGTGCGAAAAAAGATATCATCGGAGAAATGCAGACCAGAAACAGCATGCTGATGATCGTACCAATGGCCGATGATGTGGTGGTCAAACCAATGGCTTTGCCGCCTTCTCCCTTGAGGGCCAGGGGATATCCGTCCAGGGCGGTGGCCGCCGAGGCAGCCGTGCCGGGAATATTAATCAAAATGGATGCATAGGAACCACCGTAAGTACCACCGACATAGATTGCCAGCAGACACAACATGGCGGTAGCCGTGTCCATGCCGTATGTCATGGTGGTCAAAAGCGCGACGCCAAGGGTTGAGGTGAGCCCCGGCATCGCACCGAAAATAATCCCCAGAATAACCGAGCCGAAAAGTATCGCAAGATTAATCGGGTCCGCGGCCAGATGATAGACGGTCTGAAAGTAAAACCCGATGCGTTCATATAAGACCATTGAATTTTTATCCCTTCACTAAAATTCGAAGTACCACAAGTAATCCGTAACGGCCACAACCAGGCCTTCGAACGGCATCGGCACCAGGAGAAAATATTTAAAGATCATGCCGACGACAAACGGAGAGACGAAGGCGATGATCATTGCGGTCCTGTATTTTTTTCGCAGCAGCGGGTTGCCGCGAATCAGCATCCAGGCATAGACACTGTATGACACTATAAAACAGATTGTCAGAATATCAGCCGGGAATGGTACGATCCTGCCCAGGGGATCATTGAGCCCCAGGGCAAAATATAGGATGAGAACAATGATGCCTCCCAGGTAGAAGAAGAAAAGTTTTTTGAGAAGTATGGCATCATCAAAGTAAAATGAGGTAATGAAAACTACCAGAAATAAGAAGGCACTTAGAAAGAAATCAATTCGTGGAATTGTCAGGAAGACAAAGGATAGAAACAAAACAACGATGGTGTAAAACCGCAGAACGGGTATGGAGTTCAAAAATTGCCAAAGCGCTTTGCTCAACAACCAGCGAACGGTTTGACCAAAGGCCTTGAACCCGACCATCTTCAGGGCTGTTCGGCAGAGCAGGCCGCCTAAGAGCATGATCATGCATCCCACGAAAAGTGGAAAAATTGCCGGAGAAACATACCAGACATTCTGGACGCCTCCCCAACTGTCCTTCATCGGCATTTTTAAGGCCTGCAGAACTATCCACAATCCGAATACGCATATGGCCGCGCCCGAATAAATATCTGTCTTGCGCAGTTTGTCTTTATCCATCATGATACAGGTTACCTTAAATTAATGGTTTGTATGAATTCTATGGCTTACCTTAGATAGAGAAGGCAAGTTAATTAACAAGTTATTAGTTATTGGTTATTCGTTAATAGAATTTTCTGGATTTTGATATATAGAGCTGATGCTTGATCGTCACAACCTATTAACGAATAACAGATAACGAATAACGCTCACTGTTCCTGATTGGCGTTTGGCTCAAGAAAGCCGGGTACCGGATTGCACCCGGCTTTCTTGAGATGGTTAGATTTACGGTTTCGGAATGCCCAGTGACGCCGGATCTACTTTGGCGGCTTTGAGCTCCCAGAGGGTCCAGGCAAAATTTGATTCGAGGGCATCAAACACGGCCTTCGATTCCGCTCCGGTTTTACCCGACAGCAGGTAGTAATTGTCAGCGGCCCATTTTTTCACTTTATCGGTGGCGATTGCCTTATTGAAGGCATCGACCAGGACTGCTTTGCGATCAGCCGGAACATCAGTCGGAACTGCGAAGCCGATGGCCTGGGAAATCGGCAGGTATTTGGACAGTCCGGGGTAGGAATCAAAGGATGATGGGATTGCACCCAACCCCTCGACGTTAAATGAACTCGGGATCAACATGCCCAGAGCTCTTAATTTGCCGCCGCGCAGCAGTTGCTGTTGCTCGGCCAGGGAGGTCACGACAACCGAAACTTCGCCTGCCATGGCTGCATTCTGGCTGGGCGCGGATCCTTTGTAAGGAATGAAGTTGAATTTCGCGCCGGAGCCATTTTCAACGGCCAGCAGGTTGAGGTGATGGATGGAACCGGCACCACTGGCGGCTGCTTTAATGCTTTTGGGATTGGCCTTGGCAGCCTCGATCAAGTCCTTCAAGGATTTGTAAGGCGTGTTGGGAGTCACCGATATAACATCCGGGGATCCACCCACAATAAAGACGTCCCAAACATCAAACTTCTGATTCCAGCCACCCTGGACACCAGCGGTGACGTTGGATTCGGACAGGCCGGTCAAGGTATACCCGTCATGCTTTCGGGAATAACCAAAGTTCATGCCGACCGAACCGGCGACGCCGCCGGTTTTATTGATTACGTTAATGTTTACACCCAGGAACTTGGCCATTTCAGCGCTGATGATCCGGTTGCAGGTATCGGTACCGCCGCCGGCACCCCAGACGACCACGTTGGTGATATCTCTTTTGGGGAAGTCTTTAGCATAAGCTCCGGTGGTAACGGCCAGAAGAACAATCAGACTAAAAATAATAATCTTTTTCATTTCCAAACCCTCCTTCAATGTTGTTGTTTGACAACTCGGTTATGGACCATTTTGGTCCCCCTTGTCGATGCGCTTTAAAATCGGCTGTAAAAAAAAAGATTTTTACCGCTAGTTTTTTTATCTACCTCCTTTCCGGTAAATTTATTCCGCATTTAAGTACAATTTCATTCGGACTTCCATCTGCAGGTGTTAAAGTGATCCGAAACATTCATTCCCGGCGGCACCAAGGTGTCACAATATTCCAGTTCGGAAATTTTCAGACCCGATCGGCCCAGACGGCGGTTTGCACCGCTTTTAAAAAATAAGTTCTTAAATACTGAAGGCTGGTATAAGTGGTTGTAGAAAAAAAACGCTCAAAGAGCGGATCGTTTTTTTAACAACCACTTTATCAGGCGCTCATCCTGACATCCCGCTGTTGATTCTCGATTTCCTGTTTTAGCGTTGCAATGGTTTTGGTAAAATGCAACCGCATTAAATTTTCGGCCGCATCAGAATCTCTATCGCTGATGGCTCTGATAACGGACAGATGCTCATGAATCGTTTCGTTGGGAGATCTCACCAATCCTTCCGAGGAGATCACCTGATAGCTGAAGCTGATAATGTTATAGGTCTGCAGGATGCTTTTTAAGAATTCCTTGGTGGCAACGTCGACGACAAAATTATGAAAACTGCGGTCCTCTCTGGAATATGCTTTGTAGTCACTGATATCCGAAGACGGATCAAATTGTTGAAAGAATTTGTTGAGCCGGTTTATCTGGGGATCGGTAATATGGTGGGTGGCCCGTCTGGCTGCCAGGCCTTCCAAAACTTCCCGCAGCTCAAATATGCTGACCATTTCCTGCATGGTGAAAAAGCGCACAAAATATCCCCGGCGCGGTTTGGCCTCGACCAGTTTTTCCTGCTCGAGGTATTTGATAGCACTGATCAGCGGGGTTCGGCTGATGCCCAATTCCCGGGCCAACTTCTCCTGAGGGATCTTATCGCCCGGCAGGAGCTTGCGGTCGATAATCATGTTCTTGAGGATTAGATAGGCTTTTTGATCCAGGTTCTCGTGCTCTGCTCCTAGATTTACCATAACTGCATCCTTTCTGCCGTAGGGGCTAAACTCGGGAATCGCTAAAATAAATATGGTACTTTGTAGGAATGACTATCGTTTGCATTTTGAATATTGCATTTTGTATGCAAAATTTAATATCGTTTTTGAAAGGCCTTGTCAATAAATAAATTGGAAAAATATGGCTAAACAAAATTAATGATAAAAAGCAATGCAGGTAAAACAATAACGAGCGAGGCCGTGGTAAAAAACCAGCACGAATTGGCCAGGTCCAGATCCAGGTCATAAATGGATGGTGGTATCAGGGCGTTAAACGCCACCGGCATGGAAGAGAGAATGATGACGACTTTGAGGGGCAGGCCGCCCTCGATCTTGCCGAAGCCAAACAGGTAGGCCAGTGAGGTCGCCAGGACCGGCACCAGGGCAAACTTGATGACGGCCACCGAAACGCATTCCGGCAGGTAATCGCGGACCCGCCTGAATTTCATCGCCAGGCCAATGGACGACAACAGCATGATGGTTGCCAGGGGGACAAAAACGGAAATGACGATTTTAAAGAATCCAGGGCGCGGAACACCACTGCTATTCAGGATAGCACCAAGGACGATACTGGATAAGGCTACAATGATAAAAGGGTCCCTGGTCAGGCTGTTAATTCGATCAAGGATTTTTTCTTCCTGTTTGCTGCGGCTGTAGTATTTGGCAATGGGGAATCCGATGGAATAATAGAATAATTCCTCGAATAATTTATAAATGGCCACCAGCGCAAAACCCGCCTCGCCCAGGAAAACAAAGCAGACCAGTGCGCCAATGGTTCCGATATTCGTAAAAGAGCCGCAACCAAACAGCGCGCCTGTCTTTTGAGGCGCCAGGGTGAGCATGCGCGCCACCCCGAGGGCCAGTGCCCCCCCGGTCAGCAGGGCGAAAAGTCCGACAAACGGCAGTGCAATCAAGCCGGCATTTTTTATACTCACCACCCAGATTGCGCCCACAATCGCCACCGGATTCAAGAAAAGCAGGGCGATTTTCTGGAGCAGTTTTCTCAGGTCATCAATCGGGATCGGCAGTTTGATGATTTTGCGATTGACAAGGACTTGAAAGGCATAACCCAGTGCCAGCCCCAATATGATGATTCCGAATGAATATGCAAATTTCGCCATGCCAATCTCGTCGTCCGAATTTATTATGTCGGCCGGGCTCCTTCGATTGCGATTAACAATCCCTGAATTGCCCGAGTTAAGGTCTATACAATAGGCCGTCGCATGACTGCAATAAATTTTCGCCTGATTTAGCAGTCATATTTGCTTCATCTGTTTTATTTTGCCTCACTTCAGACAAACTTATTGGATAAAGTATTGACATGGGCCTATATTGCAATCTATTACGCCCCAAGTGATGCACTTGGCCGGGTTTACGGATCCGAATATATAAAG
>JBATKU010000274.1:0-6894 GCA_049669725.1 Desulfobacterales bacterium
CCCTTCTTTCTCAAGCCAGCGTTTACGATCCCGGGATCTTTTTTTGGCCAACAGCATGTCCATGGTTTCAAAAATACTCTTTTGCCCGTTATAGGTAAGCTGGACCAGTCGCCGCGAGTCGGGGAGCATGGTGGTCTCTCTCAACTGGGAGGGATTCATTTCTCCCAGGCCTTTAAACCGTTGAACATTGGGTTTTCCTTTTTTGGGTGAACCGTTCAGTCTTTTCAGGATATCATCCTTTTCCATTTCATCAAGAGCGTAAAAAACTTGTTTGCCCTGATCGATTCGATATAGCGGCGGCATGGCAACAAAAATATTTCCGGCTTCAACCAGAGGCCTGAAATGCCTGAGAAACAGAGCACAGAGAAGCGAGGCAATATGAAGTCCATCGGAATCGGCATCGGCCAGGATAATTATTTTGCGGTAGCGCAGCCCTGCAAGGTCCGTTGTACCCGGATCAACACCTGCCGCAACCGCAATATCATGAATGGCACTTGATTTTAGTATTTCTGCAGTCTCCACTTCCCAGGTGTTCAATATCTTACCCCTCAAGGGAAGCACGGCCTGGGTTTGTTTGTCGCGCGCCTGTTTCGCAGAGCCGCCGGCGGAATCTCCCTCCACCAAAAACAACTCGCCTTCAGAAGGGTCTTGAGAAATACAGTCTGCCAGTTTGCCGGGAAGGGTGGGGCCGCTGCCCACTTTTTTGCGCACAACTTGTTTAGCATCTTTCAGCCTGCGACGGGCACTTTCGATTGCCATCTCGGCCAATTTTTCGCCCGCTTCGGTGTGTTGGTTGAGCCACAGCGCAAAAGCATCCCGGACCACATTGGCGGTAAAGGACGCAAATTGGCGTGAGCCCAGGCGTTCTTTGGTTTGTCCTGAAAACTGCGGGTCGTTCAGCTTGGCCGACAACACATAACTGCACTTGTCCCAGATATCATCTGCGGTGAGCTTAACACCGCGGGGAACCAGATTGCGAAATTCACAAAATTCTCTCACGGCCGCCAGCAAACCGCTTCGAAAACCATTTACATGGGTGCCTCCCTGGGTGGTCGGAATCAGGTTGACATAGCTTTCGGCAATCATCTGCCCCTGTTCCGGCAACCAGATAACTGCCCAGTTGACGACTTCTTCTTTCCCCTCTTGATCGCCAACAAAAGGCTCTGCCGGAATTCGCTCGTAATCCGCCAGGTTTTCAAGCAGATAGTCTCTGAGACCATCTTCAAAATACCAGGACTCCGTTTCATCGGTGTGTTTATTTGTAAATGTGACGGTCAGGCGCGGGCACAGGACTGCTTTGGCGCGCATCACATGTTTTAACCTGCGTATCGAGAATCTGACCGTGTCGAAATATTCGCCATCCGGCCAAAATCGTACGGTTGAGCCGGTATTGCGTTTTCCAACCGATCCTATCTTTTTAAGTTCGGATGCTTTGGTGCCGTTTTTAAAATCAATCGCATATTTGTTGCCGTCCCGTCTGATTTCCACCTCGAGCCGCGTGGACAAAGCATTTACTACAGAAACGCCGACGCCATGCAGACCGCCGGAAAACCGATAATTTTTATTGCCGAATTTGGCGCCGGCATGCAATTTGGTCATGATGACCTCGACACCCGTCATCTTTTCGCCCGGATGCTGGTCTATCGGCATACCGCGGCCGTCATCACTGACCTCGAGGGAACCGTCTTTGTGATAAAGGACATCAATCCGTTTGGCGAAACCGGCAATGGCCTCATCAACGGCGTTGTCGATAACTTCCTGGGCCAGATGGTTTGGCCGGGCGGTGTCGGTATACATACCCGGCCTGCGTCTGACCGGATCAAGGCCTTTCAACACTTCCAGAGAAGAAGCGTCATAGGTGGCCCTGTTTCCGTTCTCGAAAAGGCTGTCGTTTTTTATGGCAAACCTCCTATCCGGCCTTGCCGGGAATGACGAATGAAGATTGTCGACGGATGGAATCGCTTTGCTTGGTCGATTTCTATGTTTATAACAATGATACCTTGTTTTGCCGTTCTGTCATCAGGAAATTAAAAAAAACCGGGGCAGATTAATCCGGTCCCGATTTTGGCTTAGGGTTTTCTACGTATGATAATCACTAATATAGTCCTAAAAGTGAATTGCATCAAGATATTAAGAGGGTCTTTCTCATTTTCTCAAACAATATATAGAGCCTGTTCGATTAGATCTTCAAGACGCTCTGTCAGGTATACCGGTAGCGAAAGAAGCCGGTATGATACGGGTATGCCCTGGTTTGTTTTTACCCTGATGTTTTCAACCGATGGTTGGTTTATATTGATGCGAACAGCAGAGTTAAGCCTCTTTTCGGCCATGAACTGATGCAGTGATTTCATACTGCCTGCCGACCCGGATTTTACTTCAACAGGAACTACGCGGTTTCCATGTTGAATTACATAATCGATTTCACCCTGTCTACCACCCGTCCTTTGCCAGTAGAACAGTTGCGGAGACTCCAGCGGTGTCTGGCAGGCGCGTAATTGCTGGCCGACAAACTGCTCCGCCAATCCGCCCTTATTTGAAAAGATAGTACTTTTTGCTTCGGTGTGTCTGATTGATGAAAGCCCTAGCTGAACTGAAATTAAACCGATATCCAACATTAATGCCTTAAAAAATTTTTCGTTGGATTCCGCTCCTAAGGGTAAACCGTTGCCGGTCGTGTGCAGAACTTTTGTGCATACGTTTGCCTGGGAAAGCAGGGATAACGCTTTTTTAATCTGAACCAGCTTTTGGGTCGGATCCACCCGACTGTATATAAATTTATTTCCCAATTGTTCGGCTACGGAAAGCAGAATTTTATTGAGCATGCCGGCATCGATTTTCCCACCGTATTTATGAAAATCATCGCGATAGGTCGCTAACAAATCCTGCTGTATTTTGATGCAGGATGTTAAATCTTTACTGTTTATCCATTCCTGGACAACTTCGGGCATACCGCCAACAAGACAATAGTCGTGATAAACATTCAAGCATTTTGTATGCAGCGATTCGGGCATACTTGATTCGAGGCTGAAGGACGACATTTTCTTAAAAAGTGCTTCATTACCGGTTGCCAGAACAAACTCGAAAAAGGACATTTGTTCAAGGTAAAAATGGGAAATACGACCAACCGGCATACCGTATTGGTATTCCTGTATAGCAAAATCCAGTAATGACCCGGCAGCGATTACCGGCAGGTTAGATATTTCTTCCTTAAACCATCTAAGTTTTGATAATAACTGGGGCGCGGCCTGGATTTCATCCAAAAACAGTAAGGATGAATCCGGTTTTATCATTACCTCAAGTTGTGCTTCAATGTTTCTCAGGACCTCGGCCGGGTCATTTTCTGAAAACAGGTCTGCCAGGCCCGGGAGTCGCTCGAAATTTAATTCCACCAATTGGAGTTTTTGGCGTTTGGCAAAGTCACGTACCAGCCAGGTTTTCCCAACCTGCCTGGCGCCCCTCAATACCATGGGTTTCCGATTTTTGTTCTTCAGCCAGTTTTCAAACTCATTGGCCGCAAATCTTATCATATGGCGTTGGCCTTTTCCGAATATACATAAATATTTTTTTCATAAACTATAAAACAACGCGTTGTTTTTATCAATAAATATAAAACAACGCGATAAATACTTAATAATTACAAATTTATTTTCGATGTTTTTACGATAATTCCTGCCGAGTTTATGCAGGAGATCAGGGAAGGCTTGGCCCGGTATTACAACCGATGCCATAGGCGCAGGGGTATTTGGGGAAACGATTTATATCAGATTACCAGATGACATCCACACTAAATTGCAATTGTGTATAGTAGCCGTCTACAATTCAGTCGGAGTGTGGGTTTCGTATGGCTATCTTCGCCAATTTTAACTGAGGGATAGCGCTTTTTGGGGGCACTGCATGACGCAACCATTGCACTTCAGGCAGGTTGAATCATCAACGATTATGATATCCTTTTTATTTTTTGCAATGCCGTAAACACCTACGGGACATACCATGCCGCAGGTATTGCAATTAACACATCTGGATTTGTCTTGGGTGATGAATCCCGAGTGAATTCCCTTCGATCGAAAGAGATGCCCAAAGGACTCAAAACCCAGTTTGTGCAAAAATGCTTCCGCCTCAGAGGTTTGATCACCGACGATACCTTTGAGATCGAACCCGATGGACAAGATAACCAGCGAGGTGAAAATCATCCAGCCCACATAATGCCAGGGGCTACCGGCGGCATGTACGGAGATCCCGACAAAAATGGCTATGGCAGCGATAGCTAGCATCAGCGCTTTAGACAACCCGCTCCTAAAAGGCAAAAGGTAGTACCCGGCATATAGAATAAACCCTGCACCCCAGAAAATCAGAGTCATGACAGCCGCCCAGGCAGGGTGAATGGCCAGAGCAATGGCGGAAAAGAAAAGCCAAAGCAGAAAGTTCATGGAGAACAGCATTTCCAACCGAAATGGCAAGTCAAAACGCACCCTGCACTGTTTTTGAGTTTTCCCATGGCCGTTCGCAAGATGCTCAGGCAGGCTGCTAGCATATACGGGTCCCCACTTCCCCTTCCAGCCACTCACCTTCTTCAACAGTTTTGTGTCAATTCCCGGAGCAGACAACTGCGGCAGTATAAGCTCCCTGTGATCAATGAGACTGTCGATGCCACTTGTTTTTAGAGCCGTTATGATGGAATGAGTGTTCATTTCACCTCCGGCTGATGCACACCAGACATTGATACCTTTTGACTGTAAGACAAGCAAATAGCAATTCTGACTTTTAAGTGCTCTTTCGACTCGCCGAACCGTAAGGTGAAAATTGCCGGTAACGACGACCGGACTGTCCCTGGCAGGTGTACCGATTCTCCGCAATCCAGGCACCACTGGATTCGGAAACCATCGTCCGCAGAAATCGAAGAGTGATTTGATTTGTGACCTATCTTGATCGGGCTTCATCACTCGCGCAACGACTGCGGGTTGTGCAGCCTCAGATCTTCCTGCGACAACAGTTACGAAACTTTCGAGAAACGAATAGCGTTCCTTTATGATTTCAAAGCCCGCTTGACGCATTTCATCAGCGATGTCCCGTACCGGTTTGGTACCCGTCTGGGAAATAAGATAGGTGATAAGCGCCAGTGGGAATCTAAGGGCGTAATAGATCGCTCGTTTCAGAAGATGTTTCGGTCTTACCTCACTGACCACCAGCAGATTTCCATCCGGTTTCAGGATTCTTAATAGCTCCTTCAAGGCCCATTCACGCTCTTCGGTATACAACTCACTCATCACAAGGGTAGATGTAATGAGATCGAAGCTTTTTTCATCAAACAGACTGTCTATTTCATCAACTCCGGAATGATGAAGAACGACTTTGTTGTCCAGTCCGTTCTCTTTTACCCGCTCCCGCGCAACAGCTAACATGCCCTCCGAAATATCAACCCCGGTTACAAGTGCACCCGTCCGCGCTGCTCTGACAGCCAAATCTCCAGTTCCACAGCCGACATCCAGAATGGCCATGTCCGGCCGGACAAAATTGGTGACAATATGTTCTTTGATCTTGTCCGCTTGTCCTCTTGTAAGAAAGTCTATGCCCCAATCGTAACGATGCGGCCGACTTTCAAGAATCTTCATGAATATGTAGGAGAACATGGCAGTCTCATTTTCTTCGTTTGATCCAAACCATATAGCATTCGTAGTTAAGTGGAAATCTCGTTTTTGACAGGAAAATACGCCTATATTCCATTTATCATCTGTTTTGAAAAAACCCTATATCAAATAGATGGAATGTTTTGCCAAATAAAAATATCGGACGGGTGGTGAGAATAACCACGGTTCGGTCAAGGTTGTGATATCCAAAGAATCGGAACGAAATTTGGTGCAATTTGGTAGCCGGATTCCGTCACAAACCAAACTCGGTTAAAAATACATGTTTCAAATGGATATCACAAGCGGTTTTATAAGATGATATGTTATGGTCCACTCCGGGTGTCCTGACCCAATAAATTAATTCATCAATTAAAGTACCGGTGGGCTCAAATAATTTTCGGAAAATTAAATTTAGGATTTTCTTGACTTGGCGGCCGGTTTTGATGATATCTGTAATTGTCCCACGCTGGTAATACATCATCTACGTATCTGTATTTTGGAGTAATTTGTGATTTTTTGTGCATATCTTGAAGGCTTTGAGGCTAAGTGATTTGCTGAACTTTGTGACTCGAACTGAAAAGATTTATGAAAATAAGGCCATTTACTAAAACTGATATTCCGCAAATTGCACAAATTCATCGTGCGTCATGGATTATGGCATATGAACCCTTAATTCCAGATAAAATATTAGGCAGTTTAACAGAAATACATTTTCAGAATATCTGGAAGAAGAATCTAAATAATGAAAGTCATAGACATTTAGTTGCTGAACATGAAAACCAGACTATTGGTTTTATATCGTTCAGTAAGTTTGAAGTTAGCACTAAAACTTCCGAAATTTATTCTTTATATATAGACCCTGATAGTGCTGGTCGTGGATTTGGAAAAACACTGATCAAATCGACGTTTAGCGAATTAGCGGCATTGGGATGCAGAAGGATATTACTCTGGGTTGTTCGTGAGAATCAAAGAGCAATTGAATTCTATAAAGCTGTAGAATTTAAACCAATGAATATCGAAAGAAAGATCTTTCGCCATGGAATCGAACTAACCCAATTGCAGTTTAGTCGCAGTCTTGTCGAAAGCACATAACAAGGGCATTGAGATGGATTAAAAAGCGGCGATTTTCAAACCACCCATGCCCACGATATCTCCAACGTATCTGACAAAAATTGAGCCGCTGAAAATTACAGATACTGTAAACTAATCACCAGTCGAACACCTTCCGATTTTTTGGGATACTATTTTTATATCTGTACACCATATAGTG
>JBATKU010000275.1:0-1674 GCA_049669725.1 Desulfobacterales bacterium
TTACTCGCTTAATACCGGATTCCATTGGTTGGGGGAATATTCATCAGGTGGAGGTCGCACAGGCTTTTGTGGCTCACTTAGAGAAAAGAGTGGCCCTGCAAGAAGAACCTGTTGTTTCTTATGGTAATAAGGAAATGAAAATATTACTGATCGATCAAAATAGAACATAGTCTAATTAATCAAGTTGAAGTAATATGTGTTCGATCAAGGCATTTCAGGTATGCAGTCTAACAAAGAACTGTGCTAAAATCCAAGCCTTTTTACCCTAAATTGACATATACGCTTCTATAATTTTCGTCATAGTATAAACCCGATTTGGATATCGCCAATGATTGCTTTAGTAGCTTGTTGGCTACGGCAATCAAAGCAAGCTTTTTGGACTTACCTTTTGCAATAATCCGCTGGTAGATTTCACTGCAGGATTTATTGTGTTCACATGCAGTTAATGCACACATGAAAAGTAAATTCCTGACATGAGTATTACCGGTTTTACTGATCCGACTTTTTCCTCGCACGCTGGATCCGGACTCCCGGATGATTGGATTAAGTCCAAAATAAGAAATTAGTTGACGGCTGGTTTCGAACTTTTCGAAGCCGTGTGTAAGTACAATAAGATATATGGCAGTTCTTTTCCCAATACCAGGAATTGAGCACAATCTGGTCAATAGATCAGATTCATATTCTTTAATTACAGCTTCTAATTTGATCTCTAATTCTGTTATTTCATTGCTCAGATTCCGGATTTGTCGACGAACAGAAGTAACCACTGGAGACCTGGTAATGCCCTTCGATTTCAGGCCATGCAATTTATTCTTAAGTGCCGCTCTTTGCTTCACCAATAACTCTATAAGCTTATGAAGTTCAGTAGCTTCGATAATCAATTTCGAAGGAGGATTCCAGAGCCCAGGTTGTTCAGATTCTCCATACATTCGGATCATCTGTGCATCCAGCTTGTCCGTTTTGGAGGTTTTTAGACGCATTTGTATGAACCGTTTCACAGATAATGGATTTACTACCGACACATCAATTGATTGTGAGTATAACCAGGTGGCTAGTCCCTGGTAATAGCATCCAGTGGCTTCCATTACACAATGGGAGTTCTCATCCAGCAATTTACCGAACGCTTTAAATCCGGATGGATCATTTTTGAACTGATGATGGTTTTCGGAAGAATCCATCACATCGAAGACATCTTTTGAGATGTCAATACCAAAGAATTTCTTAATTTTATTCATACATACTGTGTTAGGAAAGAACAATCTACCGTACTTCTTGCATCCTTGAAACGGGCTCTGCAGGCCCAATGAACTGTTCAGAATTGTGGTAGAAAAGAGAGGGGATTACCATTGTTCTCGAGCTTCAGGCTCATTCACTAACATAACCTTAATCCTCTCTTTTGTTCTTTCTGATTTGAAATAATATAATATAGGAAATGTAAACTTAGGATTCACTAAAGCCGACCGCTTACGCGTGTCACGTTCTTTGCGGAAAGTAGCAAATCCCCGTGCCACGCCACGGCGGCTTAGTTCCACCGTTCTACAGCTACTATAAATAATTAAAGGTTCTTTACTAATCATGAAATGGGTGATAAATGGCTAGGATAAGAAAGTTATTTTAGCAGCCAGGGATACCTTGAAGTGCCAAAATGATTTAAAAAAATATTAATCAGAGTAT
>JBATKU010000276.1:0-11560 GCA_049669725.1 Desulfobacterales bacterium
GGTATATTAAGTCCACCGGTCAGTTTGCCCATTTCCGAACTGACCATTTCCTGGGCTTTGGCCAGGGCATCATTGATAGCAGCCAGTACAAGGTCCTGGAGCATTTCAACATCATCCGGATCGACGACCTCTTTTTCTATCTGAATCGATAAAATTTGCTGGCGGCCATTGGCAATTACCTTCACCATGCCACCGCCGGAACTGGATTCAACTGTTTTGTCAGCCAGTTCTTCCTGTAATTTCATCATTTTGGATTGAAGCTGCTGGGCTTGCTTCATCATGTTCCCCATGCCTTTCATGTACGACCTCCTTAATGAGGGTTCAAAGGTTCAGCGTTCAGGGTTCAGGGTTACCGCTTTTAAATGCTTAAGGGCGGGAACTTTTCAACCTCTGAATTTTGAACCTCTGGCGTCTGAGACTTGACACCTTCAGATTCTTAACAACAAATTATTGGCTATACGGCCCTGTATGCCTACAGGACTTTGACATCTACCAGTTTACCATCGAAGATTTCAATGGCATCGGCCACCAGGGGGTGGTCTATCGCTTTTTGTTTCAGTTGATTATCTTTTTTTTTTTGATTGTGGTCACCCATTGATTTGCTGGCAGTTAACCGGATATTTTGTTTGTGACCAAAAACCTCCATGCAAACTTGCTGTAAAACCACCATATTTTTTTCACGTTGGATCATATTGATCGTAAATCCATTGTCAGGAACATCAATTTCCAGGGATTGTTCGGCGGAATTTTTCAATCTGCATTTTCGCAGGTTGGCCGCAAGTGAAGGGTTTTTCTGTGAAACGATCTCACCGATCCGTTTCCAGATCTCCTCGTCATTGCCGGATGATTCTTCGGCCGGGGTATAGACCTCAGGCGCGGTCCCGGCCCCCTTCGGCTTCTCCTCAGAAGCAGCAGGCGAGGTTGGCGTCTCCGGCCTTGAAGAATAATGTCTATTGTTTTTTTTTTGCGGAAGATCATCGGCAGACACCTCCCGCCTGAGGGCATCAAGTTTATCAATCAACACATCTATGGGCAGGGACGGCTTAGTCTGCAGCAATCTGATCAGGGTCATTTCCAGGGCTAATTTAGGCTGGGGTGAAAATCTAATGGATGCTTCAGCTCCGAACAGTATATCAAAAATATGGTTCAAGGACCCGGCCGATGACGGTTTGGCCTGGATGACAAGTTGTTCAATTTCGCCGGATGGAAGATCGACCAGTTTCTCGATCTTGTTGCCCATGGAAACGACCAGCAGATTCCTGAAGTGTTCCAGCAGATCGGCATAAAGTTTTTTCATATCATGGCCGCGATCATAGACATCATCCAGAAAATCAAGCACCGCATGGACATCGGCGTTCAAAATAGAACCGGCCAGATCAAAAATAACCTTGCGGTCGATGACGCCTAAAATATCCAGTACCTGCTCATGGGTCACCAAGCCCTGGGCGCACGTCATGAGCTGATCGAGCAAACTTAAGGCATCACGCATGCTGCCGCCAGCCTCCCGGGCAATCAGGCCAAGGCTATCTTCGGCAATTTCAAATCCTTCCAGGCGGCACAGCGACGCCATATGGGATGAAATGGAATCCAAGCCGATGCGTCTGAAATCATAGCGCTGACAGCGTGAAAGGATCGTAATCGGTATCTTATGCGGCTCGGTGGTCGCAAACATAAACATCACATGGGACGGCGGTTCTTCAAGTGTTTTGAGCAAAGCATTAAAGGCTGCCGCACTGAGCATGTGCACTTCATCAATAATGTATATCTTATAGGGACTGTGGGCAGGCATATATTTGATATTTTCACGCAACTCCCTGATCTGGTCCACGCTATTGTTGGAGGCACCGTCGATTTCAAATACGTCGATGGCATGGCCGGCAGTGATCTCATTGCACGATCGACAGATATTGCATGGTTCCGGGGTGGGTCCTTCCTTGCAATTCATGGCTTTGGCCAGTATACGGGCAACCGTTGTTTTGCCGGTTCCCCGCGGCCCGGAAAACAGGATCGCGTGGGCAACCCGCCCCGCAGAAATGGCATTGGTTAGCGTACGGGTAATATGAACCTGTTCGACAACCTGATCAAAAGCCTGGGGACGGTACTTGCGTGCAAGAACGAGATAGGACATAATAGAGTGCCTAAAATTTAAAATGCCTAAATTGCCTAAAGTTAAGGATGGATATCATCTATTACCTGCTGACTGCATTAATTTTAGACACTTTAGGCACTTTAGCTCACTTTAGGCATTTTTTTAATAATGGCGGAGAGAGAGGGATTCGAACCCTCGGTGCCGCTTTTGGCAGCACACACGATTTCCAGTCGTGCTCCTTCAGCCAGCTCGGACATCTCTCCTTAAAAATTTTTATTAAAATTGCTGCGCAATTATATGGCGGAGAGGACAGGATTCGAACCTGCGGAGGGCGTGAACCCCCAACGGTTTTCGAGACCGCCGCTTTCAACCACTCAGCCACCTCTCCCGATGAATAGTTTTAGGTAGGTCCCAATATACCTTTTAATTTATACTGTCAACGATCTTCTATCGATAGCCTTAAAGAGACAAAAGCTTAGTTTAAGACTTGTCCACCCTAAATGCAATCGAAAAAATCACGGCTCAAACATCTGCTGCACCTCATCCGTGTATTCACCATTTTCGTTATAGATGATCAGCGGCGGCCCAATTTTGAGCCCCGGATTCCCCCCTTTAACCCCTTCGATAAGAATCAGCTTGGCTTCTGAACGAGGGGCGCTATGGATTGTACGAATACATTTGGGCTCGATCCTATCAGCACGCATCTGGCAAACGATATCCGCCGTCCGCTCGGCCGTGTAGATCGTTACAAACCGTCCGGCCGTTTTCAGCATTCGACGGGTCGAACCCATAACGTCCTGTAAACTAGCCTTTAGTTCATGCCGGGCAACTGCCCGTTGATTGTCCGGATTTATTCTTCCGGCTCCAGGCCTGCGGTAGGGTGGATTGCAGACGACTAGGTCCACCGGACCCGCTGTCATGTCCGGCTTCATCATTTTCATGTCGGCACCCAAAACAGTTATGCGATCTTGCAGATGATTGCCTTTCACGTTTGAGATGGCCAGTTGTGCAAGTTCTTCCTGCACTTCGACGGCATAGACCGTGATTTCCGGATGGCGAAAAGCCAAGATCAGGGCAATAATACCGCAACCCGTTCCCAAATCAACTACTCTATCTCCCGATCCCGGGGCAGCCTGGCAGGCCAGCAAAACCGCATCAATGGAAAATCGATACCCGGCCCGGTTCTGTTTGACCCGAATCCGGCCGTTAAAAAAAGTATCCGTGGTATAGTTAGCCATGTATAAATATAATTATTACAGGCCGCCCATGCTGAATTCGTTCTATCAATTGTTGGCAACCCTTTTAAAATTGTTCCGCCGAAGGCCTACCTCAATTATTCATTCTTCAATCTTCATTCGTCATTGAGAAAGCGGTCCAATCTTAAATTTCAGATCATCGATCAATGCTTTTCCGAAAGCATTGTTCAACTTAGCAATCATCTCTTTTTTTAAGAACTGGAGTTGATGGACCCAGGTCGAACTGGATACATGCACGAGTAAAATTTTGCCTTTAAACGCGGCCGGCCGGGCATTCTGGGCGATGACATCACCGACGATGTCGTCCCAGATCCGCCAAACCTGAACCAATTCTGCGTCAGATTCTCGTCGATAGGTTTTTAAAACATCTGCTAAAATACTGCCGATGTGTTCAAATTTCCCTTTTTGTTTTTTAGGTTTCATCGCAACGAACTTTATTGCAATGGATACCTGCTGTGTCAAGTAAAACTCTTTTTACTTGACTTGAATCGTCGGGAAACTTATTGTTAGGTAATATTTTCGCACAGATTTTGGACATGCGTCCGGTATCATTAACCATAGACAGGGAACTAATTATGAGTTGGGATTGGGATAAGCTCAAACAGCAGCAACAAGGCAGGGGCGGCGGCGCCCCACCTCAGATGGATGAAATTCTGGAAAAATTTAAAAAATTTAAACTGCCCGGCGGGCCGCTGGTTATACTGCTGATCGCCATTATCATGGTCGCAGCAACCACTTTTTACACTGTCAAGCAGGATGAAGTCGGTATTGTCCAGCGTTTCGGCAGATACGTCAAGACCACCCAGCCGGGACTTAACTTTAAACTGCCCATCGGCATCGAAAAGGTCACCAAGGTAAATGTGAAGCAAATCCGGACGGAAGAATTCGGGTTCTCTTCGGCCCGACCGGACAGCCGGTCGCGCTTTCAGTCCGGCAGCGACAATATCAGTGTCGCGCTGATGCTCACCGGCGACCTGAATGTCGCGCTGGTACCCTGGATTGTACAGTACCGGGTTAAAAACCCTTACGATTTTTTATTCCGGGTTCGCGACGTCCGTCGAATCCTGATCGATATGTCCGAAGCCTCGATGCGTCTGGTGGTCGGTGATCGAAGTATTAACGAGGTTATCAGCAAACGGGACGAAATCGCAGTCGAAGCCAGGGGACTGCTGCAAAAAGAGCTGGACCAGGCCCAAACCGGCATTCACATTGTTACCATCGAAATGAAAAGAACCAATGTTCCCGATCCCGTCCAACCGTCGTTCAACGAGGTTAATCAGGCCACCCAGGAAAAAGAGCAACTGATCTATCAGGCCCGCGAGGGATATAACAAGGCCATCCCGGCTGCACGCGGTGAAGCGGAACGAACCATTAAGGCGGCCGAGGGCTATGCCCTTAACAGGGTCAATCGTGCCAAAGGTGACGCCGCCAGGTTCACATCGATCTATCAGGAGTATACCAAGGCCAAGGATGTCACCAAGCGACGCATGTACCTTGAAACGATGCGAACGCTGTTTCCAAAGCTGGGCCCGAAATACATTGTCGATTCTGAACAGAAAAACTTTCTGCCCCTATTAAACATGGCAAACCAGAGTGGTGCTCAAAAATGAAAATTAAAGGAACACTTATTGTAATCGTCCTTGCACTAGCTGTGCTCGTATACAATGCAGCATATAGCGTCGATGAAACCCAGCAGGTCATTATTACCCAATTCGGACGAATTATCGGAGAGCCGAAAAAAGATCCGGGTCTTAAGTTTAAAATTCCTTTCATCCAGAAAGCCAATTTTTTTGCTAAAAACCTGTTGGATTGGGATGGTGATCCGGGGCAGATTCCTACCCTTGACAAGACATTTATCTGGGTCGACACCTTTGCCAGGTGGAAAATCACAGATCCTGTAAAGTTTTTTCAAACCGTCAACAACCGGTTTAACGCCATCGGCAAGCTCAACGATATTATTGACCCGGCCGTCAGAAATTTTGTCACCTCCAACCAATTGATCGAAGCCGTTCGCAAATCCAACCGCCCGCTCGACCGGAGCGAGGTCGGTGTAGAAGACTCCGAAAGGACGTATTATACGGTTACCACCGGCCGCGAAAAAATCACCCAGGGCATACTGAACCAGGCCCAACCCAAACTGGCCCAATTCGGCATCGAACTGGTGGATGTCAAAATAAAAAGGATCAATTACGTCGAACAGGTCAGAAAATCTGTTTACGGACGGATGATAGCAGAACGCAAGCAAATCGCCGAAAAATTTCGTTCCGAAGGGAGAGGTGAGGCCCAGAATATACTGGGAGAGAAAGAAAGAGACCTGCAGGAAATACAATCAGAAGCCTACCGCACGGCCCAGGAAATCAAGGGTAAGGCCGATGCCCAGGCAACCATAATCTATGCCGAGGCCTACGGTGTTGATCCTGAGTTTTATTCGTTTGTCCAGACCCTTGAGGTTTACAACGAGTCACTGGGAAAGGAAAATACGCTGATCCTATCGACCGATTCGGAATTTCTAAAATTTCTCAAGGAATATCCCGAATAGCTTCTATCAGCGGGTTGATCCTCTAATCCTAAAAAAAGCACCGGACTGAAGGTTTCCGGTGCTTTTATTTTTTTCCAGAAAAGATTGCCGGTATCATTATTTACCTTTCCTTCTCTGATGTCGTGTCTTGGCCAAAAGCTTGCGATGTTTGTGCTTTCTCATTTTTTTTCTGCGTTTTTTAACAACACTACCCAACTCATCACCTCCTTTTCCTATTCATAATGGGATTTTATAGCTCACCGTAAATCAACAACCTGGATATCTAACACACCCGACAGATAGATGTCTACCTTTTTTTCGGGTAAAATATGATGACATTTAGCGGTTGTCAAAAAAACGTTGCGTTATTCGAGCGTTTTTTCTACAACCACTGATACTACCCTTCCGTATTTCGCAACTAATTTTAAAAAGCAGTATAAACTCTTTCTTAAGGCTGAGATATAGTCTTGGATGTGGAACAATGCCCGGGTCTATGCTATAGTTGGCTATTCGTCAACACTTTGTACCCTTGAGATAAAGCTAAGTCCATGGATAACAATCTTATTTTGAACAGCATCAGCATCGGCGGCGTCATATTCGTCGGATTGATTTTATTCTGGTTTGTCAGTAGGTATTTGAAAAAACGATGGACCTCGGATCAATCGACCCAGGGTCATACGCCGTCAACCAAAATATCCTGGGAAGAAAAACGTCGCCACCCTCGAATAGCGGTCTCCTGGCAGGTTGCCATTGAGACATCTAACCGAGCCGATAACGTTCAGTTAAAGGACATCAGTCTTGGCGGCGCCTTTGTTGTCTGCCCCGAGCCCCTGGCCTTAAATGATAAGTTTAAAATCAGTATCCGTATTCCGAACCGGGAGCCACTGCGCCTCAATGCCGTAGTCGTCTGGTCGAACAGAAATATGTCAGCTGACAGGGTTGTCAATCGAGGAATGGGTATTAGATTTATCGAAAACACGGAAAATGATCGCCGGCGCTTAAATGAAGCCCTTGAGGCTTCTTTAGAAGACAGCCAGAGCCCCCGTTAACGATTGCGTTCACTTGACAGCCGACAATTATCATTTATTCAATAATAGACTTGATATTAACTGATGCCAGGTGTCATTGCCGGCATCGATCAGGGAGTCCGGCAACACACCCCAATATGTAGAAATGCAAAAACGCAACTGTTTCGGTTCCAATCAAATTAAAATCGTAAACCATACCGTAGCCATGGCTGAGGAGCTTGTCAGCAACAATTACAAAATGTCTGCCAGTCAATGGCTCGGTCCCCGGTACGATGTTAAAACGCTTGCAGAGCTGGCGCCGCAAGAGATTATTGACGGTCCCTTTGCACAGATTATCCGTTACAAGGGCCGGCGCAAAAACACCTCTCTGGGTTCGGCGACCTATGATTTTTATAAAATCTGTCTGCAGGACCATACGATTCGATCAACCCTGGAAAAAACCCAGGAAATTGAGCTATTTCCGTTTTCATTGTATATTGTCACCCACGAATTAATCCACATCGTGCGTTTTAGTAAATTTCTGCAAAACTTCGAGGCATCCCCGGAAGAACGCATGGCAGAGGAAAAACGTGTTCACCTGAGAACCCATGAGATCTTAAAATCCGTCCAACTTGAAGGTCTGCCGTACGTCCTAGAATTTTATAACGACTGGCGAGTTCCCTATGAGGATTTGCGCACCCCTGATCCAAGTTGATTCTTGACAAACCGGTTTCTTTAGCTATTATTAAGCCAGATTGCTAATCGCCAAAAGCGCTCACCATTGGGTTGAAGCAGGAAGTTATTGACTATTTGGAGATTTGATTAGATGCCAATTTACGAATATGAATGCACCAAATGCGGTAAATTAGAAGAAGTCCTGCAAAATTTTTCAGATAAACCGCTGACCAAATGCAAGAGCTGTGCAGGCAAACTCCAGAAGCTCGTTTCCCAGAGTACCTTTCATCTTAAAGGAACCGGCTGGTACGCGACTGACTATGCCAATAAATCCGCAAATGCCCCAAAGCCACCTTCCAAAAATCGTAAAAGCAAATCTGCTGACACACCATCATCCGACACCGGCTCGGACAGCAAAAAAATCCCCACCACTAAATCCACCTGAAATACGGAAAATTGCTTGATTTCATTTTCGTTTTTACGAAAAATCTGTTGCCGGTGCGGATGCCCTACCCTGTGGTTGCGGTTTAGAGCAATCCCTTAAAATTTTTTAAAAAATTTCGGTCTGTGTCTCTTTACAAATTGAAAAGGGTGATTAATATTTAAGTCAAATCAGACCCGAAATAACCTTTCCTAACATTTTAATATTATAAGAATTTTTTTAAGATAACAACCATCGAAGGGGGGTGTGAAAGCCAAGCCGTCATTTGAAGCGGCGAACTGCACGTACAGCGATTTTGTTTAAGTGCTGCAACAGTTGAAGAAACAATATTTTGCTAATGTAAAAGGAGATTGTAAACCATGAAATTGAGACCATTACAGGATCGAATTTTAGTTCAACGCGTCGAAGAGGAGACCACTACCAAAGGTGGTATTATCATTCCGGACACCGCCAAAGAAAAGCCGGCCGAGGGAAAAGTCACTGCCGTCGGTAACGGGAAAGTCGGTGATGACGGTAAAAGGATCGCGCTCGAGGTAAAAAAAGGTGACCGGATCCTATTTGGCAAATACTCCGGCACTGAGGTAAAAATCAGTGGTGAGGAATATTTGATCATGCGTGAAGATGACGTGCTTGGAATAATTGACTAACTAAAGTATGGAGGAATTTTTAAGATGGCTAAAATTATTAAATACGATATGAAAGCCCGTGAAGCGATGCTTAACGGGATTAGAACGCTTGCCGATGCGGTTGTTGTAACCTTGGGACCCAAAGGCAGGAACGTGGTTTTAGATAAATCCTGGGGCGCTCCGACAGTCACCAAAGATGGTGTGACCGTGGCCAAAGAAATTGATCTGGAGGACAAGTTTGAAAACATGGGCGCTCAGATGGTCAAAGAAGTCGCCAGCAAAACCAGCGACATGGCCGGTGACGGTACCACCACAGCCACCGTTTTAGCGCGAGCCATATACGAAGAAGGACAGAAACTGGTTGCCGCAGGCAACAATCCCATGGCAATCAAACGCGGAATCGATGCCGCTGTTGAGGTTACGGTCAAAGAGCTACAGGGCCTGAGCAAGGCCACCAAGGATCAAAGAGAAATTGCACAGGTCGGCACCATCTCCGCCAACAACGACGAGACCATCGGCAACATCATTGCCGAGGCCATGAACAAGGTCGGCAAAGAGGGTGTTATAACCGTGGAAGAGGCCAAAAGCATGGACACCACCCTGGAGGTGGTCGAAGGTATGCAGTTTGATCGCGGCTACCTTTCACCGTATTTTGTGACCGACCCTGAAAAAATGGTGGTCTCCCTGGAAAGCCCCTACATTCTGATCAACGAGAAAAAAATCAGCAACATGAAGGACCTTCTCCCGGTTCTGGAGCAGGTAGCCAAACTGGGCAAACCGCTGATGATCATCGCCGAAGACGTTGACGGCGAAGCCTTGGCAACCCTGGTAGTCAATAAGCTCAGAGGAACCCTGCAGGTGGCTGCAGTTAAGGCTCCCGGTTTCGGCGACCGCAGAAAAGCCATGCTGGAAGACATCGCCATTTTAACCGGCGGCCAGGTGGTTTCCGAAGACCTGGGCATCAAGCTGGAAAACCTGACGGTTCAGGACCTGGGCAGTGCCAAGCGTATTTCGATCGACAAGGACAACACCACCGTTGTCGATGGCGCCGGTTCCCGTTCTGCTCTTGAAGGCCGGGTTAAACAAATCCGGGCCCAGATTGAAGAAACCACTTCCGATTACGACCGCGAAAAACTGCAGGAACGCCTTGCCAAGCTGATCGGGGGCGTGGCCGTCATCAATGTCGGCGCGGCGACTGAGACGGAAATGAAAGAAAAGAAAGCCAGAGTCGAGGATGCGCTCAATGCAACCCGGGCGGCAGTCGAAGAAGGTATTGTACCGGGTGGCGGTGTGGCCCTGGTTCGCTGCCTGGAGGCTCTCGGCAAAATGAGAATCAAAGCCGATCAGAAACTCGGTGTCAAGGTCATCATGCGCGCCATTGAAGAGCCCCTGCGCCAGATTGCCAACAACGCCGGTATGGAAGGATCTGTTGTCATCGATAAGGTCAAGAACGGCAAGGATGCCTTTGGCTATAACGCGGCAACCGACACCTATGAAGACCTGGAGAAAGCCGGTGTTATCGACCCCACCAAAGTGGTTCGTCTGGCCCTGCAAAATGCAGCCAGCGTGGCATCTTTGATGCTGACCACCCAGGCCATGGTAGCCGAAAAACCGGAAGAAAAATCGGATGGCGGCATGCCCGGCGGCGGTGGCGGCGGCATGCCCGGCGGCATGGGTGGCATGGGCGGCATGGGCGGCATGATGTAAGCGCCTCCTGGTTTCCCATCAAATAGCAAAGAAAAAAAGCCCTTACGCGGCATGTTCGCATGCCCGTAGGGGCTTTTTTTAGGGTTCAACGTTCAGGGTTTAGAGGTTAACTGTCTGAGATTTAACCGTTTCCGAAGACTCAGATAGTTAGGAATCTGTCAATCCCTGAAACCTTGAACCCTGAACTCTGAACCTTTGAACCTCTCTCGTTTTGCCCCTTCGAAAAATTTGACAATTGATCGATAATCATGTAATCTTATTACAGAATTGGCACTTTGGGAATTCGACAATCAGCGCCTAAAAGAATCGGAGTATTAGATGAAGGGTAAACAAAACCTCAGCATGGCAATTCGTTTTTTTACTTTTATTTCCTTACTGGCGATGCCTCTATCGCTGCTGGCCGCGGAAGGCGAGAAAACCGTAGAATACCAGACCGGATTCTACTATACCGTTCAAAAAGGGGACACCCTTTGGGACCTCTCCCAGAAATTTTCGGATACTCCCTGGCAATGGCCGGAATTGTGGAAGGAAAACAATCAAATCGCCAACCCCCACCGCATTTATCCGGGAGAACGTATCCGCCTGTATCGTCGGCACGGTACCCATGGCTTGGGTGAAGGTGGTCAAGGCGGGGAAAGGCCGGTCGAAGATGGGCTTGTAATGACCAAAATGATCGACTTTCAATATGCTGCCATCGAGAGGGTCGGGTTCATTCGCAAAGAACCCGTCATCTCACACGGCGCCATATTCAAGGTCGAAGGCCAAAAGGAAATGATCAGCACGGGTGATCTGGTCTATATCCGGCCAAGAGAAAACTTCGCCCTTATGCCGGGAAAAAAGTATACCATTTATCGGACCTTAAAGCCGATTGTGGACCGGCAAACAAAAGAGTACATCGGCATCCAGCACTATTTAGCCGGTGTTGTTGAAATCACGATTAAACGGCCCGAATTCGTTCTGGGTAGGATAGTGGCCGCTTACCGACCCATCAAGGTCGGAGATCTCTTAATGCCCTTTCAACGGCGTCTGCCGCGGCTGGAGGTGCAAGACAGCCCGCAAGGCCTCCAGGGTCAAATTATCGACTCCGAAGAGCATCAGGCGATGTTCGGTGAAAGTGCGATTGCCTTCATCGACAAAGGAGTACAGGATGGGGTTCAGCCCGGACAGATTTACTGGATCTTCAAACAGGAGCAATATCGTATTAACCCGGATGATAAAAATGAAGTTACACTCACCCCGG
>JBATKU010000277.1:0-3761 GCA_049669725.1 Desulfobacterales bacterium
GGGCCGTTCTCCTGCGACACGTTAAAACCTTCCTTCGCCTCGAACTGGTTGAGGAAACCCGTAAGTACTTTGTGATGCTTGACGATCAAAAGGTCCGGGCGAACATTCGACGGTTGTTTAGTCATAACCGGGTTCTTGAACAAATCTTGTTTGGGTTTGTGCAGGACAGACGTCTTTTCGCTTATTTTTTCCACCAGCCCTTTCTGAACTTTCGCATACTCGACGAGGGCCTTATTCAGCTGAGTCAGATACTTTTTACAGAGCTTCTCGTCTGTCAGCAACGAGCCAATCGCAGCGAAGTTGTCGAGTTCCTTTTTCTCTTGAACGCTGAGGTCAGCTTCGTTTTTCTTGTGTCTTAATAGAATGTACTTCTTGATGTCGTTTGGCTCTTTCCTGATCATTCTTACGCTCCCGGCTCCTACACAGTGACCGTCAATTATAAGGGTTGAAAGTTATGGGGTCAGAGTGGACTGACCCCAACTAATCTAGCTCTCTTGCTCCAGGTATTCCCTGATATGGCCACCCGGATCGACATTGATCGGTGGATACCGATCCTTCCGGTATGACGATCCGTAAAAGCGGCGCACCTTTGGCGGAATCGCACACACGCTCTGCCAGCCCGACAGGACATTTCTCATGCCAAGTATGATTGTTACCTCCCCAGTGAAGGGTCTGGCGGAATGGTTTCGGACTGCCGTACGAGAGGCTTCGTAAACGCGTTCCTGGCTCAAGGGCAAACCTGGCTGTTTGGAAAAAAACGAACCAACCAACACCCATATCAGTCTTAACCGATCTCGGAGGAAGTCCAGGCGCTCAACGCCCCGCAGTTCACCAACGGCGATAAGATTTTCCTTTAATCTTTGCCAGCGCCACCACGTCCTGGAGCGTGTTGATTGCCCGCCGACATTGGGAGGATGAGTCAAAAAGACCTGCTGGACGCTGCGGCCCTCTGACACAAGAAGTCGGGCGAGTTCGAACGCAGCAAGTGCCCCTGAGCAATTTCCGACCAGGATACAAGGTCGATCGGGATGGATGAGCCGAATTTCCTGCATGTAACGAGATGCAACGTCGGAGAAATTTTCGAGCGTGTTACCCCCGTCCATTCCCGGATGTTCCAGGCCATAGAATGGGCGATCCGTCCCCAGGCAATGGACAAGGGATCGATACATGAGGACACTGCTGCCCCCTGATGGGACCGCAAAAACCGGCGTCTTCTCACCAAGGGTTTGCATGGGGACCACAAGCCTTGCTGCGGCGGGATTGGGTGTCTGCTGGATCCGGCGAACGAGCGCCGACAACGTCGGGGCTTCGAACAGTGCCGTTAGGGGCAAAGAGACGCCGAACTCCTCGTCTATTTCTGCGAATAACTCGAGGCCCAACATTGAGTGACCGCCGAGGGCAAAGAAATCGTCTTCTGCTGAGACGTCTTGCGTTCTGAGAACACGCCTCCAAATAGCCAGCATGCGGTGTGTGTGGGCCTCAATTTCATTCAGATCGGGCGGCAGTTCGGCGGTGAGTGACTGAACCCGAATATCGGCGTCCGGTGATTGGGAGGTGGCGAGCCTTTGCCGCCGCCCTGGTCCCACGAGCTTTGCGCACAATGCAGATAATCGGGTATCACCAGCAGATACAACCCGGCGCAGGACCCGGTTGAGGTCTTCCGCGACGCTCTCGATCGTCGCCTGGTCATAAAGACTTGTGTCGTAAACAAGCGTTGCCCATCGCCCATCCTCGCCGTCTTCCACTGCCAGCCAAAGATCAGATTTGGGTTGCTGGTGGTAAAGTTCGATTGGGGTAGTGCGCAGGCCAGGGGCCGCAAATTTCAGTGGTATTGCATCTCGATGGGTGAACATCACTTTGATAAAAGGATTGCCCATATTTCTTCGTGCAGGATTCAAAGATTCCACGACCTGATCGAAAGGCAGGTCCTGGTGATCCATGCCCTCGAGAACGCGGTTTCGGACCTGGTGAAGAAACTCTCTAAATGATGAATCACCGGTGGTGGTGACTCTCAGAATCAAGGTGTTTGCGAAAAAACCGATCAGATTTTCAAATTCTGCGTGTCGTCGGTCGGCGGTTGGCGTGCCCACCACGATGTCCTCGGATCCCACCCAGCCGCGAAGCACAATCAAGAAAGCGGCAAGCATTGTCATAAAAGGCGTTGCGCCCAATTCCTGGCCGAGGCGGCCCAGGTCCTCAACGATATCAGGGCCGATCATCCAGCAGTGGCGGTGCCGACCGGGTTGGCGCTCGGTCTGCGCAACACCGTCGTAGGGTATCGTGAAGTTCTCAGGGACTCCCTTAAGTGCAGCTTGCCAATAACGGCGTGACGCCTCGTTGGCGCCGCTTGAAAGTTGCTCGTGCTGCCACAATGCAAAATCGGAATATTGAATTGGCAGCTTGGGCAGATCCGGTTCGGTCCCGATTGAATGCGCGCGATACGCCTCACCAATCTCCTGGTACAAATTGCGTAACGACCATTCATCACACACAATATGGTGAAGGACAAAAAGCAGGAAATGATCTGTGGGGCTCGATGTAAGGAGCGTTGCCCGGAAGAGTGGTCCCAAGGAGAGATCAAACGGCGCATGGGCTTCATTCTCAATGATCTCCATCGCCTCCGCCTCACGATCGCCACTTTGCTCCGTCGCGAACTCGATGACAGAGAGCCCCGAAAAAACGCCGGTTTCGACCGAGACATGCGGCACCCGACGGATCACAGGAAAGGTCGAGCGAAGCGTCTCGTGACGGTCAACGACATCCTCTACAGCCGCACGTAGCGCTCCCACATCAAGCGGCCCTCGTAGCCGATGGCATTGGGCAACGTTGTAGGCTGGGTTGGTGGGATCCAAAGCGTGAATAAACCAGAGACGTTGCTGGGCCGATGAAAGAGTCAGCTGATCGCCCCGCTTGTTTTGAGTCTGAATGGAGATCGTTCCGACTTTGGACCGCCGCCTTGCCAGCAACTGCTGCTCGAGCTTTATGCGTTCCTCCAGATCCCAGTTCTCAGAGGTTTCGGACTTCCGTGTCATGCGGCACCTAAGCTTGTAACTTCGTCCGCGTGGGCATCTGCCAGCATTCGTTCGGTGATGAGCAAGGCCAAAGATCGAATGGTGGAGCTTTGGAAAACCGTGCTTAACGGGAGATTCTCTTGAGTTTCCCTGGAAATCCGATGAATTAATTGCGTCGCCATGAGGGAATGACCACCCAGTTGGAAGAAATCGTCGTCAATACTGATCTCTTTGATGCATAGGAGGTCGCACCAGATGTCACCGAGAATTTGCTCCACCGGGGTCCGCGGGAGGGTAGGTGACCCTGGGGCATCTTTTTGAAGCCGGTCGCCGGCCTGCAGCTTTTCACGATCAAGCTTCCCATTCCTGGT
Source organism: Desulfobacterales bacterium (assembly GCA_049669725.1). Taxonomy (GTDB): domain Bacteria; phylum Desulfobacterota; class Desulfobacteria; order Desulfobacterales; family JAFDCJ01; genus JAFDCJ01. Next base: position 3,383 of record JBATKU010000277.1, read on the forward strand.
CAGTGGCATCTTTTCCAGCAGGACGAATGCGCCGGGGACCATGTAGGAGGGGAGCCGCGCAGCGAGAAAGTTTCGGATATCCTTATCCTGGGGGGCATTGGAGGCATCCCGTGGCACCATGTAAGCGATCAATGAGGTTCCGTGCCGGGTATCCGTCCTGGCGATCACCGCGGCCTGCTCGAGCAGCGGGTACCCGCTCAATACCGCTTCCACTTCTCCTGGTTCAACGCGGAAGCCACGAATCTTTACCTGGTCATCGGCCCGTCCAATAAACTCTATCAGTCCACTGCGGAGAAAGCGTGCGCGATCGCCCGTGCGATACATTCTTGCACCAGGCCGCGGGTCGTATGGATTTGGGATAAAACGCTCTGCAGTCAAC
>JBATKU010000278.1:0-24292 GCA_049669725.1 Desulfobacterales bacterium
CATCAGCACCTAGCTCCAGACCTGTGACAATATCGGCTTCTTCGCCTTTTGCTGATAGCATCACAATGGGAATCTGCTCTGTCGCCCGGTTGTTTTTTAATTTTTTTGTCACTTCCAAACCGTCAATTCCTGGTAGCATGAGATCCAACACAATTAGATCGAATGCTTCGACCCCAGCTTTTTTAAGGGCACCTTCACCGGTTATAGCGCCGGTAACATGATAACCCTCCTTTGCCAGATTGTATCTGACTAGCTCCAAAATATCTTCTTCGTCATCGACTACTAAAATTCGTTCTTTTGACATGGTTCTTGGCTCACACTATTAACATTGTGGTGGGTTTTTGATAACAACTAACGCCTACGACCTTGGTAACTATGTAAAACAATCAACAACATGAAACATGCGAATTAATATTGCTTCAGGGAATCTACGGCAACATGCGCTTTTAAAACTTTAATCATGTTCCGGTGTGAGGAAACTATTTCTTTGTTGTTATCATGAAGTTAGAAAAATGTTAAATAAATGTTAGAAATGATTTAAAATGCCAAAATGCGGCAAATGAACCCCGGCAGTCTGCATCCTAAGTGATCGAGGAGCATGTCTGCATAATGCATTAGCTAATAGAACAAATTTTGCCTTGTCCAATAGTGTGACATCCGTGCCTGAATCGAACCTTTTTAGGCGTTCTAAAAATTTAGGATTAGTGGACGAAATATACAATATTGCGGAATTGCAGTTTTGTGTCTGGTCGGCAAGATAATTGACCCATATTACCAAATTTTGCTCCGGGAAACTCTCTAGAGGGGGAGAAGATTGTTTTCGCTGTTGAACGCCATGGGGGCGGGGCCTTTGACAATATCCACATCTTCTCTTTGGGAAAGTGCCTCGGCATAGGCCGCCGACACTTCAACAATATCTAATCGAAGGGTATTTTTAATTCGCACAATTTTGCTTTTCTGTGCTGATATCAGGCCGATGCTGTCCAGCGCGACTTCAATTGCCTCACTATCATTTGCAAAGTGCATGGGGATTGCACCCTTTTCCAAACTGATGCCGGTAATACAATTTTTGTACGTGACGGCATAGTCGATTTTATCCACCAGTCTTTTGGTCGTGAGGTCCGCCAGTCCGATCCCGATGGCGTTGCCCTTACTTTGGTCCGTCAGGTCCCGCACGAAAATCCGTTTTACCCGGGCTGGATGACTAAAAACTCCCAGGAGATCTCGGTTTCTTCCGGTAATGTTGGGATCGATTCCGACTCCGCTGATGTCTTTTCCCATTTCGTCAACGATTAAAAGATCGATGTCATTAAAAGGCAGCTTGGCCATCAATTTTTTAGACAGTGACAACAGCTTTTTTTCGTTGCTTTCAATTTCAGCGGGCTTCAAAGCTGTTATCCTGGCTGTATCGCCATAGCCGTTTTCGACAATTCCCAGGGCACCAATGACGGATGTTTTCTGTAACACTATACGGGCGGCATCCCTGATGATATTAGGAAATGTATGCTGGACAGCTGCTTTGTGATAGTAGGCCGCCCCTTTATGCTTTCCCAGGCCGATGGCCATCATCTTCATCAGGCCGCTTTCGATCGGGGCTTTAAATTTCGTGTGGGATTTAATTCGATTGACTATGAAAATATGATTGGCACCCAAGGCATTCTTATCTACCAAAACCGGCACCTCGTCATCAGTTAATCCAATCTGCTGCACTGCCATGGAAGATACGATGGGCGCTTGCACATAGGATTCCGTCACACCCAGCTCGGCCAGCACGGCGGCCTGCCCTTTGGCAGTTGCCCCCCCATGGCTTCCCATCGCAGGAAAAATAAAGGGCCGGGCATCAAGGGACTTGAAAAACGCAACAACAGACTTTAAAACTTCGGCAATGTTAGCGATTCCGCGACTGCCGGCCGCAATGGCCACGCTGTTTCCCGGTCGAATTTGATCCCAGGAAAATTGGCGCAATTCTGACAGCACTGATTTTTGGATGTCATCTACTCTGGTGTTGTCAAAATGCTGGTGAATGCGACACATTTTGGGAAAATTCATAATACCCTCAACTTTCGCTCATTCAGGGTTATATTCTTTGCACCGCATCGCCGCAAACCCGATCACCACAACAGCCGATATTTCCAGCCCTTGTTTTTCTGGCCTAAAAATACCGGCGGCCATTACGATCCAAAGCAAAACTGTCACCAGCGGGGGTACGATCAGGAAGCGATAGTTGAAAGGGCTCATCAATCGTATAAAGTTCGACTGCATTACCGCGTAAGAAGCGGTTTGATGCGTTCATAACTTGTCATTTTGCCAAAAGCTACCTGATTTATTTTACAAAGGGGAAAATGTCCGTATAACCCATAATATCCGTAATGAGTAAAATAATGAATGCAATCAGGGAAACAATCAGGAACACTTCAAGCGCACCGCTGCCTGCGGGAAGCTGATCCAATTTACCCCCAACCGCAATGGCCTCCGCGTCTGAAAGGCTGTCGATCCTGGCAGCGGCCTCCCGGGGATCAATTCCTTGATTGATCAGCGCCTGGCGAACATCTTCGCGCTCTATCAGCTGTTGAATTCGGGTCCGGGCCTCCTGGCCCTGTGATGCCTCCATCACGGTTTCGGTTCCGATCATGGCCGCAAATACGGATTGGAAAGGACCCGAAATCATCAGCATAAAAAGGGCCACCATAATGCTGACCGGTTTCAAAGTTTGTCGAACTGCTTTCATTGTTTACCTCCGTTGATTCAAATTAGATCTCAAACAGAAAGATTTTTATGCTCTTACGGCTTGCTTGTCAAACCAATGTTTCGGCAGATCCGCAATTAAATCTTAGCGGCAGCTGGCCGCCAGATTGTCATTTCCTATCCCAATCAATGGATTGGTTATCATAAATTAGTTTTAAAATAATTTCAATTGTTGAATGGGGGCCTAAGCTGCCTAACCGTTAGTGGCCAGATAAATCCAAAGCCTAACACCCCATCAGCCATCAGCGTTTTAACGCCTGTCACGGGCAGTCGAAAAATTCTTTACTGAATTAAAAAAATTCTTTATAAGAACCGGACTGGAAAATTATCAGGAGTTTCATTTTAGAGTCACCGTATCATTATTCGACAATACCCGGCAAAGGCCCGGTTCTTTTAACGGATCCGAAAATTACCGGGCTGAACGTGGGTTTAAATGCAAAGACAGGATTGCACTTTTCTGGGACCTGAAGGAGAATTTCACTTCATCAACTGGGGTGGCGACGGCCCGTTGGCTCATTTCGCCCATGCCACCGGACTTTGTGCCGGGGTATATACGCCGCTGGCAAATATCCTTCGGTCACAGCTAAATATTTCGGGCATGGACGATCGGGGTCATGGGCAAACCAGCGTACCGGCCAATCCTGTTAGACTCAGCAGCTGGAATGTTTTCGCAGATGATTTGGAGTTATTCTTCGATCATTTAGAAAAACCGGTGATTGCCATGGGACATTCCCGGGGCGCGACGGTCAGCCTGATGCTGGCCATTAAGCGTCCTGATTTGATCCGTGCCTTGGTGTTGATCGATCCCACCATTCTGCCCTATTCCTGGATGTGGTGGTGGTATCTGGCCAAAAAGTCCGGCCTTGCCAGGTGGATGCCCATCGTGGCCACGGCAGCCAAACGAAGAAGCGCCTGGCCGGATCAGGAGAGTATTCTGAATTCTTACCTTAAAAAATCGGTGTTCAGCACCTGGCAGGATGGGTTTCTGGAGGCCTATATAGCCAATGGCACCAAGAAAACCTTGCAAGGCGGGGTCAGCTTATGCTGCGAGCCGGCCTGGGAATCAAAATGTTTTTCCGTCTGTCCCCACGATATCTGGCGCTACGTGCCCCAATTGAAACTGCCCGTCCTGGTGCTTTATGGTGCAAGCTCGGACACCTTCCTTGCTCCGGCTGTCAAAAGATTCCAATCGAAGGTTCCCCACGCTCGCTTTAAATGCTTTGAAAAAAGCGGTCATTTCGTGCCCATGGAGCAACCCGGGGCAACAGCAGATGAGATTTTTGAATTTCTTCAAGCCGAAGCCCTCATCTGAAAAAATTCATATTCGGCCTGCTCTGAATATCCGGTGACTGTTCAAAAAACCTTTCGAAAATGGTTTCGATTGCTGTCAGATCAGGCGCATTTAGTACCCGGGTGTACAAGGCGTGCCCGAACCGAAAGTTGGCGCAGAAATAAAAAGAAAAGCGCTTAAAACGTTGCAAAGCCCGGACGGGATCATAGTGGATCTCCAGCAGTTTGATCAACTGAATGGCAGCCTCCCGATATATTTCCCGGCTTGTCCGCAAATCGCCCATAAACTCTGCAAATATCCAGGGCCTGGCAATGGCCATGCGCCCGAGGGCAATGCCGTCACACCCGGTTTCTGTTATCATTTTCATACCGTCGTTACGGTCGAATATGTCGCCATTGCCAAATACCGGAATTGATACTGCCTGCTTTACCAGTCCGATGTACGCCCATTTGGGAGAACGGGACCGTCGGTCCGGGGCAACCCGCGGATGAAACGTGAGGGCATCAGCACCGGCATCTTCAAATTTTTTGGCCAAACTCACTGCCAGATGGGGATCGTCTTTCCAGCCGGTACGATATTTTACGGTTACCGGACAGCTTACGGCTGCTCGGACCGCGGCCACAATCGTTGTGGCCAGACTTGGATTTTTTAACAGCGCCGCCCCGCAGTTGCGGCGGCAAATGGTTGCATTCGAACAGCCCAGATTTATATCGACACCGAATAATCCTTCATTTTCTATCCTGCGGGCAGCGTCGGCCATGATAGCGGGCTGATCACCAAAAATTTGGCAAATCAACCGGGAACGTTCCTCATTACGCCACCTGAAATAAGGCGAAATCAATCGGTTCTCTTTAGGGATGGCCTTGGCGCTGCACATCTCGGAAAATAACAGACCATACCCGCCATAGCGTGAGACCAGCTCACGGAAGGCAATGTGGCCCAGAAAACTCATCGGGGCCAGCACAAGTCTTGTATCAATGGGTTTGCCGCCTATTTTAAGGGGTTGACGGAGATATTCGCCAAGGCTATAGATCATGGCAAGAATTTAGCAAATTTGGTCAGAGATTAAAAGCACAAGAACACATATATCCATCGACAGGCTGATTTTGCCATAGCCGGTGTTCCGGCCCGAAAGCAACGAAAATTACCGGCAGGCTTTATTTTTCCAGCCGGAATGTGCTAATATAATCCAGAAATTTATAATATCATACATCGTGCAGCGGGAGGGATAACGCCCGCGCTACCGAAGTCCCCCGGTAAAGGCAAATAAACCACACAAAAAGGCGACCCAATGCCGTATTCGAGTCGACGGCTGCTACCCCAGAACCTGCAAGACCGCTTTATAAAGCTGCTGTCACCGCTGGTAAAGCTTTTTACCAAATGGGGGCTGGGTCCAAATTCTTTTACCGTTGCAGGCGTAATTATAACCTCTATCGGGGCAGCGGCCTTTTTAATGGGCTTTATCCGGCTGGCAGGTATATTTATTTTGCTCGGTGGTCTCTGTGACACGATCGACGGTTTACTGGCCCGCACTACCGGAAAAGCGTCACGGTTTGGTGCCCTGCTTGATTCCACCGTTGATCGTTACGCCGAATTTATTATGTTTTTTGGTATAGCCGCTTATTTTTTTAATATCGATGACTACGTTACGGCGGCGGGAACTTTTCTGGCCCTGTGCGGTTCTTTTATGGTCAGTTATTCTCGTGCCCGGGCCGAGAGCCTTGGATTGCAGGCCAAGGTAGGCATCATGCAGCGCCCCGAACGCATTGTGCTGATCGGACTTGGCGCCATCATTCACATGAATGCTTTTATATTCGCCATCTGGTTGGTAGCTGTTTTTGCCAATTTTACTGCCCTGCAAAGAATCCGTTGCGCTTATAAACAGGAATCACCCGAATTCAAGGAAGAAGTCATCATAAAAACATAGATGTATCAAACACGAAAATGCCTACAATGTCTGAAACAAAAAAAAGTGATAAAAGCGCCCATTATGATGTCATTATCGTCGGCGGAGGTCCGGCCGGCTTGTTTGCGGCCTACTATTTAAGTGAGCATTCTGATTATCGGGTGTTGCTGATTGAGAAGGGCAAAAGCTCCTTGAAGCGCAATTGCCCGATCAATACCTATCAAGAATGCATCAAGTGCAAACCCTGTAATATCCTCAGCGGCATCGGCGGTGCCGGATTGTTCTCGGACGGTAAACTGAACTACATTTACAAGCTGGGAAAAACTGATCTGTCCCAGTTTATGCCCATTCCCCAAGCCGAAGCGCTTATCAATGAAACCGAACAGATATTCAACTACTTCGGGATGGACGGGCCTGTTTATCCCACCAACGGAAATGCCGCCCGAGAAATACGCAAGTCTGCCAAACGATACGGCATCGACCTGCTCATCATCAAACAGAAACATTTAGGCAGCGACCGCCTGCCCGACCACATAACGGCCATGGCCGATCACATCAAATCCAAGGGGGTTGTCATGCACACCTCCGAGGAGGTCAAAGAAGTCATGGTTGAAAACAACCGTGTGGCCGGTGTGGTGACCACCAGAAAAAAGTACCTGGCCGACCATGTCATCCTTGCTCCCGGTCGGGTGGGTGCTGACTGGGTGGGAGAACTGGCGCAACAACACGGAATCGCAGTTGAACAAAGGGGCATAGAAGTTGGCGTTCGGGTCGAGGTTCACAACGACATCATGCAGGATCTGTGCGATGTCATCTACGACCCCACCTTTTTCATTCAAACCGCTAAATATGACGATCAAACGCGAACCTTTTGCACCAATAAAGGAGGATTCGTAACCTTAGAAAATTACAGTACGTTTGTCTGCGTCAACGGGCACGCTTATCAGGATAAAAAATCGGAGAACACCAATTTTGCGTTTCTGTCCAAAGTCGTGCTTACAGAGCCGGTGACGAACAATCAGGCGTATGGAGAGTCCATCGGAAGCCTGGCAACTCTGATCGGCGGCGGCAAGCCGATCCTGCAACGTTTTGGAGACCTTAAACGGGGCCGGCGCAGCACATGGCACAGAGTCAACAAAGGCTATATTGTACCGACCCTGACCGATGTAATCTGCGGAGATATTGCCATGGCATTGCCGGAAAGAATCCTGACCAACATCATCGAAGGGCTGGAAAAGTTAAACCATGTAGTGCCGGGGGTTGCCAACGATGAAACCCTGCTTTACGCACCTGAAATTAAATTTTTTGCCACCCAGGTGGAAACTAACAGTGACCTTGAAACCAAAATAAAAGGTATGTATGTGGCGGGAGATGGACCCGGTGTCGCCGGCAATATTGTTTCGGCCAGTGCCACCGGCCTGATACCTGCAAAAGCCATTATTGCTAACGCCGCTAAATAGATCAAAAGGGCAAAATTATTCTGCTGGGCAAATATTCCAATCGCTGCAATGGCTTTTGAGTAAAATAGTCGATTCGTTGAATAGTTGATTAGTAAAATGATATTTCCATTTTACAATACGGCTGTAATCCCTTGAACGATCTAAACGAACCAAACCATCCGAACGATTTAAACCACCCTCACAAAAGGCCTTTGACTTTCAACAACATCACCCACGTGCGCGGCAGCTTCAATGCCCGCTGTCTTCAGACCGGCCAGCAAATTATCGCATTGACCGGCCGGCACGGCAAGCAGGAGTCCGCCGGATGTCTGGGGATCAAAAAGGAGCTCTTCCTCCTCGACGGCCATACTGGCGGCCGCTTCCCAGAGTCCTTCCGACAGTCGACGGTTGGCTTTGTTGCTGCCGGTGCTCTCGCCTTTTTGATACATTTTTAAGGCATTCGGGTATAACGGGAGCCGATCAAAAATCAGATCAATTTGCAGCCCGCTGCCTTTGGCCATCTCGAGACTGTGGCCCAGGATACCGAAGCCGGTGATGTCTGTACAGGCATGAGTTTCAAAATTTAATGCCACCTCCATTGCCTTGCCGTTCAGCGCAGCCACCTGGGGCAACAGAGCTTCCAGTTCGGGATAGGACAGTTTTCCGGAGCGGCCGGCATTAAACAAAACTCCCGTCCCCAGGGGTTTCGTCAGGATAAGTGCATCCCCTGCCCGACAGCCCTTATTCGTCAGTACGCTATCCGGATGGACGCAACCGGTAACCGCCAGCCCGTATTTGGGCTCATTGTCATCCACCGAGTGTCCACCGGCCAGTGATGCGCCGGCTTCCTTGACTTTGTCACTACCGCCTCTCAAAATTTCCTTCAGCATACCCATATCAAGTTTCTTGGATGGAAACATCACAAGATTCAATGCCGTCAGCGGCCTTCCTCCCATGGCGTAGACATCGGACAGAGAATTTGCAGCGGCGATCTGTCCAAACCAGTATGGATCGTTCACCGGCGGCGTGATATAATCCACCGTGCTGATCAAGGCAATTTCATCCGTCAGGCGGTAGACGGCGGCATCGTCACTGGTCTCAAAACCGACCAGCAAATTCTTGTCATCTGATATTTCAAGCCCCTTTAACGCTTCCGACAGCTCCGTCGGACCGATTTTAGCCGCTCACCCGCAGGTGCGAGACAATCCCATCAATGTTTTTTTCTTCATCAAAAACATATTCCGTTCCTTCTTTCGATATCACTATGCTGATACCAATTCCGTGTTATCCCGGATAGCATTCCCAGATAGAACCTAAAGAATCAGACCCATATTGTCAATATATGCATTTTATAAATGTGAACAACCGGACGATTGTAGATGCCTGCTGACCGGTACCCAAATTAATTTCTCTCGAATTTGAGATCAGAACATGTTAATAAAGTCTTATCCTTCAATTGATAAACCAGGAGAAAAGTGATGAAATTTGCTATTATCGGCACCGGTATTATGGGATGCGGCTGGATCACCCAATGTGCTATAACCGGACATCAGGTTCACTGTTATGATGCCAATCCGGATATCCTGGCCGGCGTCAGAGCAACCTGTGAAAATCTGACAATGAAGGCCGTCAAAAAATTTAAGCTAAAGGATCCGGATATCGGGTCAAATACCGGCAGGAATATTCATATTTACGAAGACAAGGGGAATTTTATTAAGGCCGCCTGCGGTTGCGATATTTTTTTAGAAGTCATATTTGAGGATTTGAAACTTAAATGTACTGTTTTGTCCGAGTTTTTGCCGCAACTTCCTGAAAATGTCGTGTTCTGGTCGAACACAAGCGGTTTGGATATTAATCCCATGGCCGAAGCCGGCGGCCGACCTGAACGGTCCATCGTCTGCCATGGCATGAATCCAGTGCCCCTGATGCCCGGGGTCGAGGTCGTTCCCGGAAACAAGACCTCGGCGGAAACGGTGGAATTCACCCGCCAGCTTTTACTCGAAATGAAAAAGGCCCCCTTTTTGGCACCCAATATTCCCGGCTTCTGGGTCAACCGCCTGCTCTTTCCCCAGATGCTGGACGCCATCCGCCTTTTGGAACAGGGTAAAATAACCGTGGCAGATGGCGATATCGGTCTGAACACCTGCCTGGGACATCCTCAGGGAGGTTTCAAATTGTATGATTTCGCAACCACGCCCACCATTCTAAGGGTCGCTCTGGAAATGTACAAGACCTCCAATGATCCGCGGTTTTATCCTCCTTTGATGCTGGTCAGTATGGTTAAAAACGGCGAGTTTGGCGCCAGCAGCGGCAAGGGCTTCTATGATTGGAGTGACCCTCGCCATCCCCGAGCCAGAAAATTGTCCCGGCATATCATCGATTCAGCAGAGGATATGACTGCTCGAATAACAAACAACCATTTAGACCAATAGCAGTAATATATCTACGAGGACATCAATCCTGCCAATTGATGAAACATGAAAACCAAATACAGCGTAAGTAAAGAATCCTTACCCAAAGGGCCAGGATTCTTTACATTTAGTGCATGAGAGTGGCCGTAATCGTCCAGGTGAAGCCGGAATCTATTATTTTTTTGACTTCAAGGCCGCCTGCTTGGCTTCTTCCTCGGCCTGGATGGCTGCAGCGCCCGCAGCTGCGGCGGCCTCCGCTAATTTTTTATCCGGCTGGCCGGCAGAAGCACCTCCTTCCAGCCCTTCACCGGTTGTTGTGTCTTTGTCTTCCGGGGGAAGATAGACCGTCACATTGCGGTGAGCAAACTCAATGCCGTTTTCTCTGAAAGATTCCTGCATCATCCGGTACACTTCCCGGCGGACAACAAACTGTTCACCCGGTATGGTTTTAAACTTTACCCGCATGATCATGGCCGAGTCATCCAACTCCCTGACGCCCTGGGATTTAAGTTTATCCAGCATCACCGGACCCATCTCTTCATCTTCCATGATTTTTTTGCTGATGTTCTTGATTATTTTTCTGACCTTGTTGACATCGGTGTCATACCGTACCCGAAAATCAAGCTTGGAAATGATATAGTCCCGGCTCATATTGGTCACGGTGCCCATATCACCGAAGGGAATGGTGTTAACCGGTCCCCGGGGATTGCGCAGCCTCAGTGAACGCAAGGATATGTGTTCCACCATACCTTTGGTACCGGCAGTTTCAATATAGTCTCCGACCCGAAACGCATCATCAACGAGAAAAAATATGCCGGAGATGATGTCTTTCACCAGCGTCTGGGCCCCGAAACCAATCGCCAGGCCGATGACACCGGCGCCTGCGATCAGGGGTCCGATGTTGATGCCGAGATTTGACAGTATGATCAGCGAAACCATGAGGAACATGACGGCGAGGACGAATTTGCGCAAAAGCATCAGCAGGGTTCCGATGCGGGAGCCCCCGGCGCCGCCTTCTTCCATATCTTCATCTTGTTCCGGCATTTCTTCTCTGAGCTTACGATCAATTCTTGTCTTGACAAATTCCCAGACAACGAAACCGAGTATCAGGACCATAATTATTTTCAACGCATCCGCGGCAAAAATTCGGCCCAGGGGAAGGTCTATACCCCACAGCCCGAGTACGATAAAGAGCAAAAAGACAATCAGCATGAACCTGAAAACCCGTATGATCAACGGCGCAAAATGTTTGATATTCGCTTTCTCGTCTTCCTCGGGCCCCTGGATTGTTTCGGGTTTTTCATCGCCACTCAGATCGATGACTTCCGGCAACTCCCCGGAAGCAATTTTCAACAGACGCTGCACCCACTGATCCAGACCGATGAAAACCGGGATCAGAAACAGGCTGCCAATTAAATCGATAATCCTGCCTCTGCTGCCCAGAAACGCATTAATCAACCAGAAAGTCCCGGATGCTGCCACATAAAGAATTGCAAAATAATGCCAGGTTCGGGCAAATTTTGTCCGCAAGGATGATTCGACACACACGCCCTCGGGAGCATCAGCGCAGATGGCTTCGGCCACCCGGTGTCGGCTCTGCCAGATCATGGCGATCATTAAAATGGATACGCTCAGACCCGATGCAATAAAAAACAGATTAAAAAGAGTCGCGCTGCGCCCGGCTTCAAGGAATATGATACCGGGAGTGATAAATATGGCAGCGACCACGGAAATTCGGACAATCCAGCGATACAGAAAGGCTGCATCCTGATCCTGCAACGGCAGCAACCTTAACGCCCGGGTGGCGGGTGACATGATTATCCTGGCGGCCAATATAATGACCAGAAGGTAGTAGGTGGAAATTAATAGGTTGGAAGCGATCCAGTAACCGGCGTCTTCCTGCCTGAAAAGTATAATCAGAAGAATAAACGTGGTCAGCATATAGGCTGCGATACCAAGAGCATCCAGCATCAGACGGGAGACAAAACGACCCAGTCGCTGAAGTTTTCCCAGTGATCCGGATGTCAAAATCTGTTGCCGAAGGCTCCCGGTTATGCGCAGCACCAGCCGCTCGACGATAACGCCAACGGCAATAATCCCCAACCCGATTAATACGGTCACCAGAAGATGACCGAGGCCCTTACCGCCCGATAAGCGGTTAATAATGGTTTCCCATTTGATAGAACCTTCCTCTTCCGCTGAAAAAAAGGAAGCAATCTGGTCTAAAACAAGGGAAGCACCCAGGGTCAGTCTATGAAAAAAATGTTCAGCGGCGTCTTCCGTCCCCGCATCATCCCCGGCTGCGCCCGCGATTGAATTTCCAGCGGCTTCCCGCTTAAGTTTGCGGGCCAATACCTTCCGTGCCTGTTCATCACTTATACCGGCCAGATACGCATCCACTTCTTCAGGGGTCATATTTTCAGGAAGCTCAATTTCTTTATCCGTTTTTTGGGAAGTTTTAATCCCCGGAACATTGGCGGCCGAAACTGATCCGGCAACCAGTATAAGCAATACCCAAACAGCAAGCAGCAAAGCGGTGGTACTGATCCTTAGATTTAGTTCTGACCTTGGCAATTTCATCTTAAAAAATCCCCCCTGTGAATTACAACGATTGAACGGCTCATTGAAAAACCCCGTAACACTAAAACAATATAAAACAGTTCTGGATTAGCAGGGATATTGAATTGTCTGAAATAAGGACCTTTGGGTGAAGGTATGAGGATAGAGCAATCATCGTCTAAATCGAACTATCTATTTTTGCCGCTATCCCCGCATATACGGGGATAGCGGCTATCTACTGCAAGTTTTGGCCTGGAGCAGAGCGCTCCACGATGCTTAATAGGTCGCTCTTCAATCCGCCGCAGGCGCGAGGCATCAGCCCTTTTAAGGCAGCTCTTTAATCCAGTCGCCGCTTTCGAACCACCTCTGACCCAACGATTTCAGCTGGCCGCTGCCATCGAGCATGATGACAAAATTGCGTAACCAGTTAATCAGCAGAGTGTCCGGTTTTACGGCAATACCCAGAGGTTCAAAAGTCAGCCGCGATTGCCCGGCCACCAATCCCTTGTCACGATAGCGAAAGGCCGCGAAGGCACAAAAAGGATAGTCGGCAACCAGAGCTTTAACCTTGTCCTGAAACAGCATTTCCACAGCTTCGTCATAGTTTTTCACTTTCACCAGCTCGGCTTTAGGTGCGGTTGCAAGGACAAATTTTTGGCTGGTTGAATCCTTCAGGGCGGCAACCTTAAACCCGGCTTGATTCAATCCTTCGGCTTGCTGCAATGCTGCAATGGTATCACTTTTAGTTAAAATACCTTTGCCGGATACATAATAGGGGCCGACAAAAGCGACTTTTAAATTGCGTTCCAGCGTCATGGTCATACTGGATATGACCATGTCAACTTTGCCCGCCTCCAGTGCGGGCAGCAACTCTGAAAAGGGCATCTTTGAAAATTTTATTTTGACACCCATATTCAAAGCGATAATTTTAGCAATATCAGCATCAAGCCCGATGACCTCCCCCGCTTTGTTGGTAGCATTCAGCGGTGGTTGGGTGCCGGTAATGCCGACAACCAACTCCCCTTTTTTCTGTATGCCCGCCAGGGTTGAAGCGGCCGGTGCAACGGCTGCAAAGGTAAAGATAAGCAACGTCGCAAAAATGAATACAACTACAAATTTTTTCATTAAATTTCTCCTTATCTGGTTAATTTTTGGCAAAACGTATTATTATTATTTGATTTTAATTCGTTTTGCAATGCATTTTTCTTGGGGATTCAACGACACCCGCGTTCTTGTTTGATCTTCTGATAATCCCTGAAAAAAGTCACTCGTAATTTTTTCTACATGGGACGGGATTAAAATATCAATCAGCCACAGCGGTAAAATTCCAAAGGCCCTTCCACCAACTTCAACCGTGTCCGGGGGTTGCAACAGGCAGACTTTCAGGCTGACATCTTGGTTCCCCGGGTAATATTCCATAAGCCATCTCGGTTGATCCGGACCCTGAAGTCAATATAAGGATAAAGAGATTTAACCGGATGCTAAACGTCCTGAAGGGAATCCTTTATCGGGTATCCAGAATATGCCGGGGAAGCCTTAACCGTCACACGCGATACCGGCCAGCTTTTTTTTCAACACCTCGATCTCCAGCGGTTTCAACATGTAGCCATTAAATCCCTGGGCAACCGCCCGTTCCTCATTCAGATCAAATTCACTGGCGGTAATGGCAAGAATGGGAATTGATCGATCCGTGCCGGTCTCTATTCGTCGGATTTCAGTGGTCAACTCATATCCGTTCATTTCCGGCATTTCAATATCGGTCAGAATGACATCGTAGGCATTGTTCTGATATAACTGCAGCGCCTCTTTGCCGTCAGCAGCCATATCAACCCGGTAACCCATGGCGATCAGCTGACTTTGCATTATTTCGCGGTTGATTTCATTATCTTCGACCAGCAAAATATTCTCGACCGGTTTGGTAATACATTTATCGGCTTCCAAATTTTTTCCGCCACCTAGCATCTGCCGTTCTTCTTCATAATCGGCAAAGGTCAATGCAATGTTGCGGAAAGTTTCCTGCAGTTCAACAAAAGCGTCGACGAGGTCGGGATCAAAATGCTGGTTCTTGCCTTCGACGATGATTTGCACGGCCTTTTCATGGGGAAAGGGGGGTTTATACACCCGCTTGCTGATCAGCGCATCGTAGACATCCGCCAGGGCCATCAATCGTCCCGCAAGAGGGATCGCATCACCTTTTAAACCCGATGGATATCCTGAACCGTCCCACTTTTCCTGGTGGGAGTAAGCGATCTCTCGGGCAAGCCGCAAAAAAGTATCCTCTCCCAATTTTTGTTCCGTAATCAATAAAGCGTCATGTCCGTAAACGGTATGCTTTTTCATTTCCTCGAATTCTTCATTGGTCAATTTGCCGGCTTTAAGCAAAATGTGATCCGGCACGCCCACTTTTCCCAGATCATGAAGCGGCGCCGACATATATAGCAGCTCAACGGTTTCATCATTCAATTCATCTCGATAGCGAGGGTGATCTTTCAAATGAACGGCCAGGGCCTTGACATAATTCTGGGTGCGTTTGATGTGTCCGCCGGTTTCGGGGTCCCGATACTCGGCCAGGGTCGCCAGGCTTTCAATGGTCACAGCCTGGGTCAGGGCCAATCGCCGGGTTCGTTCTTTCACCAGGTTTTCCAGATGATCCTGATATTGCTTGAGCTCCAAGTGGTTGCGCACCCGGGCCCTGACAAGCTCGGGGTTAATCGGCTTGGTAATATAATCCACCGCTCCCATGCCAAGGCCTTTGGCTTCATCTTCTTGATCCGCCAGGGCCGTGATGAAAATAATCGGGATGTGGCTGGTGTCTTCATCCGCTTTTAATCGCCGGCAGACTTCATAGCCGTCCATTTCCGGCATCATGATGTCCAGCAGAACGAGGGACGGTCTGGCTTTTTGGGCAATCGCCAGCGCTGTTTTGCCGTTTTTGGCAATCAGCAATTTATAACCCAGCCCGTCCAAGGTTTCATGCAAGAGTTGCAGATTGGTAGTGTTGTCGTCCACCAGTAAAATCCGGGCGGTTGGATTGGAATCTTTTTCAGAATCAGATACGGTGTCATTCATTTTCTTAATTCCCGATACGGATTCCCGTTTTCCAAATCTATTTGGCAGAAACTAACGGAAAGCTCCGAAGGTAATATTTTAACTATTGGAAAAACTCTCGTTGCGGCCGGGTGTGTCATGAATCCGCTGCATCCCCGGCATTTTCCAGTTGATCGGCCAATTGGAGGATACCGTCAAAATCAAAATCGTCAGCGAGCTGAGCGATCTTTGCTCGATAAGGTGAAAAGCTATTTGCTTGCGATGCAATTTCGTCCGCTATTGAAACGACTTCGGTCACATCCCCCATCTCGGCCGCATCACGTAAGCGACGAAATGCTTCTTTGTCAACATCCACCTGGAACGAGGCTGATGCGTCCACTGCTAATTCTGTGTTCATCGCTTCATCACCTGCTTTGAGAGTCTCCACCGCACCCAGCGCATGATCGAGAGCTTCTTTCAGTAGGTCCAATTTGGAATGGATTGATTCTGGTTTTGGGGGTGCATTGGCATCGGCATGTTTGACAAGCTTTTCCACTTCAATGGTCGCCTTCTGTACCCGGCCGGCCGCCAGGTTAGCAGCCACCCCTTTAAGGCTGTGAACAAGCTGGTGGGCATTTTCATAATCGGCCGAATCGAGCGCTTGGCGAATATCATGGGTCGCGTTGGAATAACTAGCGCCAAAGTTCAGCAACAATTTTTTGTAAAGCTTTTGGTTTCCCTGCAAGCGATTAAGCCCTTCGTCGAGATCAAATCCCGGCAGGGATGTCGGAAAGGCCTCTTTATCGGCTGGAATGTCCGATCCAGACGCCAATATTGTGTCATCTGCAACAGTCGCCGGCTGCTTTTCGTCCATGCTCATTTCGTGGGCGGAGGCAACAGGTGGAACTTCCCTGGGGCGAATCCATTTTAAGAGAGTGGCGAAAAGATGCTCGGGGTCAATCGGTTTGGTCACGTGATCGACCATACCGGCTTCCATGCTTTTTTCATAATCGCCGGTCATAGCATGGGCCGTCATGGCAATTATAGGAAGACTTTTGAATGCGGTATGCGGAATGCGGAATGTGGAATTTGTATTCTGACTTCTGTCTTCTGCCTTCATTCCGCCTTCCTCATTCGGACTCCCGACTTTCGAATTCCCCATTCCGCCTTCCGCATTCCTTACGCCCACTTCCCACTTCCGAATTTGTCTTGTGGCCTCGTATCCATCCATCACAGGCATCTGGACGTCCATTAATACGGCATCAAACACACTTTCTTTGACCAAGGTAACCGCTTCCAGGCCGTTATTGGCAATGGAAACTTTAAATCCCGCACCGGCTAAAATTTCCTGGGCCACCTGCTGGTTTATTTCATTGTCTTCCACCAGCAGAATATGGGCGCCGCCAATGGCCTTCAGCGCCTCGGTATTCTGATCCTTCCGATACAAATCCTTTGGATGTTGGCCTTTCTGCTTGCCGAAGATTTGCATAATCGTATCGAAGAGCATGGATGGATTCACCGGTTTGATCAGAAAGCCGTCCAGTCCTTCTGCTTCGCTTTTTTGCATCATTTCTTCCCGGCCATAGGCGGTAACCATAATAATCGCCGGTGTCCTGCGAATCCTCGGATGTCTTTTTATGCGTCTGGATGCCTCGAAACCATCCATCTCCGGCAGCTTCCAATCCATTACCACCAGCTCAAAAGGGTGATCCGGTCCGGCAGATTCAAACTCTGCCAATCCTTCCTCCCCCGAAGCGGCCAATGTCACTTCAAAGGTAAGCGACGTCAGCATCTCTTGAAAAATATCCCGGGATGTCGCATTATCGTCCACTACCAGCACTCTCATCCCTTTCAAATCCGCCGGGGCCTTGGGACGCTCTTTTTCCTTCCCGGTTCCCCGGCCAAAAGTGGCTGTAAAATTAAATGCAGTGCCCTGCCCCGGCTCGCTTTCAACCCAGATTTTGCCGCCCATCATCTCCACCAGTCGTTTGCTGATCGTCAGCCCCAATCCGGTACCGCCGTATTTGCGGGTCGTTGAAGTATCGGCCTGGGTGAAGGACTGAAACAATTTGGATATCTGTTCCTGGGTCAGTCCGATCCCGGTATCACTGACCGACATTTTCAGGGTTATCTCGTCCGGATCCTGTTTGACCAGTTCGCTGGATACGACTATTTCACCGGAATCGGTAAATTTGACCGCATTGTTGGCCAGATTGATGAGCACCTGCCCCAGCCGCAGGGGATCGCCCACCAGAAAACGCGGAACATCACTGGCCGTCGCAAATAGGACTTCAAGCTCCTCTTTTTCCTGGGCCTTGACGGTGACAAGATTGGCCAGGTTATCCAATACATCATCCAGGTTGAAATCGACTGCCTCCATATCGAGTTTGCCGGCCTCAATTTTAGAAAAATCGAGAATATCGTTGATGATACCCAACAGAGAATTAGCGGAGGATTGAATCTTATTGAGGTAATCCTGTTGTTTGGGCGCCAGATCCGTTTTTAAAGCCAGATGCGACATTCCAATGACCGCATTCATGGGAGTACGAATTTCATGGCTCATGTTAGCCAGAAAATCACCCTTGGCCTTATTTGCTTCATCAGCCGTATTTATTGCTTCAATCAATTCCTTTTCCATGCGCTTGCGTTCGGAAATATCTTCGAGCGTGGCGATGACTTCGGTAGCGGATTTTCCAGGTTCGGTGGGGTTAAAAACAATTCTCAGCGGTGTGGTTTTATTGCCGGTGACGGACTTATAATAACCCTCGTATTCCGATCGCTGCCCGGATAACGCCTGTATTAGGGCCGCACGCAATTTTTCATCTTGGTTGTCTCTGGCAGTATTGAAACCGATCAGTTTTGCACGCGACGACCCCATCAATTCAACAAAATTATCATTGCAGTTGAGGATCGTGCCGGTATTGCTGAAATGTATCATTCCCAACGGAGAATTTTCAAACACCGTGCGCATATTGAGTTCGCTGTCACGAAGGGCTTTCTCCGCATGTTTTTGATCGGTAATATCCTGGGCGAATATAGCGACCCCGACCAGGGAATCGGTTTTGTCTTTAACCGGATAAAACCGAGTCTGAAAGATAAAGCCATCCCGAACGGCTTCAAAATCAACCGGTTGACCGGTTTGCATCACCTGGTCGAAGTATGTTCTTCTGGCTTCCCGAACGTTATCAGGCAGTAAATCAAAAAAATTGATCCCCGAAATTTGGACCGGCGTCCTTTGAAATCTTTGGGCGGCCGTTGTGTTTGCTGCCAGTATAGTAGCTTTGCTGTCTAAAAGGAAAAGAGATTCGCGCGTAGCGTCAAGCAAACCTCGGGCGGACGCCCGGCTTTCTTTCAGGGCGTTCTCGACCAGTTTCCGCTCGGTGACCTCTTTGGAAAGCGTTCGGTTCCATTTTATGAAAGTGGCCAGAATGATGCCGCCAGCCAGAATAATGGGAAGGACAATTTTTAGAACCAGCGACCAATCAAACTGGCGTTCAAAGCGCACATTGATCCAGCGATTATGAATGCCACTTGTTTCCGGTTCGGGTATAGACGCCAGGCTTTTATTCAGAATTCTGACCAATTCCGGCCAGTCATTTCGAACGGCAAAAGCCAGATCATAGCGATAACGGGTTGTTGCCATGACCTTAAGATTGGTCAGTCCCAGTTTTTGAGTTGCATAGGTAAAAGAGGCCAGATTTCCGACAAAGGCCTCCAGCTTACCTTTGGACACGGCTTTGAGTGCCTCATCGATATCACCGGCCAGATGAAATTTGCGATCCGGGTAATCTCTTTCCAAATACTCCTGGGTGGCATAACCTTTGACGACGGCAACCTTACCGTCTTCGAAGCCTGAAACCTCGCTGATAAACGATGAGTCCTGCCGTGTGACGATGACCATCGGAAAACTCAGGTAGGGCTTGGTGAAGCGTAAAAACTTCGCTCGCTCCGGCGTCTTGGCAACGCACGGCAAAACATCGATACCCCCTTTTCTGGCCCTTTGCATAACTTCATACCAGCTGATATCCGATACGGGTTTCATGTTAAGGTTCAATTTATCATTCAGCAAGCGCACATAACCCGAACTGATTCCGGAATAGATCCTGGCCCCATCAAAAAATTCAAACGGCGGCCAGCTCGGATCCACACCGAGGCGGATGTTTTTATTCTCAGCCAGCCAGGCTTTTTCTTCTTCAGAAAGGACAAGTTTTTTTTGCCGGACCCGGTCGGGCTCTGTGTGGATCCATTGGCCTAATATTTTAAGGCGTTCACTTTCAGAAATGGTGTCCAGGGCCTTATCGAGAATCGCCGCCAGCTCCGGCCAGTCTTTGCGCACCGCCAAACGCTGTCCATCCAGACTGTCATCAAAAATCGCGGCGACTTTAAGATTGGTAATGGTGTGCTTGCTCATCAAATACGCGGAAGTCCCCTGGGAGCCGATATAGGCGTCCGATTTTCCGAGCGCCACGGACCTGAGGGCATACAATGGTTGGGAATACCAGAACGGCTCAATTTTAGGGTAATCCCGCACTATTTTCTCATGGCTGGCATAACCTTTTACCAGGGCTATCTTCCGGCCTTCGATATCATAACGTCCTTTAATGGCAGAAAAATCCCTGCGGGTTATGATCACCAGCGGTGTGGGAATATAGGTCTGGCTGAAGTTCAGAAAACTCTCTCTCTCCGTGGTTTTACGGGCGGTGGTAATGACATCGACCGTCCCCTGCCGGGTCCCTTCAAGAACTTCTTCCCAGTTGAGTCCCGGGACCATCTCCATGTCGATTCCCAGGCGCTCTCTGATGATGTGCACAAAATCAGCAGAGACCCCGGCATACTTGCCGGATTCATCAATAAAACTATACGGCGCATAGCCCGGATCAACGCCGATACGGATTTTTTTATGGGCGGCCAGCCAGGCGATTTCTCTGGGGCTCAAATCGATTCTTATCTGCTTTTTGGCATAAAACCGATCCGCAGGGTCAATGATCCAGCGTTTTTCCAGTTCCAGCCAATCCTGCGGGGTAATGCTGCTCAGGCCTGCATTTATGGCGGCAATCAGCTTGGCGTTGTTGCTGAGGGTGCCGGCATGCATCTGGTTGCTGATGCGCGGCTCTTCCAGTGTTTCGAATTGACCCCGCTCATATTGATGGAGCATTCTGTCCTTCATCGGTAAAAGCTCATCCATAAACGCTTTAATCAAGCCTTTAGCGGCCGCCTCGAGCAAGGCGGGGTAACTGCCGAACTCAATTAAGTCCATATCAGGGTAGTGGATAGCCACATACTCAGCCTGGTAACTGTCACGCAGTGCACCCACTTTTTGCCCTGCCAACTCTTGAACCGTTTGAATCTCACCGAATTCAGGAACATAAAAAAAGGCCGAAACATTTTCATATATCGGTCTGGAAAAGTGTATCCAGAGTGAACGTTCAGCGGTGTGATACAGGCCGGAGTGGATGTCGGCAGTTCCATTTTCCAGCGCTTTGAGGGTATCGGGCCAATCTGTCATCAAAAATTCGACTTGATTGCCTGTATTTTTCGCCCAAAGACGCCAGAGATCTATGAGCAGACCGCTGGGCTTGCCGTTGATACCGAGCTGGGTGAAAGGCGGGTAGTTGCGCTCACAGGCGATGATAAGAACATCTTTCAGTCTGGGGGATATCCAACGGCGTTCAATCTCAGCTCTTTCCTGGACTGAAATTTTTTCAAAGCCCTTTTCGATTAAAGTCAATTTGGTACCGCCTTCACCTACAGCAGGGTAAAAGGCGTTTTTATCCAGGGGATGTTCCAGGTTGTACCGGTATTGGTGGGCAATGCCTCGCTGGGTGAGAAAGTGACGGGCCATTTGCTCAACATCCGCAAAAACCTTTATCTCTCCTCGGTTTACGGCATCGTATAAAGCCTTCTGGTCGTCATATTCAATCAGGGTAGCTTGAGGCAGAGCTGCCTTCAGAATTGATGCCTCGTGAGCCCCCTTGACGACACCAATTCTGAAAGCAATGAGATCTTCAATGGCGTCAATACCATATATATTTTTATTAAAGAAAAAGAAGCTGTCACTTCTGGTCAAGGGGTTTCCAAAATCCAGAAATTTTTCCCGATCCGGATTAAAGTTCAGTCCCGCGTGCGCGTCGACGCGACCATCTCTAACCATGACAATGGTCTCGTTCCAAGGTGCAGGTATAAATTTGATTTCAACGCCGGTTTTCTTGGACCACAATCGCCACATATCCACGATGATACCGGAGGGTTGTCCCTGATCATCGACAAAATGAAAGGGTACGGTATCTGTGCTTACGGCAACTGTAATCCTTTGGCCCGTCGGGCCGGCAGATTCTGTTGAATCGGCGGCCTGGGCTGCTCTGTTATTAAGGAAAACAGCCAGCAAAACCAGAAACAGAATATAAGTCAGAATTCGGTTGAATTTCATATTAACCACTCGTTTATATTCTGAATTAATATGTTAATTCCAATTTAATGGCAATGCAATTTTTTACGATTGAGATTTAATGCAGAAAATGAAATTTGCCGGGAATATAAAAAACCATTTATGGCGGAAAGAAAAACCGTGAGTACAAAAAAATGTGGATAAAGTATGAGGAAACCCTGAACGCAGAACCCGTCAACCTCTGAGTACTACCAGTTCCACTTGGCGAACAGTTTCTCGATTTCTCCGGTTTTGACGAGGTGAGGGAAACGATAATCAAATATTTTTTTGAGTTCTTTGCCTTTTATATTATTCGCAAAAACAAGGTAACGTTCGAGTTCGAGCACTGTCTCAACGGTGTAACGGGTGACGTCAATAATACCTTTGTTTAAAACGGATTCCACATCATTGCGGGTATCCATATAAAAATCAATCTGGTCTTTATCCAGGCGGAGGAGGATGCTCTCGCGTTTGGAAAATTCTTTCTTGATGACCGGAACTTCCAGGTAGTCATCATAGGAATAGCCCTTTATCCAGCCGATTTTTTTGTTTTTAAGCGTCTCCTGTCCGTTCCACTGGTTTAGCTCATTTTTCTTGAACAGCACCAGCACATAGTCTTTGACAAATGGATACTTCGAGGATAATGCACCCTGAATCTTCTCCGGATAAATTCCGACGGCAGCATCGGCCTGGTTCTTTTTGACCAGACTAACGGATCCTTTGTAGGATCGGATAATAAATTTGGTTTTGATACCCACCGGCTCGTAGACAGCCCTGAAGATATCCCAGTATAGGCCGGTACCGTCCTTGTTGGTTGCATTGGCCCATTCTTCACTGGCCAATATGATTTCTGCCGGCGCACTGCCGGCCAGGGCAGGATGGAAAATCGGACAGAGCACAAAAATTATGATGAAAAAAGCAGCCTTTTTCATTGTCCATTCCTCTACTATAGGGCGATGATGCCGCATTATCGGAAGGATGTAACTTTTTTATCATTTTCGGGTCTGATTATTAGTTGCCCTCCAGAGCGAATGATAAAAAGATTGACGAATTCATCCTGAGATGATTTTAATTTATCCCAACTCTTTAGATCGGCAATAAAATCAAAACCTTTAGCGATTAATTCAGAAGTGGTTAAAAATCCTCAGATCACGTCCAAAGATCCGCCATACAAGGCGGATTAGATCGGGTTTTAAAACCACTTCTAAAAACCGAGGTGTGGATTTGAAACCCTGTGTAAATCATCCCGATAGGGAAACCAGTTATGTCTGCATGAAACATGATATTTATATGTGCGAGGAATGCCTTGAATGCCGGGATCCTGAAATCTATTGCAAATTTCGTTCATCGTGCCCCATCCATTTCATAACCAAACGTCAGGGTAATCTTGATGGTGATCAAAGGGCAAAAAAAGCGCTCAGGTAGACAAATTGAGTGGTTGCAAAATTAGGCTCTAAGTTTGAATCCTTTTGTTTCTCCGCCTCCGGCGGATCCAGGTTAGGAAAGCCAAATGAAAATCATCGAATACCGGCCTATCGGAATTATCCATTCTCCCCATAAAACCCCCCAAGGATCCCCCATACAGCCAACCGCTGCCGAGGGCATCAAAGGGCACATTGAAATTTATCC
Source organism: Desulfobacterales bacterium (assembly GCA_049669725.1). Lineage (GTDB taxonomy): Bacteria > Desulfobacterota > Desulfobacteria > Desulfobacterales > JAFDCJ01 > JAFDCJ01. The sequence continues at coordinate 23,432 of JBATKU010000278.1, forward strand.
GGAATTTGCCGAGGGACTGGAAGATCTGGCGGGCTTCTCGCACATCTTTATAATTTATCACTTTCATTTGTCCAAAAAATTCTCCCTTAAAGTAAAACCCTTTTTGGATGACGACCAGCATGGTCTTTTTGCTACCCGGGCACCTTCGCGACCAAATCCGATCGGTATATCCGTCGTACGGCTGGTTGAGATCAATGAGAGAACCTTACGCATCCAAAATGTTGATGTGGTCGACAGCACACCGCTATTGGACATCAAACCCTATGTCCCGGCCTTTGATGTTCACACGGTTGAAAAAATCGGTTGGCTCGAAAAAAAAAGCAGGAAGATCGAGAAAGCAGTTGATGACGGGAGATTCACAGAAGATTAGTCACCGCGATTGTTAAAAAATCGTTCCGTTATTCGAGCGTTTTTTTCTACAACCTCTTATATCACCCTCTTAATATCCTTGCGAATTTCATTTGAAAGAGGAGATGTCATATGACATACGAGGAGATTATCCAGTTCCACGGACATGAATGCCCCGGGCTTGCCATAGGGTACAGAATGGCCACCGCTGCAATGGAAAGTCTTGAATTGTTTCGTGCTGAAGACGAAGAACTGGTAGCAATCGTGGAGAATGACGCATGCGGTGTTGACGCTTTGCAGTGTGTCGCTGGCTGCACGTTTGGTAAGGGGAATTTGCTGTTTCGCGACTACGGGAAGCAGGTCTATACCATCTACTGCCGATCAACACGATCGGGTGTCCGTGTGCATTTTCATGGGAAGGGAATTCCAGAAGGCCTGCAGGAAGACCGAAGCGCCCTTACCAAATGGATTCTGTCCGCTTCCAACGACAGCATCCTTTCTGTGACACAAACA